>JBBQHO010000187.1:0-7237 GCA_038324055.1 Polyangiales bacterium | reverse complement strand
TTGTCCGGTACCAATTTCAATGAGGATTCGGACGAGGATTGCCTCTACCTCAACATCTGGGCTCCAACTTCTCCGGGGCCGCATCCGGTGATGGTGTTCATGCACGGCGGGGGCTACGTCACCGGCGCAGGCAGCGAGGCTCTGTACGACGGGCAGCGAATTTCCGAAGCGCGCAGCGTCATCGTCATCACCATCAACTACCGGCTGGGCCCGTTTGGCTTTCTGGCCGTGCCCGGCGCCGCCAACAACGGCCTGCGTGACCAGCAAGAGGCGCTGCGCTGGCTCGAAAAAAGTATCTCTGCGTTCGACGGCGATCCGTCGCGCGTCACCTTGTTCGGTGAGTCGGCTGGCGCGGGCAGTACCTGCGTGCAGCTGGTTTCACCCGCGGCCGCAGGTCTTTTTCAGCGTGCCGTGCTCGAGAGCGCGCCGTGTACGGGGTTTGATCTGCCGGACGCGGAGCGAGCCCAGCGCCAATTCGAGCGGTTCATCCAAGCCATCAGCTGCTCCGGGCTTGCCCCTGACGACGACTCTGCGCCCGACGCAAGAGCCCGCGTGCAACTGTTGACTTGCCTGCGGCGGCCTTCCACCAAGGCCGTCCTGGACGCGCTCCCGCTCGCTGAGCAGCTCATTTATGGCCCCGGCGAAATCTGGGGCCCGACAGTCGATGGAGATGTCCTCCCCGACCAGCCGGTTCCTCTTTTCCGTGCGGGCGGGTCCAAGAAAGTGTCTCTGATCGTTGGCGCCAACCAGAACGAAGGAACCTTTTTCTTTCGCAGCGACGACATCCAAGACGAAGCGGATCTGCGCAGCGCCCTTCGGAACCTCTTTTCGGCCAAAGATGTCGACGCCATCGTCGCGCGCTATGGCTCGACGCCCACCGCGCGCCAGGTCGCAACGAGTATCGTTTCCGACGTCTTTACCTGCGACGCGAGGCGCATCGCGCGCATGCACGTGGCGGAGGGTGGCGTAGCCTATCACTATCGCTTTTCGGTGCCGGTTTACGGGGCCTTTACGGGCCTGGGCGCGTTCCACGCCTCTGAGCTGCCGTTCGTTTTCGACAACCCCGTTCGCGGGGTGTCCATTCTCCCCGTGGGCTTTCCGCTGGTGAAGTCCATGCAAGGCTACTGGACGGAGTTCGCCCGCTCCGGCGACCCCAACGGCCCGAGCCGCCTGCCTTGGCCGCGCTACAGTGCCCGCTCCGACCGTAGCCTCCAACTCGATCTGCATTCCAAAGAGGTGAGCGGCGTCCAGAAAGAGGCCTGCGACTTCTGGGACACGTTGCGCTTGTGATCGATCTGCTTGGCGTTTCTCGAAACAGCTGAAGCATGAGACGCGCGCACACCACCAAGGCCAACACCACGGCTGTTTCTCGAACGTCGTCGGGATTGGGAAAACGCTCGCGCGCTTGCCTGCTGGACGGTGCTTGTTTCAGAGGGCGCGAAAAGTGGGGTCACTATTGGCACCATTTTCTGCGAGCTGGATATGACCTGCGGGTCCCCTTCGCTCCTCAACGGAGGGGCCCCTCAAGGCACGTACGCCTGGCTGCTCAGAAGTCGATCGTAGCGGAGACGGTGCCGGTGACTGCTTCGGGGAAGGAGTGGAGTTCGACGTCGGTGAGCGTGAGCACGTTGTGTCCGCCCGAGGCGGTTACTTCTACGGTTCCCGGCAGGTCGGACTGGCTGACCAGCTGAGGCTCGTCGCCAAAAGAGTCGTAGGAGACGTCGACGGTGGTCGGCTCGGGATGCTCGAAATAGTTGCGCTCGGTGATGGTGAAGGAACCAGCAGTGCGTGCGCTGGCCTCGTCCTTGAAGGTGATCTGCACGAAGCCGTCGTCGTCGTTCTGGCAGACGATGGAGAACTCATCCGTGACGAAGAGCTGCGTACTCACCGCGCAGTCCAGCTCCCCTTTGCCGGCCGAGTAAACACCCGTGAAATCCTCACTCGCACTGCCACCCGTGCCTTGGTCATCTCCCGAGCTGCCGCCACTCGTGCCGCCATCCTGGTTCGCGCTGTTGCCGCCCATGCCGCCGGCTCCAGTCGCGTCGCCATCGCCCGAGCCACAAGCGGCGAGCCCGCCTAGGCTCGAGACCAAGATTCCGAAGGCAAGCCAACTCGAAGCTGCTGAAATATGCATCGCGCGTTTCTTAACTGACTGCAGTCCCGCACGCGACTCCTTTCCTCGTGGAGCCTTCGCGGCGCGCGCGCCGAAAATGCGTCGGCCAACGCCCCGGTCCAAACGCACATCTCGCGCCCGGCGCGCTCTGCCCTACGCCATCGCCCGCGTGCCCCATTCAGGATTCAGCGAGCCCGCGCCGGCGCGGAATGAGTCCAGCCCCCCGCGTGGCGGCCAGGGCGCCCAGCGCCCAGAGAGCCGCCAATACCGAAAGCAATTCGCCGATGCCCGGAATGAGCTGGACGAAGAACAAGAACGTGCAGCCGAGCGCCAGGTGCACGTAGGGGTTCTGCGAGCGCCCGCCGAACAGCTTGGTGCCGAGCGCCAGCGGTACCATGCAAAACGCCAGGTAGCCGGCCAGTACCGAGAAGAGCCCCACCAAAACGGCAAGCGGGATGCCTATCAAGGTCACGACCAAGGTGAGCAGGACGAGAGCGAGCCCCAGCACCACGCCCACGCCCAGCCCCATCGAACGCAGGGGGCGCGCCAACATCTCGGCGCGCATCGCTTCGGCGCGCGGCAGGGCAAAGGCGAGCAAGAGCGCACCAACGATCCAGAGAAGCGAGGCCCCGGCCAAACGCTCGGCGAAGTTCTTGGCATAGCCTTCGATTGACTTTTCGGCGTCGTCGCCGCACGTCACGCAGACCACCTGCACCTGATCGCCGCGGGTCATCTTGCCGAACACGGAGCTGACTTCGCCATCGACGCGGACGCCGTTTTCGAGCTCCAGAGAGCCACCAAACGCGACCACGTCTTCTTTGACGTAGGCCGTCGACAAGAGTTGCGCCGAACCGCCAAAGACCGCGACGCTGCCGTTGACCGTGCCTTCTACAACGACCGAGCCGCGCCAGACGATGACGTCGCCCACCACTTCGCCGGGAGCGATGCGCCCCGAACCGGTGATGACGCGGTCCTCTTGTTTGCCGGCCGGTGGTGCGAGCGCAGCCTTGGACTTGGACGCGACCTGCGCCGAGGCAGCAGCTGCTGCTGGCGCTGGGGGACTCGGATCGATCGGATGAATCGAGACCAGATTGCCTTCACGTTCGGCGACGAAGTCCTCCGCGCCCAGGAGCAGCTCCAGCACACGGGCCGCTGGTTGATCGCTGACCTGGACGTCGACCAGCTGCTCGCCGAGTCCTCGTGCGACCAGATTCCACTTGGCTGCTGCCGCCAGCTCTCGCACCGCTTGGGTCCGCGGCGCGCCGTGAACCGAGAGCGAAACGCGCTCGTCGGTCGGCCAAGCGCCGTTGCGCTGAAGCTCAGCGCGCGCCGTGGTGGGCAGGAGCAGCAGGATGGGGGCCGCAAGGCAGAGAGTGAGGCGCATCAATGCGCGCGGCCAACTGCGCGGGGTGGGTGTCATGTGAGCGTTTCCTTCGGGAGTTCGGCGCTGCGCGCCAAGAGCCAGCCGCCAAGGCAAGCCAGGAGAGTGGTGGTGAGGCAGATCGCCATCACGAACGCGCGTTCGCGTTCGAGCAGCAACGGCACGAACAGTCGCGCGCTGCGCAGCCAGCTGAAGCCGCCGTGTTCGAGCCCCAACAGTCGCGCAGCCACGCCGCCCTCGCCCAGCAGGCGCGGCATGAGGCCAACCGTGGCGACGAGCAGCGACAGTGCGAAAGGGCGGAGCGGGAAGGGACGAGACGGCATGGCGGGAGTCGCTCCGGCAACAGGCCACGTCGCTTCGGTTTCGGACTCGGCCCCCAGCTCGAGCAGCCGTTCGTCGAGCGAAAAAGCGAGCATGGCAATTTCACTCAAACGCTCGGTGCATCGAGCGCAGCTGTCGACGTGCTCGCTGACTCGAGTTGGCACGAGCGTGTCCTGGCCGTCGCCGAGCGCACTGAGCACCAACTCGCTGGCGTGTCCGTCGTCGGTCCACAGCGATTCTTCGTCCAATACCTCATGAATCATGAGTCACCTCTGTCTGCACCTTGACCCAGCGCCTCGCGGAGCTGCTTACCGAGTGCTTGCCGTCCCCGCAGCACCCAGGTTCCGACCGTGCCCACCGGGACGCCCAGCTTTTGGGCAATCTGTTGGTAGTCGAGCTCCTCCAGGTGAAAGAGCACCAGCGCTTCGCGCTGGGACTCGGGGAGAGTTCCCAGAGCTCGTCGCAGAACTGCGGCGCGCTCTCGTTGAGCGAGCAAGCGTTCGGGGCCCGGCCGCGGATCTGCGACGCGCTCGACGAGAGGCTCGGCGTTGTCGTCGCGTGGCGCAGGCGCTTCGCGGACACGCCTTCGGTACTCGGCCCGCAGTGCGTCCAGCGCGACGTGCCGCGCAATGCCCAGGAGCCACGGCTGCTGGGGCTCACCGCTTCGCAAGCGCTCGGGGTGCTCGAGGGCGCGGCGAAAAGTCTCGTGGGTGCAGTCTTCGACATCGGGATCGTCTCGTCGTCGCCGCAGGATGCGGGCGACCAGGGCCTGTACGGCAGGGCGGCACTGCTCGGCGGCATCCATTCGAGTTCGGGGTGGCGAGAATCGGGCCAGGGGGTGAGGCAAGGGTACCGTGAACAAAGCGACGCTCGCATCCTTCGTACCGATCTCTTCGTCCCAGCCTCGTCGACGATTTCACCTCGCGGAAGGATTTTTCTTTCGAGCCGGCGAAAGAAACCCGTCGGCCCGAACGAAGACCCCTGCAGGACCTCAGTTCCACAGGAAACCCATGACAAATTCGAAATACTCCCGCCTTTTCATCACTCCCGCGGCTGTCGCCGCGCTGCTCTTGTCTGCTTCTGCCGCCACGGCCGCGGAGCCAGCCGTGCCCGAGGAGAGCGAAGTCCTGCCTGCAGCCCAGCCCGACCCCCAACCTGCACCCGAGCAGGCGATCGCTCCTGTGACCCCGCCGCCTCCGCCGCAGCCCTTGCTTCAGCACGCGACCATCGTTGCCGCGCCCTCGGTGGACAACGCTTTGCGGCGGGGTCTAGCCGACACCAGTCATGAGCTTCGACTCACACGCATGACAGAGGGCTTCTTGGGCCTGACTGCAGCCGGAGCGCTCATCGGCACGGGTTTCGTGGCCCAAGCGGATGACATGACTTGGTCCCACGTGCTCTGGGTCGGCGGCGGCGTGGCGGCGGCTGGGAGTGTGCTGGCCATGCTCATTCCTTCGGACATCGAGTGCTTGGCTGGCCAGGTGGGCGAGAAGAGCGACGCAGAGCTGCGGGCCGAGTGGAAGAAGATGGCCGAGAGCTACAAGATCGGCCGGCGCGCCGGCGCTGTATTCGGCGGCGCGATTGGTACCGGCGGCATCATCGTCGGTGCCCTCGTGCTCGATGATCAAATTGGCGACCTGTCGGACGACAGTCGCAAGATTCTTGGAACGGCCCTCATTGCAGGCGGGGCGCTGACCATCAGTCAGGCCGTCGTTGACTGGATTGTGCCGTCGTCGATCGAGCGCGGGTACGCGCGCCTCGAAGCCGCACCAGGACCGACCGTGGCCTTTTCGGCCGCGCCCACTCCCGGCGGCGCCTCGGTTGCCCTGATGGGAACGTTTTGAACCCGTCGGCTCCGCCCCTGACTCAGGAAACACGAATCATGAAAGCCGTCGTTTACTATCGCTATGGATCACCCGACGTCCTCAGTTTCGCGGACGTTCAACGTCCCGAGCCCGGCCCGGGTCAGGTGCTGGTCCGCGTCCATTCCGCAGCGGTCAACGCGGCAGACTGGCGTCTGCTTCGCGCCGATCCGTTTCTGGTGCGACTCATGGGCATGGGCTTCTGGTCACCCAAGCGGCCCATTTTGGGCGCTGACGTAGCAGGCCTCGTCGAAGACGTGGGGCAGGGCGTCACACGCTTCGTCCCCGGCGACGCAGTGTTCGGCGGGTCAATGGAACTCGGCTCGGGTTCGTTCGCCGAGTACCTGACCGTGCCCGCTGACGCCCTCACGCTCAAACCACCGAACCTCGACTACGATCAGGCGGCCGCGGTTCCGCTGGCCGCGCTCACGGCCCTGCTCGGCCTGCGCGACGTCGGCCAAGTCCAGACCGGCCAAAAAGTGCTGATCCAAGGCGCATCCGGCGGGGTTGGCACCTTTGCGGTCCAGCTCGCCAAGCACCTGGGAGCCGAAGTGACGGCCGTCACCAGCACCCGCAACGTCGAGCTCGTGCACTCGCTCGGGGCCGATCATGTCATCGACTACACCATCTCCGATTGGACGCTCGACGAGCGGCTGTCGTTCGATCTGATCTTGGGCGTGGCCGGCTCCTATCCGCCGTCCAGTTACGCACGGGCCCTCTCGCCCCGCGGCAGGTACGTGTGCGTTGGCGGCGGCACGCGGCAAATGCTCGAGTGCATGCTGTTCGGCAAGCTCTACTCGCTACTCGGCCACAAGAGCTTTCGCATGCTCAATCAGGTCCCCCAACAAGCCGACTTGGAATTCGTCGCCCGATTGTGCGGGGAGGGCCGCCTGCGTCCGGTCATCGACCGCCGCTACGAACTCGCGGAAGTGCCCGATGCCCTGCGCTACGTCGAGCAAGGCCATGCTCGGGGTAAAGTTGTCATTCCGGTGTGGAGCGGGCACGGCGAAGCAGGATCGCTCACGATCCAAAAGCCAGTTCTTGGCGGTTGAAACCGTCGCGGTTCTTGTGAAAAAGCACCTGGTAGGTTTGGGCCGAGCCCTGCTCGCCGATCAACGCGGACCATTCGAGAAAGAAGTGCCAAAGTCGAAACCAACGTTCGCCGTATGCCGAGACGACCTCCGTGCGATTTTTGACCCAGAGGTCGCGCCAGGCGCGTAGCGTAAGTACGTAGTGAGCGCTCAGGCGTTCGACGTCGACTGTCTCGAAGCCAGCACCTTCGGCGGCGCGCAGCATGCTGGAGAGCGGCAGGCTGGCGTCTGCACCGGGGAAGATGTAGCGATTCATGAACAGGCCCCAGAGCATGTCTTCAGGCTGGAGCGTGAACGCCGAGAGGGGATTCTGCGGGTTGTAGAGGTTGCGGATGCCTGTCCACTGCAAGACGAACAAGCCATCGTCTGCTAGCAACTCGTGAACTTTTTCGAAGTAGCCAGACAGGTTCTTGATTCCCACGTGCTCGACCATTTCGAGGCTGACGATTTTGTCGAACTGGCCTGAAAT
>JBBQHO010000186.1:0-7281 GCA_038324055.1 Polyangiales bacterium | reverse complement strand
CACCCACCATGCAGCAATACAATAACCCCGATGGGCTGTGGTATCAGCTCCGCATGACCCAGCCCAACTCGCTCGGGGACGCTTCCGTGAATATCCAAAGGCTCGTCAGCGCGCCTAGCGCGGGCACCAGCGGGCCGCCGGGCATGCGATAGGCCGAGGCCACGTCTGGACGCCGCTGGAGTCGGGCAACGGCCAGACTGGTTGTCAGGTACTGCACGGCGATGGTCACGTTCGACATGCCGATCAGCGCTCGGTAGTCGAAGAAGCTCACCAAGACGAGTGCCAGCGCAGCCGTAAGAAAAACGGCGCGATACGGCGATCCAAAGCGCGGATGAACGGCGGCCAACGCGAGCGGGAAATGGCGATCGCGCGCGACGGCAAACAGATAGCGCGGCGTGCCAAAGGCCGTGCCCGAGACGAAACCCCAAGTCGAGATCAGCCCGCCGATGGCGATGACGATGCCAAGCGCCTGCGTTCGGCCCAGGGCTGCATCGGCGAGCGGCGTGTCGCTGACCAACCCCAAGTCCGCGTAAGAGCCCACGAGACACGCTTGAACGATCACGTAGACGACCGTCGCGAGACCCAGCGATCCGAGCACCGCCCACGGAACGTCGCGCCTGGGGTTCTTCGCCTCGCCCGCCGGCACTCCGACCACTTCGAAGCCTTGCGCCGCAAAAAGCGCCATGAAAACCGCCGTGCCGATGCCACGGGGGCCGTGTGGCAACTGGGAGGTCATGCGAACGCTGCCGACGGTCGGCAGGAGCGTCGCCAGGAGCACGGCAAGCACGCCGAACTTGGCAATCGTGAAGACGTCGATGGTGAGCGCCCCCGGTCGCGCGCCCCTGTAGTTGAGCGCCGAGAAGACGACGACGCCGAGCGCCGCCGACGCCCAGAGCCCGCTCGACGTCGCGAGCGCCGGGACCAGGCGGCCGAGCGAGGACGCAGCAGCAGCCGAGACGGCGGCAAACGAGAAAAGGCCGTTGGCGTAGGCCATGAAGCCAACCAAGAACCCCGGACCTGGACCAAACGCTTCACGCGCGTAGAGATAGGGCCCGCCCGTAGCGTCGTGGTTGCGGGCCGCGACCGCGTAGCACCAGGCCACGGGCAAGAGCCCGAGACCGCAAAGCAGAAAAGCCAACGGCGAGAGCCCACCCATTTCGCGGAACAGGTCGTCGGGCAGCAAGAAGATGCCCGAGCCGACGATGGCGTTCAGACCGAGGCAGACGATGTCGAAGCGCCGGAGCGAGCGTTTCAACCGAACGCGGCTTTCGCTGACTTGCCTCGAAAGTGCCCAATTGCCACAGCCGGCCTGTAGCGCGAGCGTCCGCGTGCCCCAAGCCCCTGGCCCGGGCGGCCCGCTCTGCTAGGAAACGGCCATGAAGGTTCCGGGATTTAGGTTCGCCGCCGTCGAGGCTGGTATCAAAAAGCGGGGGGGGCTCGACCTCGCACTGCTCGTCTGCGACCAAGCTTCGCCTGCCGCGGCCGTCTTCACGCGCAACCTCGTCCGCGCGGCGCCGGTCGTCATCGCCGAGGAGCGCGTGCTGTCGAGTCCTGCGCGCGCCATACTGGTCAACGCTGGCAACGCCAACGCCGGTACCGGTGATCTGGGCACCATCGCGGCTCTCGCTTCGACGCGCTCCATCGCCGAAGCACTGGGCTGTCCCGAGGTGCAGGTCTTGCCCGCATCGACCGGCATGATCGGTCAAGTGCTGCCGGCTGAAAAAATCCAAGCGAAGGCCGCCGAACTCGTGGCGGCGCTGGACGAGAACGGCGTAGAAGCCTTCGCCGACGCCATCCTGACGACCGATCGTTGGCGCAAAGTCGCGACCACCACGCTCGATCAATCGGGTCTGCGCGCGACTTTCCTCGGCATCTGCAAAGGCGCCGGCATGATCCACCCGGACGTCGGTGGCGCTGGCAAGTTGCCCCAGCCCCCGGGTCCGCCCCATGCCACGATGCTGTGCTTCGTGGTCACCGACGTGGTGGCCGATGCGGCCCTGCTGGCGCAGTGCCTCGAAGCCGCGACTGACGTGACCTTCAATGCAGTCAGCGTCGACGGCGACACGAGCACCAACGACACGGTGATCGTCATCGCCTCCGGAAAGTCCGGCTTGACGCCGACCGCTGCCGAACTCACCCAAGCCCTGACCGAAGTCTGTCGCCCGTTGGCGCGTTCGATGGTGCGCGACGGCGAAGGCGCCGAGCACGCCGTCGATATCACCGTTCGCGGCCTCGCGAGCGACAAGGACGCGCGCCAGGTGGCGAAAGCCATCGCCACCTCCCCCCTGGTCAAGACGACAATCGCCGGAAAAGACGCAAATTGGGGCCGTTTATTGGCGACCGCGGGCCGCGCTGGGGTTTCGTTTCAACCCACCGTGGCCAGTGTCTTCATCGACGGCGTCTGCATCTGCAAGAATGGTCTGCCAGCTGAAGCATCCGCGGATGCCGAGGCATCTTTGCGCATGAAGAAGGACGAGTACGTGATTGAGGTCGTGCTCGGCGCTGGACCTGGCAAGTTCACGTACACCACCTGCGACCTAGGTCACGGCTACATCGACGTGAACGCTGGCTACCGGAGCTGAGCCCCGCCGCGACGTGAAGCGAGCATACCCCAGGATCCCGACATGCGACTCCAAGGCTTGCTCCTGACTCTTGTTCTGGCCTGCACGGCCTGCGGCGCATCGCCTACTGGCACCATCGGCGCCGTGATCGGTCGACGCGGCGACGGACGCGTGTTCTTGCGTGACGTGCCGGCGCACCTGGCAGCAGGTCGGGCTGGGTTGGTTCCTGGCGACGAGATCTTGCTCGTCGATGGGCGCGACGTACGCAGTTTGTCGGACCGCGAACTGTCGAGCGCACTCGGGGGCCCGGTAGGCGACGAGATCAGGCTGACGGTGATTCGGGGCGAAGAAGTGCTCCGGCTCAGCTTCAAACGGTCGATGCCCGAGGCCTACCGCATCCGATAGGGCCCAAAATGCCGATGAATCCGGGTGGCGACCCCGACGAGCAGGGCTTCCCCCTCGTCCGGGAATGCCCTATGAGGCCGCGTGCAGTGGGCGACCCATTGCGCATTCCCCTCCCCTTTCCGGGCCGTACTCGTGCCCAGCCAGCTGAGCGCCGACCCGGCGCCACGGAGATTCATGAAAAACTACGTCTTCTCGTCCGAGTCAGTCACCGAAGGCCATCCCGACAAGATCTGCGACGCCATCTCTGACGCCGTGCTCGACGCTGCACTCAAGGGCGACCGCACGAGCCGCGTGGCTTGCGAGACTGCCGTGAAGACGGGTTTCGTGCTCCTGGCTGGTGAGATCACGTCCAAGACCGTGATCGACTACCCCGCAATCGTGCGCCGTACCGTCAAAGAGATTGGCTACACCGACTCGGCCATGGGCTTCGACGCAGACACCTGCGCCATCCTGACGGCCGTCGAGCAGCAGTCTCCCGATATCTCGCAGGGTGTGACCGCCGGCGAAGGTCTGTACAAAGAGCAGGGCGCTGGCGATCAGGGTTTGATGTTCGGCTTTGCCGTCAACGAGACGCCGGAGCTCATGCCCGCCCCGATCATGTATGCGCACAAGCTGACGCAGATTCTGGCCGCCGTTCGCAAGAAGAAGGAAGTCGACTTCCTGCGCCCCGACGGCAAAAGCCAGGTCACGGTCGAGTATGTGGACGGCAAGCCGAGCCGCATCGACGCGGTCGTTCTCTCGACGCAGCACTCCGAGAGCGTCAAGCACAAGACCCTGACCGAGGCTCTCATGGAGCTCGTGGTGAAGAAGGCGCTGCCCGCTCACCTGCTGGACAAGAAGACCAAGTACTTCATCAACCCCACGGGGCGCTTCGTCGTCGGCGGTCCCTGCGGCGACGCCGGTTTGACGGGTCGCAAGATCATCGTCGACACCTACGGCGGCATGGGTCGGCACGGTGGCGGCGCGTTCAGCGGCAAGGATCCTTCCAAGGTCGATCGTTCGGCTTGCTACTACGCACGCTACGTTGCCAAGAATCTGGTAGCAGCCGGCGTCGCCGACAAAGTCGAGGTCCAGGTGGCCTACGCCATCGGCGTCGCGAAGCCGATGGGCGTATTCGTCGATAGCTTTGGCACCGGCAAGGTCGACGACGAGCGCCTGGCCGCCTACGTCGAGGAGCATTTCGACTTCCGTCCGGCCGCGCTGATCGACGAACTCAAGCTGCTCAAGCACACCTACCGCGAGACCGCGGCCTACGGCCACTTCGGCCGCAAAGAGTTCTCGTGGGAGGACACTTCGCGGGCCAGCCAAATCGCTGCCGATCTGCTGGGCAAGAAGCTCTCTCCGTCGAAGCCTGCAGCAGCGAAGACCGCCCCCAAGGCTGCCGCCAAGGCTCCTGCCAAGCCCGCCGCAAAAGCAAAGGCTCCCGCCAAGAAGAGCAAGAAGGGCTGATCAGCCTCAACTGTCGCACCTCGGCGCCCTGCGGGCGGCTCGTCGGCGGCGATCGAAAAAGCCTCGGCTCTGGCCGGGGCTTTTTTCGTTCAGCGCTCGCAGCCGATGCGCTCGTCGTCGAGCGCGACTTCGTCGAGCCACACGTCGAACGCGGTAGGATCCGCCTGGTACTGCCACCAGCCGACCCACAGCGAATTCATCTGCGGAAGTTCGTAGGGCACGTTCGTGCCGCCGTGCTGGCTGGCCGTGGTCAGAAGCGAAGGATGCTCAATCGAGTCCACGTAGAAGCGCGTCGTGTTGGTCGCTCCGTCGTGTTGCCACTCGAGACAAGTCCAGCTGCCCAGCGGGGGCTCCAGCGGCGCCCCGTCGGGATCGGTGTCGTGGTTGGTCCAGTCGCCGGTCGGTCCACCATCAGAGCCCACGCCCCAACGATTCTTGGCTTGGTTGGTCGCGTACTGGCCGCCGACGCGGATCTTCGAGCCGTTGCCCGTACCGGCGGCCTCAGCCACGGTCCAGTGTGCCCAATCGACCGTCGAGTAGCGCGCCACGCGCAAGAACACTCGACCGAAATAGCCATTTCCTGCGGCCGGAAAAATCGAGCTCGTACTCAGATAGCCAAAACCGTTCTGTGTCCGTACGTGGATGCTGCCAGAGCCACGCGCGGCTTGATCAGACACTCGCTCGACCGTGTTGCCTTCCGACTTGCCGATGGTCCAACGCTCGCTGTCGATGGTCGAGGCCTCGAAGCCGTCGCACAGAGCAAACTGTCCTTGCTCACAGCGCGAAGCTCCGAAGAAGCCGCCAGCGCTGCCGCCACTCGCACTGCCTCCGCCTGCGGTCGCCCCGCCAGCTGCACTGCTGCCCCCCGACGAACTGCCACCGGCCCCGCCGGCGGCGGCTCCACCCGACGAGCTTCCGCCAGCCGCGCCATCGGCAGCTGGAGCATTGGAACATGCGACCAGCACGGTAGTGGTAAACGGCAGGACCAGGGCCCGCAGCAGCAGTTGCATGGACGCGAGCTTGCAGGCGGACCGCCGAGTCCGTCAAAGGCGCCGCTTGGAAGCAGGCTTTCAGAGTCGAGCGAGCGAAGCCGTCAGATCGATGCCCGCAGCTTTACGATACCGCTCGAC
Organism: Polyangiales bacterium; assembly: GCA_038324055.1. GTDB lineage: Bacteria > Myxococcota_A > Polyangia > Polyangiales > Polyangiaceae > NIC37A-2. The sequence goes on along the minus strand of JBBQHO010000186.1, from coordinate 1,736 downwards.
CGCGTTGCCGTAGCTTTCCACCCACTCTGCTGCGGGTTGGGTCGTGAAGCTCGTGCGCCCCGAGCCGGCCGGCGGCTCGGTGAGGCCCCCTTCTTCGCGTAGCTCCTGGCAGCAAGCCAGCAGCGCCTCGCGCACCGGACTTGGCGCCGCTTCGTTCTCCAGCGACGACAGTTCACGGCCTAGCACGTCGCGCGGCGCCAACTGCTCGAGACGTCCGATCGTCTGGGTCACCACTCCGCGAATGGCGTCGAGCCTAAAATCATTCCAAGCAAGCCGGAGGATATGCGCGGGGGTTTGTACGTCGGTCACGCTCGTCCGTAGCACTGCAGCCCGGCAAGCGATAGCGCGTTCGCTTCAAGCCACACGGTTGCGGCCCCCATCTTTGGCTCGATACAGCTGTATGTCGGCAGCTTCGTAGACGCTGGCCGCGGCGCCTCCCGCCCATTCGGCTACGCCCAAGCTGGCCGTGACGCGAATGTGAGTGCCTTCGAACGACACCGGGGTCCGCTGGATGAGTCGCCGCACCTCTTCCGCATGGGCGCGCGCCTCGTCGATGCCCCCGACATACAGAATGGCGAACTCCTCTCCACCTACACGCGCGAACTGGTGTGGCGGCGAGATGTGTTCGTTGACTACGCGGGCAACGGCGGCGAGCGCCAGGTCACCGGCCGTATGGCCGTGCGCGTCGTTGATGCGCTTGAAGTAGTCGAGGTCGAACAAGATCAGACAGAGGCGAGTGCCCTTCTGCGGAGCTGCTGTCAGCGCGATGCGCAGCTCGTCGTCGAAAGTCGCGCGGTTGAGCGCGCCCGTGAGCGCGTCGCGCCGCACGAGACGTCGAAATTCTTCGTGGTAGGTGGTCTCGATGTTGTCGCCTGCCAGGTACTTGCAGAGCACATGGCCGATCTGGATCTGATCGCCGTCACGGAGCGGCGTGTCCTTGACCCGCGTGTAATTGACGAACGACCCGTTGGTCGACTCGCAGTCGACCAAGTAGTGCACCCCAGCCCGCGATTCGATGCGCGCGTGGATGCGACTGACGGCGTCGCCTTCGAGCTGGAGCGTCGCGGCCGATCCCCGCCCAATCGTACAGGTTTGATCGGTGAGCACGAGGCGGTGCCCGACGCGTGCTCCGGCCAGAACGATCAACAGCGCCTGTCCGGGCGTCATGATCAATCGCAGTTGTTCTCGCTGCGTGGTGAGCGTGATTTCGAGCGTAGAGTCCGGAAATTCGTCGGCCATGCGTCCCCGTGGTCGGTGACTGAAGTCCGGAATGGCCGGAAATGAAAGAAGGGACTTTCGGCTTCACCGAACGTCCATCCTCTCGCCTGGGTCGAAGAGAAATCCTCTCAGATCGCTTCTTCGCCGCGCTCGCCCGTACGAATGCGTACGGCCTCGTCCACGGGCGTCACGAAAATCTTCCCGTCGCCAATGCGTCCGGTCTTGGCGCTCTTCTCGATCGCGTCGATCACCGAGTGGGTGAGGTCGTCGGCCACCACGATCTCGAGCTTCACCTTCGGAACGAAGTCCACCACGTAGGCTGAGCCCCGGTACACTTCCTTCTTGCCGCCGGTGCGACCGAAGCCCTTCACCTCGGTTACGGTCATGCCTTGAACGCCAACTTCCGACAGTGCGTCCTTCACTTCGTCGAGCTTGAACGGCTTGATGATCGCTTCGACCTTCTTCATTGGTCTTCTCCCGAAACAGTGCTCCCCGTAGGGAGGGTTGATTGCCCCCAG
>JBBQHO010000185.1:0-7365 GCA_038324055.1 Polyangiales bacterium | reverse complement strand
TATGACATCGAGCCGTCCTCCTTCCACGATGATGTTGCCGGCACCGGCGGCATGGTCGTCGCTAAGTTGCAGCCAGCCGCTCGAACGCACGGTCGTGGTGCCCGAGTTCGAGCGCGCGACGCGCCGACAGCTCTGCTCCGCGGGCGTCGCCGCGCTGCGCAAGGTCCCAGCCGCGGTCCAAGTGGGCCGTGAATTGGTCCATGGCGTGGTTATTGGTGCTCGCCCGGCTCCTGGCAAGAGCCGCTCGGCGTTTGCACGAGCGGCCTTGGGGTTTGGCGATTCAGGCTCGATTTCAGTCGTGGACCACCACCATCGAACCGGGGGTGCTGTCGCTGGCCCAGACGCCATGCAGACCCTCGGGCAACGGAGGATCCATGTGAAAGAAAACCCATTTGGCGTCGAGCGGCGCCAGGTTCACGCAACCGTGGCTCATCTGTGAGCCGAAGTTCTGATGCCAGAACGCGCCGTGCGTGGCGTAAGCCTTGTGAAAGTACATCACGTAAGGAACATCTTCGATGCTGTAGGGCAGATCGCCGGCTGCGGATCCATCGCCGTCCATGGTGGTCACCACGTGCTTCTCGCGCACTCGCCACATGCCGCGCGGCGTCGCGTGGTCCTTGTCTTTGATCTTCGACTCTTTGCCGCTCGAGATGAGCGTCGCGTAGACGGGCGTGTCGCCTTCGTAGACGACCAAGGTCTGCTGGCTGATGTCTACGTCGAGCCAGCGCTCGGTCGGGCCGACGCCTTCGGGGCGTTTGTCGGGCGTCGTCATGCGCACCTGCGACGTGCGGACCCACTTGCCGTCGGCGGTCTCTTGGTAGTCCTTGCCGCCGTACGATTTGGTTTGGCCTGTCAGCTGCACCGGCTCGAAGCGCTTGAAGCTGCCCTCGCTGGCTATCTTCTTGCCTTCTTCGTCGATGACATAGCTGGAGATTGTCTTGTTGGCGCCGTAGACGAAGGCCACGGGCAGCTTCCATTTTTCGCCATCGAGTTCGACACCGTGAAAGTCGGAAGCCGCGGCCTGCCAGAAGCGGTCAGCCGGCGCGACCAAGCCTTTGGTCGTTTTGTACCAACTTCGGCCGTTCCACGGAAAAGTCTTGTCGACCGCTACGTAGAAGCCCTTCACCATGCGTTTGGCCAAGATGCCGTCCGCGTCTTGGTTGAGATGCTCCAGCTTGACCTCGTGCAAATTTTCGCCGGACTCCCACCATTTGGGGGGTTCGGGTGGCGCCACGACCGGCTGATCTCGTGCGTCGAGCATCTCGTCCGGTGACGCGACGACCTCGGGCTCGGCCGCGATTTTTTCTTCTTTCGCCTTCTTGGCGGCGTCCAGGTACGGCTCGTACTGGTACATCTGGTCGCGCGACGGCAGCGACTTGTAGAGCGGCGTGCCGTTGTGCGCATTGCGCATGTACGGGTAGGGGAGGATCTCGTCGATGTTGGGCTGGCGCGGCGGAAACTTCGCGATGGGGTCCTTGGGATCGACCGTACCAACCAGGCTGCAGACGAAACCGCCCGAGACGACTTGGTACCAACCTTTGGAGCAGCCTTCGCCCTGCACCATCTTGGCGAGCACGGGCACCCGCCCGCCGATCTGCACGTAGCCGACCTTGTGATCCTTGTCGGGCTTGGCCTCGGGGTACACGCCCGCAGACGAGCGGCTCACCCAGAACCACGGACCGGGGTGCGGCACCGGCACGGGCTCGCTTGGAGGTGCGGGCTCTTCCGGGGCCTTGGGGGGCGTGAGGGCCGGGGCCTTGGCCTCGTTTGGACCCGCCGTGGGCTTCGCTGGAGGGCCAGCGGGCGCGGGCGGGTCTTCCTTGCATGAGCTGAGACCGGCGAGCAGGACGAGTGCGAGCGGGAATCGGCCGAGGGAGAAAGACGTATTGTGTGTCATGCCGGAACGCGCCACCGCGTACTATCCGACAGCGGTTTTGTCGAATCTCTGGCCGGGTAGCGCCTTACGTCTGTCGCAGAAGCGAAGGCCGTGCCATGGTCGACTTCGAGCGAAAATGGCCTGTTTCTGGAGCCCGAGGCAGTGATGAGCGTGGCTCACCCGACGCGCCTGCGTGGTTCGGGCAACACAGGCTGGCCCGCTGCGGGCGGACGCGAATGGCGCCTCTGGGCGATGCTCGGTGCTTCGGTGCTGGGTCACATCCTAGTCACCGCAGGTCCACTCTTGCTTGGACTGGCGGGCCTCTGGGCCTTTGACCAGCCCGTGTCCGACGAGCCGCCGGTCGACGCCATTCCGGTTGATCTACTGACAGACGAGCCAGGCGCCGAACCAGAGCCACCTCCGACTCCCCCCCCCGAGCCAGCCGCTGTTGCCCTGCCACCTGAGCCGGACGCCCCGAAAACCGCGCCTGAGCCGGCAGCGGCCAAACCGGTCCCGCCGCCCCAGGAGCCCGATGAGAAGCCTGACAAGCCGCCCGGTAGCCTGGGTGATCCGGTGGCGCGCGCAGGCCTGGCGGGCAAGGCCGTCGATTCGAACGCCAACGTGCGGATCTTGCTGCACATGAGTGCCGTGCGGGAACACCCGCTCGGTACACGCATTGGTGGGCTGCTCGAACGCGCGCCGCAGTGGAGTGACTTTTTTGGCGCGGCCGGTGTCGATCCGGTGCGCGACGTCGATCACGTGCTGGTGGCCGGCCCCCAGCTCCGCGACTCCTCCAACGTCGTAGCTGTCGTGCAGCATCGTCTCGACCAGGCCGCCGTGACTGCAGCGTTCGAGCGCATGGTGGCGCGCGGTGGCGAGTGGATCGACCACAAGCCCGACATCGTCAAGGCCCGCGCCGATCGCGCCGAGCGCCTGTTCGTGGCCCCCAGCTCGCACATCGTCGCGGTCGTGCCATCGAGCGCCGAGAAGTCGGCGCGCGCTCTCTCGAAGAACGTCCGCTTTTCTGCAGCCACGGGTGGCGTGGCGCTCGAAGCCTACGTCGTCACGCCGTGGCGTGTGGCGCGTGGGACCGGCATCAAGATCCCCGAGAGCCTGCGCTGGGTGCGTATCGAAGTGAGCCCGGAAGTCGGCGGCGGAGCCCTCATTCGCATCGAGGCCGAAGACGGTTCCCCCGAGCAGGCAGCCGAAGACGCGCCAAAGCTCGAAAAGATGGTTCGGGCGGCATCGACCCTCGACCTAGGCGGCGGCATGCTTGGCGGACTGGCGTCGCTTGCCTTCGGCTCCAGCAAGCAAAAGTTCATCGAGAAGATCGAGTTCAGCTCCAAAGACAAGATGGTGCTGGGGAGTTTGGTCATCACCAAAAAGCAGCTCGCGACGCTGCTCGATTTGCTCGATGCAGTGCTACCGCCCGCGCGCCGTGTGGAGCGCTTCGAACCTCCGGCGCAGAGTGAGCCCGAAAAGCCTACGACGCCTGCTCCCTCGAATCCGATGGGCTCGCCACCGTCTGGGACACTTCCAGGATCGGACGCTCCGCCAGTTGCGCCAAAAGGCGACCCGCCGAGTCCGGATCCACTCCCCGCAGCGCCCAGCCCCGACCCTTGACGCTGCCAAGGACGAGGCGCGCAGGCGCGGGTCCGCGCGCGAGCGAGCCGCGCTGCAGGCAGTAGTCCGCAGCCAAGCCACAGACGACGGCGCCGATCCCCCAGGCGCAAAGTTCGGCTGCAATTCCTGGCGCCCTCAAGCCTTCGAGCAGGAGACCGCTGCCGACGAACGTGCCGAGGGCAAGGGCTGCTAGGCCGACTTCGAGACCCGCGCGGGGACCTCCGCGTTCGAGCGCGAGTTGTTCGATGGTTTCGAATGGGAAGACGCGCACCGTGCGCGCGGCCGCGCGGCCGAGCCAGGTGCTCTCGACTTCGAGCAAGACGCCTCCTTGGCCGATCTTGGCCGTGCCCCGTCGACGCCGACCGAGCACCCCGGTTGCCACGGCTGCGCCGACCAGGCGCACGGCAAACCACAGAGAGAGCACTTCTACGACGCGCCAACCCGGACGCGCCGGACCCCGAAGGAGATCGCCGGAAACCCCGAGCGGAATGTCCCCCAAGCCCGCCCCTGCCTCGCCTTGCAAGCTCGATCCGGGCCGCAAAATCAGCTCAGGTTCAGCGAATTCAGGATGGGGCCGGGTGATTCGAGCGAGTCGTCATCGAGCGCCTGATTGCGCGCATCGACCCTCACCACGACCGGCAGGTGCAGCTTGGCCTCTTCTGCGCTCATCGTGGCAAAGGTGGCCAGGATGACGAGATCCCCGGGTTGGTTGTGGTGGGCCGCCGCGCCGTTGACGCAGACACAGCCCGAGCCCTCAGGACCCAGCAGAGCGTAAGTCGAAAGCCGTGTGCCCCGCGTGACGTTCCAGACGTGGACTTCTTCGTGCGGCAAGATGCCGGCTCGAGCGAGCAACAACCCATCGATGGTGACGCTGCCTTCGTATTCTAGGTCCGCATGGGTCACGGTGGCACGGTGGATCTTCGACTTGAACATCCGGAGGTTCATTCGGTTTTCTCCTTGGCTTCACATGGCGGCCCGCCCGAATGCGAGTCCCCCTGAAAGACCATGGTTTGACCCAGAAAGATACGCAGCGCTGGGCGTTGCGCAAGGTGACCGCCCTGGGGGCACTCGATATTTGGCCGCCTGGGCCGGGTTCGGATAACCAAGGAGCAGACGAGCAATTCTTCCTCCGCTCGTTTTCTTCCTCGGAGACTCCCATGAACGCCCGTCTTGTGTCCGTCACCCATGAATCCAACTTCGCTGCGAAGAAGAATGCGCTGCTCGGCACGCTGTGTGGGCTCTTGCGCACCAGCTTCGAGTTGCGTCACGAAGGCGCATCCTACGAAAAGCAGGCCCGCGCGCAGGGCTACGCCGACGGCTTCATGCGTTCGCTTCTGGATGGCGGCCTGGTGTCGCAGCGTGAGCTGCTCGAGTTCGTGCAGGGCGTGCGCCGCGGCGTCGACGGTCCTGCGACCGTCGCAGTCGCGCACGAGGAGACCGAGTCGAATGCAACGGCCTCCGTGCGCGTTGCCTGATTGAACCGGCGGTTTCACCCGCCGAGCTGAACGAGCGCGCGCACTTCTGCGATGCGAGCTGCGACGTCGTCCGAAGTGACGGCGAGTAGTCGGTTCATGCCCACGCCATCGACGTTGAACGAAGCTACGGCCGTTGCGTAGACGAGCGCGTCTCGAAGGGCAGCGGTGTCCGTCTTGCCCAGCTGCGACAGGCGACCGAGCAGTGCACCAGCGAACGAATCACCCGCGCCTGTCGGGTCCAATTCCTCTTCGAGCGGGTAGGCGGGGACGAAGCTGATCTTTTCGCCGTCGAACAGAAGCGCGCCGTGCTCGCCCTTCTTGACGATCAGGCGCTTGGGCCCCATCGACAGCACTTTGCGGGCGGCCTTGCGGATGTTGTGCAGACCGGAAAGCTCGCGCAACTCCTCGTCATTGATGGTGAGGAGATCGAGATGGGGCAGGAGCTGCAAAAGCAGGGCGCGCTCGCCCGAAATCCAGAAATTCATGGTGTCGGCGGCCACGAACGCGCCGGGCTCCAGCTGGCCCAGCACCTGGAGCTGCAGCGCGGGGTGGATGTTGCCGAGCAAGACGAGTTTGGTCTGCTTGTAGGCAGCGGGCAGCTGCGGACTGAAATCGGCAAAGACGTTGAGCTGCGTGTCGAGGGTCTCGCGGCTCCCGAGGTTGTCGGCGTACTTGCCCACCCACTTGAAGGTCTTGCCGCTGGGCACGCGCACCACGCCGGTCGTATCGATGCCGCGCTCGCCGAGTACGCCGAGCGTCGTTTCGGGGAAATCGTGGCCTACGACGCCGACGATTTGTGCGGGCGCAAACAAGCTGGCTGCGACTGCGGCGAAAGTGGCGGCGCCACCGACGACGTTCTCGAATGATCCCGAGGGCAAGTGCAGATCGTCGAGAGCCATCGAGCCAATGACGAGAACCGGGGAGGCAGAAGACATGAAAGAGTTTTCCTGAAGGAGGGATGAGGGGATGGGTTCAGATGGAATTGCGCGTGGCTGGCCACAGCCAGGCCAGGCGGTCGAGCGCAGCCTGGGGAGTTTGGCCGGGGTGCGTCAAGACGGCGTGGCGGAGGGCTGAGCTGGCAGGGCTCGTGCTTGGATCCGGCAGACGATGGGCCAGCTCGCGTACGAGGCGCTGACCCAGTTGGCCATTCTGCTTGAGCACAGCGACAACCATTTCGACCGACACGGCGGCTTCCGTCTCGTGCCAGGCGTCGTAGTCCGTTGCGAACGCCACCGTGACGTAGGGCAGCTCGGCTTCCCGAGCCAGTTTCGCCTCGGGCAGCGCGGTCATGCCGATCACGCTCACCCCCCAGCTCTTGTAGAGGTAGCTCTCGGCGCGACTCGAAAACTGCGGGCCCTCGATGCACACGTAGGTGCCGCCGCGGTGCACGGTGGCGCCGGCAGTCGTAGCCGCGCTGGCGGCGGCCTGCGCAAGCTCAGCGCAGACTGGATCGGCGAATGCGACGTGCGCCACCACTCCGCCTTCGAAGAAGGTCCCTACGCGGCGCTTCGTCAGGTCGATGTATTGGTCCACGACGACGACGTCTCCGGGACGAATACTTTCCTGCATCGAGCCGACTGCCGACAAGCTGACGAGCTGCGAGGCGCCCAGCTTTTTCAGCGCACAGATGTTGGCGCGGTAGTTGATCTCGTGGGGCGCGTGTTGATGCTTTTCGCCGTGTCGGGGCAAGAAAAGCAGCCGCTTTCCGTCCAGCTGAGCTTCGACCAGCGGAGCGCTCGGTTTGCCATAAGGGGTCTCCAGATCATGACGTGCGATGATCTCGAGACCGGGCATGTCGTAGATGCCGGAGCCGCCGAGCACGCCGAGGGCCGTACGAGCGGTCATTCGGGGTTCCGCTCAGGATGGCGCCCAGCGATCAATAGGCGCTCTGCCAGGGCGGCAGCGCGCAGCCGACGGCATTCTTCGGCGCGGAAAATCGAAATCAGTTGCGTGGTGGCTTCGTCGAGGTCGTCGTTGACGAGCACGTAGTCGAACAAACCGTAGTGAGCGATTTCTTCGCGGGCGGCGTTGAAGCGCCTCTGCACGGTGCTCTCGTCTTCGGAGGCGCGCCCACGGAGCCGAGAAAGGAGCACGTCCATACTGGGCGGCAAGATGAAGATGGCGACGCTGTTTGGCTCCGAGCACTTGATCTGGCGCGCGCCCTGGTGATCGATGTCGAAGATGATGCCGCGCGCCGACTCGGCGCGATGGATTTCGCTCTTGCTCGTCCCGTACAGGTTACCGTGCACTTCGGCCCACTCGAGGAACTCGCCCGCTTCGATGCGCTCGATGAAGGCGTTGCGGCTGACGAAGTGGTATTCGCGGCCGTCTTCTTCACTGGGCCGGGGCGAACGCGTCGTGTGCGATACCGAGAAGCGCAGATCGGGGATC
>JBBQHO010000184.1:0-7435 GCA_038324055.1 Polyangiales bacterium | reverse complement strand
AGAAAGGCGCCGATGGGCGTGCGGCTCGCCGCGACAAGGAACACGTCGTCGTCGTTCATCGGCCGCGACTATCACGAGCCGGGCCCACCGAGAACGCCTGCTTGGTGCAGTCTTCGTGGAGAAGCGCGCGTGGTCGAGACCTCGGCGCGTCCGCACGAGTTCAGATTCCGAGATTGCGTGCAATGCGCACGCTGGGCTCTTCGAGGTCGGCCTCGAAGGGCGCGCCCGTGATCTGCTCGATGGCCGTCAGGTAGCGCAGCGTGGATTCGACGCGGATCTCGTCCGGAATGGGCGGGATCGGACCGTCGCCGCGGAAACCTTGGTCGGCCAAGAAGCGTCGCAGATACTCTTTGTCGAAGCTTTCGGGGTCGAGGCCCGCCTGGAAACGCTCGTCGTAGCTGCCGGCGAACCAAAAGCGCGACGAGTCGGGCGTGTGGATTTCGTCGATCACCACGATCTGACCATCGGCTGTCTTGCCGAATTCGTACTTCGTATCGACCAAGATCAGGCCCCGCTCGGCGCAGATTCGCTGACCCTCGGCGAAAAGCAGATGAGCCAGCCGCGCAGCTTCGTCGAAATCTTCTGCCGGCATGCCGGTCAAAGCTAGAATTTCATCGCGTGAAGCCGAAACGTCGTGCTGTCCGTGGCCGGCCTTGGTGCTCGGCGTGATGATGCTGGTGGGCAGCTTTTGATGCTTGGCCAAACCATCGGGTAGATGGTGACCGCAGAAGCTGCGCTCGCCCCTTTCGTAGTGCACCCAGATGCTCGTCGAGGTCGTGCCGGTCAGATAGGAACGGAGCACCATCTCGACGGGCAGGGGGGTGCACTCGCGCGCCACCATCACGTTCGGATCGGGGACGTCGATGACGTGGTTGGGCACGAGGTGCGCGGTCTTTTCGAACCACCAGCGCGCGACGTGGTTGAGCAGTTGGCCCTTGACTGGCAGAACGCCGAGCCCTCGATCAAAAGCGCTGATGCGGTCGGTCACGACGATGATGCGTCGACCGTCATCGGTGGTGTAGCAATCTCGGACTTTGCCCTCGTATTTACGGCCCAGCGTCGGAAAATCGCTGTGGGCTAGGGGGCGGGAGAGAGCCTCGAAGAGTTGGGCGCGCTGCACGGGCCGCACCTTAGCGGGGCTCGAGCATGGCGCCACCGTAAACGGGCGGGAAGCGGCCTGTGCTATGGACTCGCCGCTGGAGTTCGCCTCTCGCAGAACCATGACCCACGTCAGCTACGGAACGCCTCGAAAACTGCCCAAACCAGCCAGCCTGACGGGTCGCGTGGTCGTGCTCGACATAGCGTTCGCTGGCTTGGCTGGGGGTGGCTTCGACAAGGTCACCAAGAAGCTGATCGACGGCTTGGGTGAGCGCCTGGCCATGTGGGTCGATCACCATGATCACGACCGCCACCCGGACTTCGCCGGCAATCCGCGTTTTCTGCTGGCGAAAAAGGCAGAGCACGGCGCCTGCCCCGAGATGGTCACGCCAGAGCTCGTTCAGCAGGTGGGGCCGATCGACACGATCCTCTGCCACAACGACTTCGACGGGTTGGCGAGCGCAGCCAAATGGCTACGCGGCGGGCTCGAAGCCTACCCGGGGGCGGACGACGACGCGCGGGCCATCGACACGCGGATGGGGACACCGTCCAGCGTAGGCGAGCGGTTCGACCGGGCACTGCGTGCCCGTCCAGGCGATCCGCTGCTCTGCAATCTCATCGTCCGACATCTCGAGCGGGGTCTCGAGGGCGACGCCAACTGGAAGCCGATCGACGAGGCGGCCGCCGAACTCATTCCCATCGAGCGCGAAACGGCTCGAGCGGCGCGCGCCTACCGTTGCTTCGATCGGAGGCGTGGCGGCAGCGTGGCCTATTTGGATGTGACCGAGGGCTACGGCCGGCTCGACAAGACCGAGCTGCTCTTGCTTGGCCAAAAGCGCGCCCAGATCAGCGTGGTAGTCGACGAGCACAACGTCATGGTGGCGGCCCCGTTCGACAGCGGGCTCAACTTTCTCCAGATCTTTGGCCTCGACGGAGGCATGCCGACGCGGGTGTCCCTGCCACGCAAGGATCTGGACGACGCGCTGGCTCGGCTCGAAGTCGATTTCGTCTGAATGCGGCCTTGGGCCTGGCACCGATGCGCATGAAGGTCGATCTCCGACCTGAACAAGCTGCGCAAGCCGCGCTGAACAAGCTGCGCAAGGCGTAGTGAATAAGCCGCGCTGAACAAGCTGCGTTGAATAAGCTGCGCAAGCCCTGCTGAACGAGCTGCGCAGGCCGTGCTGAGCAAGCCGCGGCGAACAGCGCGGCCCTGAACAGAGGCCGCTGGGTCTCGCCGTGCTGGGGAAAGCGGTTGCCCCACATGGTGGGAGCAACTTGTGCGTAACTTCGGGGGAGCTTGTTGATCCAACGAAAAGGCGCGTGGTAGCTCACGAGTTGCGCAGAGAGGTGGGGACCGAGTGCGCTGGCTCCCATCCCGTTGGATGTCGAGCGTTCGGGTGGATACGTCTGAGGGGTACAATATGGCAAACGCCGCAGCTCTTGAGTTCCAGGTCAATCGTGACGAAGTACAGGTCCAGCGGGGCGACGTAGCGCTGTGCTTCTTGATCAATCGTTCGACGCGTTCGATGCGCGTGATCGACTTCCGTGCCGGCTATCAGCCTCTGAAAGCAGAGCTCGTGCACGAGGTCGCCGCTCAGCAAGGCATCGATCGCGTGTTCACCGTGGTCGAGCGCGAGGAAGCGACGACGTGGAATCGGATGGGCTTCGAGAAGGAAGGAAACATTCCCGGCTTCTACAAGCGCAGCGATGCCTACGTTCTCGGCCTCGCCGTCGAGAAGCGCGAAGCCCTCGAATCGGGAACCCGCATTCGCGTCAAGGCTCCGTCCGCCCAAGAAGCACAAATCGATCGCGCCGAGCGCGCCTACCAGGCTGCGCGCCGCTTTTCGCGCAGTCGCGCGCCTGAACAGCTGCCGCGCGTCAAGGTGCTGGAAGCCCGCCCTCAGGACGCAGACAAAGCCTTCGAAGCGGCGATCCGCACGGGCCGTGATCTGAGTCGCTTCGAACGGTTCGGGCGGGGTGGCGTTCGTCGCTCTTACCTCTGCACGGCGCGCGGGGGCTTCTCGCTCTTGGTAGGCGTTGAAGTGCAGCCGTGCTTCGACAACGTGTTGATCGAGCTTTTGGTCGCGCCGCGCGGCGACAAGGAGACCTGGCTCACCGTATCGGGGCTCGAGCAGGTTGCCGAGCTGCTGAAGAAGGACGGCCTTGTCTCTGCCTTCGCCATCTCGCCGGTTGATTCGGTCGAGTTGATGGCAGCCCTGGTGGCGGCGGGTTTCCGTCGCACCGGAAGACTTGCGGACCACTTGATTGTGCGTGACGCACGCGCCGACGCGTTTCTGTGGTCGCGCAAGCTGGCTGAACCCGAATGACACGCTGAGCGCTTGTCAGCCGAGAGCGTGCTCGCCAGGATGGCGCCGTGACATTCGGATTGCGCGCGGCTTGGTTTTCAATCGGTCTCGGTCTCTGCGGGCCCGAGGTGCTCGCGGCAGAATCTGCAAAACCTGATCCGCTTCCTATTGCGGCAGGGGCTCCAGGAGCGGCAGCTGCCGTCAAAGGAGCGGCCGCAGCGGAGCGCCCACCGGTTGCGGCGGTTTTGCGCGAGAGTGCAACTCACGCCGGGGTCGGTATCGAGCGGCAGGACGACACCCTACGGCTTTACGGCTGCCGCAACGGCTGTGATGCGGGGCTGCCGCACACCAACGTCTCCTTGCCCAACGAGGTCGCGGGCGGCGCGCTCAGCTCCGAGGTGCTGTCGCTCGGTCAGGGCGTGCAGATCCTCTTCGTCCGCGTAGCGGCGTCCGACGGGCGAACCTACGCGGTTCTGGCGCGCGGCGCAGCGCACGACGACAAGTATCGTCGACCGGTCGTGCTGTTGCGTGGTTTCACGGGCGGCGAAAGTGGAGTGCGCGTCGAGGTGCTCAAAGAGAGCGGCAAGGCCGAGCTCGTCGTTTCGCGTAGGCAGAAAGGCACTTTGTGCGGCCGCGACGGTTATTCCGACGTGAAGCGCTTCGACGCGGAGCGCGGAGAGTTCGTGGCGGCACGGCTACCGCCGTTCACGGCGGCCGAGCGCAAACAAGCGCCCACGCTGGAGCCGAGCGCTGCGCCCTTGTCGGAGCTGCTTGCCATTCGGCCGTCGTCCGCGCCCGGGAGCAGCGAACGTTCGTTGGTTCTGCTCGATGGTTCCGCCTCCGGCTCGCCGATTCGTGATCCCTGGGGTGCGCTCGTCCTCGATCTGCCCTCGGGCACCCGGGCACTCGTCGTCGAGCGCGCCGCCGGGGGCGTCGATGCGCGCAACGGTGGGCAGCTCTGGCTGCTGGTGGGTTCGCAGCTCCTGCGCGTGCCCTTGCCGCTCGAAGGCATGCACATCGAATTGCCGCTTTCGCTCGCCGAGAAGAGCTGCGTGGCGCTGATTAGCGATGGCGCAGCCGCCCCGCTCGAAAGCGTAGCCGCTTTGGTCGATTACGCGGGTGACCGGAGCATGCCGGGACTGGTCGTAGCGCTCGATGGCGAAGCGACCTCGGCCTTGGCTGGGCGCGCGTTGCTCGCTCGTCGCCAAGAGGGTGCGCAGGCAGTGGCCGATGGTTTCACGGCGCTGGGCCCCGAGGGTCGCACGCGTGCACTCGATCTGGCGCCTGAGTTCGTCGGCGACGCCGGGGCCGAGATCGAGCTCCGGGTCTTTCTCACGAGCCCGCTCGGGCCCGAACGAACGCGTGCGACCGACGCCCTGGTCGGCCGCGGGCCAGCCATTGTGCCGCGTATCGCGCAAGCCATCGACGCTGCTGCTCCCGCCTCGGAAATGCGCTTGCTCGAGTTGCTCGCGCGCCTTTCCCCGGAAGCTGCGCTGAACGCCACCATCGCGAAACTCGACCAAAAGAGTGCCGTGCGCCGCCGCGCTTTGCGAGATTTTTTTGCGGCGCTCGCCAAAGAGCCCACGCTCGTCGCTCCGACGCAGGCACTCGTGGCGAGCCAGGCGAACTCGAGGCGCGTCCAGATCGAGATCGTTCGTGCGCTCGTGCCCGCTGTGCCGCGCTTCTCTGCCGAAGCGCGCCTCCGCCTCGTGGCGCTGCTGGGCTCCCGTGATTTCGGGGAACAGTATCTTTTGCTCGAGCCTGCGTTGAGCGTCGCGGGCAGTGACGCGGCCGTAGCCGAGCAGCTACGAAATCTGGCCGACCAGCCCCCCGCGAGTTGGACCGGCGCGGAGCGCGAGGCCTGGTTGATCCGCGAGTTGGAAGGCTTCGCCGACAGTCCGGTGGATCAGAAGGTCGCGCCGTTTGCGTTCGCGCAGGCCGAGCGCCAGCTGGCACATGCCAGCATGCGCGTGCGCTTGGCTGCGGCTCGTTTGCTTGGCCAGCGTGCAGCTCCCGGAGTCGGGGCTCGACTGGTGGCCTTGGCGCAGAGCGATGCATGGCCGCGTGTGCGGGAAGAAGCCGTGCGCGGTCTCGGTCAGCTGGGGCCCAAGACTGCCGATCCGCGCCCGCTGGAGTCCGCAGTGGGCGCCGTGCTCCAAGACGACGAAAGCCCGGTCGTGCGTCGCGCCGCGGCCCGAGCACTACGGGAATACCAGGGCGAATCGAGCGTGCGCGGGCTGCGTGCCGCGCTCGAAGACGACACCGCGTTCGGCGTGCGCGCCGAAGCCGCGCTCGGCTTGGGTCGTCGTTGCGACCACTCTTCGCTCGAGCGGTTGACGGAACTGGCCCAGATGCTCGAGCAGCCGCTCGACGAAGGTCAAGTGGAGGTCAGCATGGCTGCGCTCTCCGCCTTGGTCGAGCTGTCGCCCGCCGATCTCGCCTTGCGCCTCGCGCCTCTGCGCGTCCCGGAGCTTCCAGGACAACTCAAAGGCCAGATCGAGCGCGCTGTTGCGCGGGTCCGGGCTCGCACTTGCGCAGCGGCTAAGTGAGTTCGCCCCGAAAAGAGCCAGGCCTCAGCCACGGGCCTGGGTCGTCGTCGTCGGACGCCGGGCTGTGGTAGGCTGGTCCGAGAAACTGTCGGAGAAACCCTGCCGTTCAGGCAGCAAAGGGGACAACAAGTGAGCGCAAGTTCTTCACAAGGTGGTTCTTCACAAGGTGAGCAGAGCATGGTGGCCGCGATCGCCGCCATGCAGGACTACGACCGCTACCGCGACTTGTCGTGGGAAGGTTCGTTTGAGGACTACCTCAGGTTGGTGCGTGAGAAGCCTCAGGTAACGCGCAACGCCTTCCAGCGCATGTACGACATGGTGCTGTCCTACGGCAGCGAAGAGTACGTGGACAACAAGAAGAAGCTGGTGCGTTACAACTTTTTCCAAGATCCCGGCGATGGTGGTCGCGACGCCATTTTCGGTCTCGACATCCCGCTCATGCGGTTGATGAACGTCCTCAAGGCGGCTTCGCAGAACTACGGGCCGGAAAAGCGAGTGATCCTGCTCCACGGACCGGTGGGCTCGAGCAAGTCGACGATCGCGCGACTTCTCAAGAAGGGGATCGAGCGCTATTCGCAGACGCATGAAGGCGCGCTTTACACCTTCCGTTGGATCAACCTGAAGGACACGGGGCTAGCTGGCAAGGACGTCGACCTCTTCGATTCGCCCATGCACGAGGAGCCGCTCCGTCTCATCCCGCTCGACTGGCGCGAGCAGGCCATCGACCAGCTCGCGCTGTCGACCGAGAAGTTCCAAGTCAAAGTCGAAGGCGAGATGGATCCGGCCAGCCGCTTTATCTTCAAGGAGCTGCTCGCCCGCCACGAAGGCGATTGGCAGAAGGTGGTGGAGCAACACATCCGTGTGCGGCGCCTGGTGCTCAGCGAGAAGGACCGCATTGGCATAGGTACCTTCCAGCCCAAGGACGAGAAGAACCAGGACTCGACCGAGCTGACCGGCGACATCAATTACCGGAAAATCGCTGAGTACGGCTCGGATTCTGACCCGCGCGCCTTCAATTTCGACGGCGAATTCAACATCGCCAATCGCGGCATCGTCGAGTTCGTCGAAGTGCTCAAGCTGGACGTCGCCTTCCTCTACGATTTGCTCGGCGCGTCTCAAGAGCACCGCATCAAGCCCAAGAAGTTTGCCCAGACGGACATCGACGAGGTCATCATCGGTCACACGAACGAGGCGGAGTACAAGCGGCTTTTGAACAACGAGTTCATGGAGGCACTCCGCGATAGAACGATCAAGATCGACATTCCCTACATCACCAAGCTGAGTGATGAGCGGAAGATTTACGAGAAAGACTTCGATCAGAAAAAGGTGCGTGGCAAGCATGTCGCGCCGCACACACTCGAAGTCGCCGCCATGTGGGCGGTGCTGTCCCGCCTTGAAGAGCCAAAGAAGCACAATCTCGAGCTCATCCAGAAGCTGCACCTCTACGATGGACGCGTGCTGCCAGGTTATACGCAGGATACC
>JBBQHO010000183.1:0-7445 GCA_038324055.1 Polyangiales bacterium | reverse complement strand
GTGTCGCGGATCGAGTTCGAGCCCGATCAAGAACAGCATGAGCACGACGCCGATCTCGGAGAAGTGCAGGATGTCTTCGGGATTGGAGACCAGCTCCAAGCCAAATGGGCCGATGGCGCAGCCTGCCGCCAGATAGCCAAGGACCGAGCCCAACTTGAGCCGACTGGCGAGCGGGACGCAGACCGTGGCTGCCGCCAGGTAGATCAAGGCATCGGACAAGACGCTGGCTCCGTTGCTCACAGGGCACTCCTTGGACTCTGCAGCAGATTCTCGATTCTCTGCCGGTAAGCCAGAGCCGTGTGATCGAGCGCGGTTTGGGTGACCTGATGGGCGCCGTGGACGATCAGAGGCGGCTCCCAGTGCATGCCGCAGAAACGCGCCGTCTGCTCGACGACGGGCACGAACTTCTCGAACTGGTGGGCGTGCATGCCCTCGGCCGAGTACGAACTCTCGGGCCCACCGGTCGTAGCCACCCACAGGCAACGCTTGCCGTGCAAGTGGTGGCCCTTGTCACCGTACGCAAAGCCGCGGACCAAGACCTTGTCGAACCAGTGCTTGAGCAGCGCGGGGACGGAGTACCAATAAATGGGGTGCTGCCAGATGACGGTGTGGGCTCGTAACAAGGCCGCTTGCTCGGCTTGGACGTCAATGTCGAAGCCCGGATAAAGATCGTAGAGCGAGCGCACTTCGACTCCCGGCAGATCTTCGACTCGTGAGAGCAAAGTGTGGTTGGCACGCGAACGTTCGGGATACGGATGCGCGAAGATCAGCAGCACTCGGCTTTCGTCGGACTCCACTGCTCGCGTGCTCATTTCTGAAGTTCCAAACAGCCGAAACGCGCGTTCAGAACCTGCAGAAGCACCAGTCTCACTTTTTCGGGCTTTCGTCGAGCGAGGGGTTCAAAAACTCAGGAGAACGCCGCTTTTTTGCGTTCTGAATGGCGTCCTCGATGGCGACGTCGGAACCGCGCAAGCAAACGAAACAATCGCTGTTCTTGAACGGGCCACAGCCCTTTCGCGTACGCAGCGCCTCCAGCTTGATCACACTGCGTTCGTCGGCCAGGGCGACTGCGCGCGGCAGGATCTCTTTGTAGTCGGCGCACGTCTGCGCGCGCTCCAGATCGAGAGCGATCTGCAGGGGCGGCGCAGCCTGCTCGCGAAACTCTTTGTCACGAATCAGCTTGAAAGCGCGCGCCACGACTGGTGTCATGCCCGAGCGACCTCGAAAATCGCGCCAGACGTCGAAGATCAGGTCGGCGCCCTGGGCCCCGAGGTGATCCTTGGCAAAGTCGATGCCGCTCTCCATGGCGTCGCGTTGTTCGAGTGCCACGCGCACATCGAGCAGAAGCTCTGGATCCTCGGCCACGTGGGGGTCTGCCTGCACGGCGCTCTGATAGGCGGCCATGGCGGCCGAATGGTGCCGAATCATGCTGTAGCCACGGCCGAGTGCCATGAAGCGAGCCGATTCGCGTGCGGCTTCGGCGCCACCGACGCCTGGCTTCTTGCCGTTCTGCGACGCCCGCTGGTTGCGAATGCGCTCGACCTCGATGAGCCGCCGCAACTCGCCGAGCGCGTCCCGATCTCCGCCGCGCGCCTCGATTTCGATTTGCTCGGTGGGATCTTCCGCGGTCGCGGTCTCGGATGGAGCGGCTGGAACCTCGAGCGTCTTCTTCAGCATCGCGAACGTGCCGATCAACATACCGCCGAGCAGCGCGAGTGCGGGTAGCCACAGCGGTACCGAGCGAGGACCAATCGATACGGGCCGTATGGACAGCGCGCGCAGGGACGCCAGCGGCTTGAGCAGCACCCGACGCGGCACGCCTGGCAAGAATTCGCCCAAGTCCGGGCCTGACGTGCGAAAGCCCGAGCCGGTTCGATCGAGTCGCGTGCCGGCGCTCGTGCGCGCCAGCGGCATGAAATAGCCGAGTTTGTCGGCGACGAGCACGAGTTCTTCAGCGAGCAGATCAGCCGTTTGGGGACGTCTTTCAGGCTCTTTTTCGAGCAGACGCCCCACCAATTGCCGAATTTCGAGCGGCAGTTCGCCACTGAGTGCGGGAGGTGGATCGGCCATCTGTGCCGTCAGCACTGCCATCAGATCGTCGCCAGCAAAGGCCGTGTGGCCCACTAGCATTTCGTAGAAGATCATGCCGAGAGAGTACAAATCCGAGCGAGCATCGACGACGGCTCCACGCGCTTGCTCGGGCGACATGTATTCCGGCGTACCGAACACCATGCCGATACGCGTCAGGCCTTCTTCGCCCTCACGCACGTGACCGCTGTGCAGCTTGGCAATGCCAAAGTCCAACACCTTGACGAAGTCTTCTTCGTCCGAAGTCGCGACCAGCATGACGTTCTCGGGTTTCAGATCGCGATGCACGATGCCGGCTTCATGAGCCGCCACCAGCGCGGCCGTGATCTGTGCCACGATGCGAAAGGCGCGATCGGGGTTGAGCGTCTTTTCTCGATCGAGCAGCTGGGCCAAGCTCTCGCCTTCGACGTACTCGAGCGCCAAGTAAAAGACCCCCGAAGACAGCTGACCGAAATCCGTAGCCGTGACCACGCTGGGGTGCGCAATGCGCCCGGCGGCGACTGCTTCGCGTTCGAATCGCGCGACGACCTCCGGGTTGACCGACATCGCACCATGCAAAATCTTGAGCGCCACCCGCTTCTGCATGTGAATGTGCTCGGCTTCGTAGACCGCGCCCATGCCACCGCTGCCGATCAGCCGATGAACGAGGTAGCGATCGGCGATGACGCTGCCCTCGAAGCTGTCCCCGGCGGGCGGTCCCGGCAACGCCGTCCGTGACGCGCCATCGCCGATCTGCGTATCGAGCCGCTCGTCGTCAGTCATGCCTGCCCCCATTGCCGAGCAAGCGAGGTCCACCAGAACTGGCGCCCCGAGACAAGCCGCGATGGAGGACGAGCGCGCGCCCCGCTTCGCGGCCTGCAGAGAACGCGTCCTTCTGGACCTTCCCGGAAGAGCCGACCGACCGAACGTACGGATGCCGAGCGCGTGCGTAGCGCTTGAGTTCGGGGTCGCCCAGCCATACCAGCCCTTTCTTTTGCGCCTCTCGCCCCTCGGTCGCCAGTTTGTCTCGAAAGCCGCTCATCACCCCAAAGAGAAAGCTCTGTCGTGGTTTATTCCCACGGATTTCCTCGGCGCTCTTGTGAGCGCGCCAAAGCGAACTCGCTGCCTGCTCCAGGAAGTCATGAACATAAGCGGCCATCTCCAGGTTTTCTGTAGTGCCCATGATCTCGAGCACGCTGCCGCGTTTGCCTTCCCGCGGCCTGTAGACGGGCACGATGATCACGTCGACGAAGAAGTACTCATTCAGGATGCCACCCAGGACGCGTTGCCAAGCGGCTCGCCTGCCTGTCGGTGTTCCGACGTGCCGAAAGGAATAGGCCCGGGCGCTCGACCGAACGGCCTCTTCCAAGTTGTACTTGAGCATGAGGCGTCGAGCCGCTGCCATGGCCGCTTCCGCCTCGTGACGGTTGTCGCTCTGAGCCAACGACAACAATCCCGCGATGCGTGCGAGCAGGGCGACCTCGCTCGACTCCGCGGCATCGGACTTGGCTGGCGCGCCGCTCGCACGTCCGTCGATGCCGCGCTCCGCGCAGACTTGGCGAAACAGGGTTCCGTGGGGTCCTTCGTCGCCACCGCCCAAGACCTCGTCCACGTACTGGTGGGCCATCTCGTGCTTGAGCACTTCGACCAGCTCGCCCCAGGAGCCTTCGAGCAGCACCTCGGACAGCCGTAGACAGCGCTGATCGTGAACCCAAGCGCCCAGCTCCCGGTTGCTGTCCGCCCACTGCAACAAGGGCATGCGGAGCCTGCCGTGAAACAGGCTCTGGTTCGTCTCGCGGTAGGCTGCCTCGACCTGTTTCAGGGTCAGACGGAGCACCTCTGCCCCCAGCCGAGCACTTTCCGAGCGGGAACCCATTCCCATTGCCTAGCTCGCGGCGGCAGGTGAGGGAACCCCCCGTCCAGGCTAGAGTCCGCGCGATGCAACACCGTGACGAGGCGCTCCACTACCACAGCAAAGGCCGGCCTGGAAAAATCGAGGTGGTCTGGACCAAGCCCGTCGCATCCCAGCTCGATCTGTCACTCGCCTACTCGCCGGGCGTCGCCGAGCCCTGCCGCGAAATTTTTCGCGACCCCGAACTCGTCGATGTCTACACCGCGCGCCGCAACCTAGTTGCCGTCGTCACCAACGGAACGGCGGTTCTGGGTTTGGGCGACATCGGACCGCGCGCCGCCAAGCCGGTGATGGAGGGAAAGGCCGTACTGTTCAAGAGGTTCGCGGACATCGATGTCTTCGACCTCGAACTCGACGCCAAGGATCCCGATCTGTTCATTCAGGTCGTACGCACGCTCGAGCCAACATTTGGCGGCATCAATCTCGAGGACATCAAGGCACCGGAGTGCTTCGTCATCGAGCGCGCGCTGCGCGAAAAGATGAACATCCCCGTCTTTCACGACGACCAACACGGCACCGCCATCATTTCGGCTGCGGCCCTGCGCAACGCTTGCTTGCTGCAAGAAAAAGCCGTCGAAGAGGTCCGCGTGACCTGCATTGGAGCCGGAGCGGCCGCGACGTCGTGCATGCGCATGTGGACGCGGCTTGGCGTACCACACGCCAACATCACCATGGTCGACAACATCGGCGTGTTGCACGTGGGCAGGCCCGATGTGGACGAGTTTCGAGCGGAATTCGCCCGCCCCGAGAGCGATCCGCGGCGCACGATGAGCGAGGCCATCGTCGATGCCGACGTTCTGATTGGACTCTCTGCCGGCGGCATCGTGAGCGAAGCCATGGTCAAGACCATGGCTCCCAAGCCCATTATCTTCGCGTTGGCCAATCCCGACCCGGAGATCGACTACGCCTCTGCGCAACGCGCTCGTCCCGATGCCATCGTAGCCACCGGGCGGAGCGACTTTCCGAACCAGGTGAACAACGTGCTGGGCTTTCCGTACATCTTTCGGGGCGCGCTGGACGTGCGTGCCAGCGAGATCAGCGAAGAGATGAAGGTCGCCGCGGCCGAAGCCATCGCCCTTTTGGCTCGGCAGGACGTGCCCGACGACGTGCTCCGCGCCTACAACAAGAAGAATCTGGCCTTCGGTCGCGACTACATCATCCCCAAGCCCTTCGACAGCCGCGTCTTGTTCTGGGTCGCGCCCGCCGTGGCGCAGGCGGCCATGGCGTCCGGCGTCGCCCGCGAAAGCATCGACATCGAGGCCTACCGCGATTCGCTCTATCGGAAGCTTTCGCCGGCAAGGCGCGTGCTTTGGCACATCACGTCCGCGGCCAAGAGCCAACCCAAGCGCATCGTGTTTCCCGAAGGTGACCACGACAACATCATCCGGGCCGCGCGTCGCGTCCAGGACGCGGGCATCGCCTTCCCCATCTTGCTCGGTACGCCAGAGACCATAGTGGCTCGAGCTGCCACGGCAGGCGTTTCACTCGAGGGTATCGCGCTCGTCAATCCGCGCACCAGCCCAGAAATCGACGCCTACGCCGAGGCCTATTTCCGAATGCGGGGTCGCAAAGGCGTTACTGAATCGAGCGCTCACCGGGAGCTCCGCCAGTCGCGCACGACCTTCGCCATGATGATGTTGCATTCGGGAGACGCCGACGGCGTCGTGGCTGGAGCGCGTCAGGACTACCCAGCCACGATTCGCCCGGCACTTCGCATCATCGGCGTGCGTCACGACGTGAAGAACGCCTGCGGCATGTACATGGTTGTCACCAAGCAAAACGTGCACTTTTTGGCCGACACGACCATCAATATCGAGCCCGACGCCGAGGCATTGGCAGAGATTGCGTTGCTTGCCGCCGAGCGCGTGAAGGAACTCGGCATCGAGCCGCGAGTCGCGATGCTGTCGTTCTCCAACTTCGGGGACGCGCCGCATCCTGCCTCCAAAAAAGTGGCAGACGCCACTCGACTGGTGAAAGCTCGACGCCCGGAACTCATGATCGACGGCGAGATGCAGGCCAACGTCGCGCTCGATCCCGAGGACCGGAAGCTGTACCCGTTCAGCACGCTCAAGGGTGCGGCCAACGTCTTGATCTTTCCCAATCTCGACGCCGGCAACGCGGCCTACAAGCTTTTGTCCGTGGCAGGTGGAGCCGACATCATCGGGCCGATGCTGCTGGGTATGCGCAAGCCGGTCAGCGTCTTGCAGCAGAACGCCTCGGTCGACGCCATCGTCCACATGACGGCCATCACCGTCAGCCAGGCCAGCCCGGAGCTGCAGGAAGGCACCGTGCCGCCACCCAGCCTCGGCCGCGTATCGGAAGTGCCGCTGGCCAATAGCTAAAAACCCCGAAAAAAACGCTTCAAAAAGCCAGAGCAAAGGTCACTTCTGGGTAGACCTGCGTGGCATTCTTGAACAGGTTGTTGTTGATCAGCTGTTCGACGACCAAGCCCCCGCCGATGTAGGCGTGCGAGTTGACCATGAAGTAGATGCCGGCGCGTCCGCCGAGCGAGTCGGAGTCGAAGCCAGGTCGATCGACGAAGTAGTGGCGGTAGAAGGTGCCGACATAAGGCTTCACGTCGGGCAGCATGTGAAAGACGTAGCGTACGCCGGGTGTGACGGTGGCGATGAACGGTGAACCGCCCACCCAGAAATTCGCGTCGGCATGGACCTCGAGCCCGTCGAGCAAGTAGTAGCCCAGCCCTCCACCCAGCACGAGCCAATCGGTCGTATCGGCTTGCGCCCAACCGACGACCAAGCCAACGCGTACGCTGTTGCGATCGAAGGGCGTGGAAGGCTTGGCACGCGGCTTCTCGTCGCTGGCTTGGGCAAGCGCGGCTTCGGCTTCGGCTTCGGCTTCGAGCGACTCGGGCGAGTCGGGCAAGCTCGCCTCCGCCGCAGCTTCGGTCTCCGTTGCGATGACCGGAGGCGGGAGGGCCGCCTGGGGGCTGTCGCTCAGCGTGGGCTCTGCCGGAGGCGGAGACGCGGCCGCTGCCTGGAGCGTCTCCGGCGAGGGCGGAGCTTCGTCGCGAGTCGCAGCCGAAGTGGAGTCGACGGGCGCCGCAGAAGGGGCGACTGCATCGGAACGTGGGACTTGAGGGGGCTCCAGGCCGTGCGCAGGGGCCACTGCGACCAGCGGCACCAGTGCGACCAGCGGCGCCACAACTGGCGCGACGGAGGCCCAAATCGTCGAAAAGAAACGCATCGGCAGCAGTCTAGGCGGGCCGAGCCCCTCCCGCGAGCCCAGCTAACGCGCGAAAAGGCGCGCCATCTGGACTGCTCTCTTGCTGTCGAGAGGCTCGGTGGCATGCTCCGCCGGCTATGAGTGACAAGGGCGATTTCGCTGCGCTGTTCGAGGTCTCACTTTCGAGCGGAGGAGGGCGCCAAACCGCACCTCGTCTGGTCGCGGGACAACAGGTGGAAGGCACCGTGATCGAGATCAGCGGTGGCCTGGTGATCGTCGACGT
>JBBQHO010000182.1:0-7486 GCA_038324055.1 Polyangiales bacterium | reverse complement strand
GACGCCATGAAGGTCATGGGTTGGGCCTCGAACTACGCCCAGATCCACGACGCTATCAAGGAGTTCGACGGTGCCAAGGAAGACGCCGTGTATTCGGACAAGACCTGGGGCATCGAGCTACCCAAGCCACTGCCTGAAAAGGGCGCCAAGGTGAAGGTCGACGGTCAGTACTCGACCAACTTCACGATGGCCTCGGCCGGCGCCGAAGCCGACCCCATCATGGGCATCCTGACCTACGGCAAGATCACGTACCTCGAAGAATCTCCCGAGCTCGCGACCCTGCCCGGCGTGAAGCGTAAGCCAAAGAAGTGAGTCCAGGGGCCATGCCCCGGGAGGCTCACGGACCCGCCGCGCGAGAGTCGCGCGGCCCCGAGTGGCCCAGCAGGGCGCAGGAGATTGTCTCCCGCGCCCTGTGTGCGTTTGTCATGTGCGTGTCGGTGGCCGCGTCGCTCGGCGGCTGCAAGCAGATCCCGGCAGGTAAGGAGGTGGTGGATCAGTTCGAACTCGCAGGGGTTCCAGCCAAAAACGAGGACGAAATCGCCGAAGGTCTATCGACCCGCGCTTCGCCCTTGTTCCTGAGCTTTTGGGAGGGCGTCTACGAGTACGAGACGTTCGACGAAGCTGCTCTGCAGAAAGATCTCGAGCGCATCGAGCGACAAATGCGCCGACGCGGCTACTACGAAGCCAAGGTGCGTGCGGCTCGCGTCGTACGCACCGACGAGCAAAAGGTACGCGTCGAGATCCAAGTCGAGCCGGGCGAACAAGTGCGCATCGGCCAACTCAAAACGACGGGGCTTGCGGCCCTGCCTTTCGACGCGGCCGAACGCGCGGCTCGCGCCATGTCGCTCGAACGTGGCAACCCATTCGACGAAGACGACTACGACCGCGCCCAGATCGACGTCGCCAACGCTCTGGCCGACGTCGGCTATGCGTTCGTACGCGTCAACGGCAAGGCTCGCATCGATCTCACCGAACATCGAGCGAGCGTCGCGCTGGACGTCACACCTGGGCCGCGCTCGACGTTCGGCGACATCGCCATCGAAGGCCTAGTTGAAGTACCAGAGGGCCCGGTGCGAGCGGCATTGCTGCTCAAAAAGGGCGACTTTTACTCGCGCAGCGAGCTCGAATACGCGCGCACGGCGCTTTTTCAGCTGGGCGTTTTCTCCAAGGTCGACGTCACGCAGCATACCGAGAATCCCGAATCCGGTGTGGTGCCCATCACCATCCGCGTCCAGGAATCGCCTCTGCGCAACATCACGGCCGGCGTGGGCGCCAAGCTCGACGTACAACGCTTGGCCGTCTACGGCCGCTTGGGCTGGACCAATCGCAACTTCTTGGGCGGCCTGCGCAAGTTGTCGCTTTCGACGAGACCCGGCATCACCTTGTTCCCGACGCGCGTCGACAACCTGAACCAGTTGCCCACCGCCGTTCTGCCAGAAAACGCGCTCACGGCCCGACTGGAGCAACCGGGTGTGTTCGAGGGCCGCACGCTGGGCTTTGTCGAAACCAACTACAACATCTACCCGCTGCTGTACCCGCTGCCGAACGGCGCCGATCCAAATGCCGAGCGCATCATCGGCTACAACGAACTCACCGCCGCAGTCGGTCTCACGCGCAATTTTTGGGGCAGAATGATCCCCGTCACCCTGAGCATGAACTGGCGTTCGAACTTCCCGTTCACGTACCAGGGAGGGCTGAACACGGTTTGCGCGCCACAGGCGGGCGAGGCCGATCCCCGGCTGACTGCAGGAAACGCAAACTGCGGGATCGATCCGGTCATCGTCACCTACCCCGAGCTACT
The DNA here is from genome assembly GCA_038324055.1 of Polyangiales bacterium. Classification (GTDB taxonomy): domain Bacteria; phylum Myxococcota_A; class Polyangia; order Polyangiales; family Polyangiaceae; genus NIC37A-2. The sequence continues at coordinate 5,685 of JBBQHO010000182.1, read as the reverse complement.
CACGGGCTTGGACTTGCGCGACGACCCGATCTCGCCCACGCGGGGCATCTATTTGTCCAACGGCTTTCAGATCGGCCTGCCCATCCTGGGCGGCGTCGTCGAGGACGTCCGGCTCAAGCCCGAAGTTCGCGCATTCTATCCACTCGACAACGCGCGACGCCTCGTCCTGGCCGCTCGCTTCACCGTCGGCATGGTGTTTCCATCCGGCTACGGAGACGCGTTGATCGACGGCGTCGGCCGCAACCCCCGTGATCCAGACGTGATCCGCGATCAGCAGAAGCTGCTGTTTCGCGCGTTCTACTCGGGCGGACCCGACTCGAACCGCGGCTACCCGTACCAGCGCATCGGTCCGCAGGGCCCTATCGGCTTTCTGTTGCCGGACGGCGAGGACTGCACCGCAAGAACTCCGCCAGCAACCTGCATCCGACCCCTCGGCGGCTTCTCCATGTGGGAGGCCTCGCTTGAACTCCGCTGGAAGTTCGCGCCCCCTTGGGGCTTCGTCTTCTTCGCCGACGCCTCGGACGTACGCGCCGGCACTGCAATGTTCGATACCAATCGACCGCATCTCTCGATTGGCCCTGGTCTTCGCTACGCGTCGCCTGTCGGTCCAATCAGGCTGGACGTCGGTTGGCGTGTACCCGGGCTACAAAACCTGGCCAGGCCCGACTCCAACGACCCGAACGCACCCGCAAACGCGCCCTCCCCTGCGCTGACCCGTCCCGACATTTCCGAGGTGCTACCCTATTCGACCGAGCCGTGGTGGCAGGCCTTTGCGCTGCACATCCTGATTGGCGAAGCGTTCTGATGCCGAAGTTCCCCCGCCTTTCTTCCACCAAGAAGCTCGTCGGCCCCGCTGTCCGGCGCCTGCTTCTAGCGGTGGTTTTCGTGATCGGGGTCGTCCTGGGCGCGGTGGTGCACCTTGATTTGCCCGTCACGCGTCGCGCAATTGGCAGTCTTTTGGGGTCGTTCTTGAACGACACCTTTCGCGGGCAGGTGGTGATCGCCGAACTGTCGCGGCTGGACGCCTTTGGCGTCACGGTCGTCGGAATCGAAGTGCTCGATCCCGATGGTCGCCGGGTGCTTGGCATTCAAGAGCTGGATGTTTCGTTTGACGTGTTCGCGGTCGCGCACCGCGCCGCGCGATTGTACGAAAAGCTGAGCATCGAGGTCGATCGCGTTCAAGTACGAGGCGTCGAGCTGTTCTTGTTGAGCAGTACCCAGCGAGACAAGGACGGTGAGCTGTTGACACATCCTTCGATCGCCGATGCCTTCGCCCTGCGCGCGGTCTCGACCTCGACGGACCCCAGCGGTCGTCCCGTGCGCATTTGGTTTCAGGACTTCCGCCTCCAAAATGTCTTTGCCAGTACGCAGATGGTCACACTGCCCGTGCTCCAGGCCAACGCCCACGAGGCAAAAGGCACCCTGCTGATCACGGACAAGGGCGTCGCACTCGACGTTTCGCGCTTCGGCTTGGTCGCCTCGGGCATTGCCGGCGCCGACACCACCGCGACGGGCAGCGTGCACTTGCGGGCTCCCGGGGCGCTCTGGGGCGAGCTGGACGGCAAGGTGGGCGCCGTACCAGTGACCGAGAAGTTTCGCTTCGAAAAGGGTCGCCTCGAGCTGAAGGGCACGCTGCCCGAACTCGAACCGAGTGCCGTCCGGGCGCTGTGGGCCGACTGGCCGCTCGATCGGACGATCTCGCTGGAACACACCATTAGCGGGGTGCCGCCGCGTCTGTCGCTCACGGCTCTCGTCCACACCGAACGCGGTGACGCCAGCGCGCGCGGCATCATGACGGTCTCGCCCGAGTTCGAGGCCGATCTGGACGTCGACACCGATCACCTGGATCTCTCTGCGCTCCGTTCCGATTTGCCAGCAACCGACCTGAGTGCGCGGTCAGCTGTCGACATTTGGCAAGGCGCAGATCGGCCGCACATCGAACTCAACGCGACACTGCTGCCCAGCCAGGCGCTCGGAACGAAGATCCCGGCCATCGACTTCGTCGGGACCTACGATGAACGCGGGGTGCTGCTCGCGGCGACGCTGCATGAGCGAGGCTTGCCCGTGCATTTGGATCTCAGGCGCCCTGAGTCCGGTGAGTTGTCATTCGAGCTCGAGCTTCGCCGCACCAAACTGGAAGAAAGCCCTCGCTTGCTGTCCCTGCTGGGCGCGCGCGGCACTCTGGCAGGCAAAATTCAGGGAAAGCTCCAAGGCGACCAGGTCGAGACGACGTCGAATTTCCAAGGCAGCGGCCTGGCCTTGGGCGGCACCAGGATCGCGGGCTTGAGCGTTTGGGGGAGCGCCAACCTGCCGCTCGCCGCTCCGGCACAGACAAACCTGGGTTTGAGCGCCAAGGCGACGGGCGTGAGCGTGGGCGAGCTCAAGCTCGATACGGCAGAAGCGCACGTGACCGGCCCGTTCGCCCGTCCACAGGTCAGCGTCGAGGCCCAGGCCAAGGACGGCACCAAGCTCCACGCGACGGCCACGACACGCACCGACCGCATCGAAATCGACAATGCCAAGTTCGAACTAACCGGCCGCGGCGCACCCATCCTAGCTCGAGTCGAGCACCTTTCGTTGCTCGATGGCAGGCTGCTCGTTCAGAAGTTCCACCTGGAGAGCGAAGGTCGCCTCGACGCCGATCTCGACATGACGTCGCAAGGTGGCGAGGTCCACATGGATGGTGAAAACCTCAACGTAAAGCGCCTCGCCGAAGGGCTCGGTTTGTCGACGGGAGCACTGGCAGGGCGCCTGACGGTCCAGGTGGACGCAAGTTTGGGCTACTCGTCGCAGGGCAGCGCGCACCTGGCATGGAAGGACGGCGAGCTGCTGGGTTTCACCGACGTCAGCGCCGATCTCAAGACAGAGTTGTTGGGCCGCGAGACACGAGGTTCGCTCAGCTTCGCAGTCGAAGAGTTGGGCCGAGCCGAGGGGAGCTGGGACGCCGAACTCAGTGGGCATCCGTTTTCGCGCAGCAGCTATGTCGATGCGACGGGGCGCGGCGATCTTCGAGTGCTCGGCCTCGATTTAGCTCGCGCTTCTCGCCTTGCCGGCTCGAAGCTCGGTTTCCAAGTCGACTCGGGTAGCCTGACAGGCTCCGTTTCTTTCGAGCGCAGCCGAGCCCAGACGCTCCCGCGCGTCGAAGTGGCCGCCACCACGGAAGGCTTGGCGGTCGACGTCGGCGAGAAGAATCCCATCCGCATCGATGGTGTGGACCTCAATTGGGGGAGTTCGATTGAAACCGACGAAAATCGAGTCCAAATAGCCCTGCGCGCCACGGATTTTTCCGGGGACGTCGTCGCCGTTGGTGGCTCCCTCGACCTCCCGCTCGATGCCTGGGGGCTCGTGTTTCCCGACGCGAACGAGCTTCGCGACACGCTCCTGGGGGCTCCGCTCGAACTGATCGTTTCGATCCCCAAACGCAGGCTCGACGACTTTCCAGGCGCGCAGTCACTGCCGGCTATCGCGGGTACGGTCTCGGGTCGAGGGACGATCCTAGGCAACTTGAACGATCCGGCCGTGCAACTTTCGCTTTCGGCAGAAGGCGTGAATGGGCCCAGCACCGGCCTGGCCTCGCCTCTGGATCTGGCGACGAACGTTCGCTACCGCAAGACCACGGGGCGCCTGGTCGGCGATCTGCGTGCTCGCGAGGGGGTACGCCAAATTGGTGGGGCCACGTTCGACTTGGTCGTGCCGTTCGAACACCTTGCAGCGGCGCCCAAGGACGCACCCGCCTGGACCGGACGCATGCAGATGGTCTTCGATGGCGCCCCACTCGAAGTCGTCGACGTCGTGGCCAAGCGGGACTTGAAGGGCCAACTCCAAGGCTCGCTCACCATCGAGCGCACGGGGCTCATGCCCGCGTTCGACGCCGACTTGCGAGTTCGCCACCTGGCCGTTGGCGGGCGCAAGTTGGGCGAAGGCTCTCTCAGCGCTCAGAGCAGTGACGCGCGCCTGCTCGCCAAGGCCCAGTTCGACGACGAATACGGCAAGCTGACGGCCTCCGCCGAAATTGGCGTCGTGGCCGAGCCCTGGTTCGTGCAGCTCGACGAAGGCAAGCCCGTCTACGTGACGCTCCGCTCAGAGAAGTACGACGCTGCAGTTCTGGCTCCTTTCCTGACCGAACAACTGAGTGAGTTCAGCGGCGCCTTGAATGGCACCTTGCGGGTGGAGATCCGTCCACCGGAGGCGGTCGGCGGAGCGCGGGGCACGCGCTTTTCTGGCCAAATGCGCCTGAGTGAAGGCACCGTCACTCCCGCTAGCATGGGGCTGCGCCTGGAGGACACGAGCTTCGACATCAATGCCAGTCCCGAAGGGCAACTGAATGTCGTCCGCTTCTCGAACCTCAAAGCGCGCGCGCGCTCCGACACCCACAACCTGACAGGCAACGCGACCCTCTATTTCCAAGATCTCGATCTGGTGCGCGGCCGCTTTGATCTCGCCACGACGACGGTCCCCGTGCTGTCGAGCGGCCTCAAGCTGGCCGACGTGAGCGGCAGGGCCTCGGGCACGTTGGAGACCCAAGGCGACGAGACTCGCGTGGTCGTTGACGTCCCGCGATTGAGCGTGGAATTGCCGGCAACCAGCGATCGGGAGTTGATCGAACTCCGCGACAACCCGACCATCGAGATTTTGCAGCCACTGACGGAAGTTCAAGCGGGAGCCCGTGAAACCAGCGAAAAACCTCAGCTTTGGACGGTCGACGTGCGCCTCGGCCAAGACGTGCGCGTCAAGAATCGCATCATCAACCTGCAGCTACGGGGCAACCCCATCGTGCACTACGGACGGGACTTGAACGTCGAAGGTCAAGTCGAACTGGTGCCCGGTGGTCGCATCCAAGTCCTCGGCCGCACTTTCGTCATCGACCACGGCTCCGTCGCCTTTGACACCCAAGAGGTCGGCAACCCTCACCTGGACGTCACGGCGACCTGGCGTGCGCCCAACGGCGTGCTGGTCCGCGCCACGGTGGGGGGCACCGCCAAGAAGCCTGCCCTGGCTTGGAGCAGCGACCCGCCTCTTGCAGGAGGCGAAGCTGCGGTCATCGCCATGGTGCTGGGCGGCTCCGGCGGTAACCAGAGCGGCGACGCCAGTGGAGCCGGGCTTGCCTACGGCGCAGCCATCGTGAACGAATTTGTCGGCCAATCGGGACTGCAAGGCATCGAAGTCTACGCCACGCGGCAGACGGATTCGGGCGGCAAGGGTCAGACTGCGCGCTTGTCGGACAAGACGTGGGACAACTACACGGCCGCCTACCAGGTGAGCGACCAGCTGTGGTTCGAGGGCAGCTACAAACAAGAAGCGGCAGGCCCGGGCACCAACCCGCGCAGCGGCTTTTCCGGCACACTCGACTGGCGCTTTCATCCGGCCTGGTCCGCGCGCACCGAGCTGGGCACGCTGGGCGTCGGCGCGGATCTGCTTTGGCAGTACCGCTACTGACGGCTCCGCGCGGTTCAGCGTCGGGCGCTGAGCGCCGCAACCGTGACCGACAGTTCCATCCGATCCTCGGACCAGTACTTGTCGATGGCGCGCGCCACGTACTCGAGTGCCGGCGAAAGATCGCCCTGCTCGAGCCAATGCGAAATCTGCGGCGCGATCAGATAGCGGGTCGCAGGGTCTTCGAGCAAAGAACGACCGCTGTCGTAGCCGATGCTGTCGTGAACCAAGGTGAAATCCAGGTCGGAAAGG
>JBBQHO010000181.1:0-7520 GCA_038324055.1 Polyangiales bacterium | reverse complement strand
CGCCATCATGCGCCCTGGGCAGACATTGGGCGAGGGACCAGCGAGGCAATCCCTTGACAGCCTCCGAGGCCCCCCCTAAGAGCCCGACTCCGAAACGAAAGCCAAAGTGGCGGAATGGCAGACGCAGCGGATTCAAAATCCGCCGAGGTAGCCCCTCGTGTGGGTTCGAGTCCCACCTTTGGCACTAGCTTAAAATCATTGGGGAAATTGAGGCGGTCCGAGTGCGGATCGCCTTCGTTTTTTTGTGGATTTGTCACGCCCTCTGTCACACCCCCTCAGGGTCGACAGGTTTTGGGCGAGTGAGACTCGGGGATGGCCTTGTGGAGCGGCACGAGCGCACCAAGGCCAAGCTCGTCAGCTGTGCGCGCCAGGCGGCGGTAGCGAGCAATCATCACCGATGACGCGTGGCCGGTCCTGTCGGTCACCCAGGTCTCTGATTCGCCGTCGGCCAAAGGTCACCCACAACGCCGCCCTGCGCGCGCTGCGCTGTGGACTTTCACAGGCGTCGGCTTCCGTGCGTACCTCCGACGTCCGCCGTCCAATGTGAGCGGAGATTGGGGGAATTTCTCGCTCCCGTCGATGGGCGAATTGATCCCACCTCAACCTAAGGAACGCAAGTCACCGCGGTTGTCTCTGCCCGGCGGCAACGACCATCGTCGTAGGTCAGCGTGAGGGAATGCGTCCCCGGTGTGCTGCACCGATACGAGGTTGCATCCGCAAGTGGATCGGCGAAAGCGCCAGCCGTGGCACTCCAAGTGAGCGCGACCTGGTCGTCGTCATCGTCGTACGCGCCGGCCTCAACGCTGATGAAGCTACCGACGGGCGCAACCAGCGGCGCCACGAAGATGAAGCTCAGAACCGGGCAGAAATTGATCCCAGAAATGCTCATCACCCGGCAAGTGTCGCTGTTGCTCGCGAAATCGCAGCGGCCAGCGATGCAGCTTCTGCCCTGGAAGCAATCGGCGTTGCCAGTGCAGCGATCTTTGCAAGTGCCGTCGCGCCCCGGGGTTGTGGGGTTGCCGCCGACGCACGTCCCCGCTGCCCCGCAATCAGCCGTCGTGTCGCAGGTCAGGACCAGCCCGTTACATGAGGTTTCATCGAAGTCGCGACAGCGCGCGGGGCGCCCCAGCGAATACAGACCGGCCGTCGCTGCCGCATTGTCGACGAGAGTTGGGTCGAAGAGGCATGCACTCAGCTGGTCCTCCGCGACATTGGCAGTCACGTCGATGTTCTCGAAGCCAATCATCGAATTGACGAAGATCGGGCGGGAGAGCGGATAGGTACCGGAGGGCAACGGCGCGAGCATTCCACGGCGGACATTCGACTCCGTCGGCGAAATCCCACCAATCGAGAGGGCTCCGGATCCCGGGCTCGACTCAGGCGCAAGACGGTTGCCAACCCCAAGGCTGCACGGATATTCGCTGGCGAGACAACCGACCTGCTGCTCGGAAGTTGCCGCATCACAGGCAGCCGTCTGAGTGCGGTACCACGCATCGGTGACCGGTCGATTTCGCTGGACGTCCTTCACGAGTCGGCCATCGGAACGGCGTACGTAACGGTTGAATACGCGTGCATCATCGCTCAACGAAGGAAAGAAGACGTTGGGGTTGTCCGCCGGGCTGAGACAATCGAAATTTCCAGAGGCGCGGCGCGGCGCGAGGCAAAGTCCGGCTACGCTGAAATCGGCTCGCTCAGGACAATTGAACCGCGTGGCACCACCGGGTAGCAGGATGGTCTCCGCTTCTGCGAGGGCGAACCTTCCGCGCTCGCAAGGCACGGTTGGATAGGCCAACGGCTCTTGGCCGAGGGCCAGCGACGGAACCGCGACGGGCAACACGAGACCGCTGGTCCCGTCTCGTTGGCAGACGAGATCGTCTGAGCGGCAAGGGCGGCGAACGGGGTCGTCGTCTTTGCCCTGGGAGCCGTTGCAAAATGCATTGCCGCTCGCCGCCGGAAGACCGAGTAAGGCGACGAAAGTGGTGGAAACGGTCGAAGAGTCGTCGAGCCGAAAGGCGTGCGCGAGCCGAGAACACGCTCCGGCGGCGCACGCGCCGTCAAAAATGGCATCCCAGTTGTTGGCCAGAGAATGACGCACGTCACTGTTGCAGTTCCGCAAACCGGCATCAGCTCCTGCATCATGGTGCATGCCCGCGAAGAGCACGCGCAGCGCGTCGAGCTCGTCCGAGAAGCAATATTGGTTGGCGGTCGCGCAGTCAGTACACTGCACACCCGACACTCCGTTGCGATCCGAGACCTCGAAACAACCGGAGTAAGCGATGCCTCCCGGGCTGCACTGCGAGTTGTCGGCGTCGCCAATCACCAGCAGCGTGTCGAGTGCCACAACCAAACCTTGCGCACGCTGAGGCTGGGATGATCGGCACGTTTGACCCTGCGACAAGAAGCGTGTCATCGGCGCGACAGCCTGCGCTCCGGCGAGCAGCCTTTGCTCCCCGCCCCCCGTACCGTCGAAAATGAGCGGCGCGGCACCTGGGCACGCAACAAGAATGCCGTAGGTCAGCTTTGCCAGATCGGCGTCGCCTTGAATCTTGTGGCCCAGCGCGGCCGCCGCACCTGCCGCTAGGGCGGTGACGCCAGCCACCACCGCGACTCGAATCGTTGTCCTCATGCCGCCTGCCCCTCCGCTCCGATGCGTTTGGACAGCAAGGACCGGACCAACGAATATCCTCGGCAAAAGGCGCACCACTCGTCGAAATTCGCTACGGATTTCGAAACCGCTACCCGAAATTCGGATGCGCCCCACCCCGCAATTGGCTCACAGGTCGACAGCCAACGGCAGCGCGACGTTCTCGTCATCGGGCGACTGGTTCGTGGCGTCGCTGTCGCCGATCTTGCCGTTGGCGAGGTTGCCCGACCTAGGCGCCTTCGGCTCGGGCCTCGATGGGCACAACCGTGGTCAGGCCCAAGGCGACGGGCGCGAGGCGACTGGTTTGACTGCCATCGCCCACGCAACCTTCGCGGACGCCGTTCAGGTTCGGAATCATGGCGGGGGTACTCCACGTTTCCGAAGTTCCGGTGCCGCGCCCCGGGTTGGCACGAGCGTCGGCCCATGCACCCCTGCCCTTGTGAGGAGGGACCATCTCGGACAGACTCGAAAGGATGCGAACTCGCCGGTATCTGTTGACGACGCCGCGCCGCGCGGCACTCGCCACCGCCTTGACACTCGCGTTGGCCGGCTGCGACAGCAGCTCTCCCGCAGCCTCGGCCGACGCCAGCACCGGAGGCACATCTGACGGCGGCACAGCGGAGATGGGTGGTGGCGCCGGCGCGGTGGCGCGAGTAGCACTCGACCGCACAGCCTACCTCGATCGCATGGCAGCGCTGTGGATGGGAGAATCCATCGCGAACTGGACTGGCCTAATTACGGAGGGGCGGGTCAACAGTGAGCCGTATTTGACCGACGACGACTGGGATCAGAGCTTCGACCACACCCGACCAGGGTCGGCGGTCGGCGTGCTCAGCTTCAACTTTCAAGATCCCTGGCTTTCGGACGACGACACGGATATCGAATACATCTACTTGTCAGTGATGAATGAGCGCGGTACGCCGTATCTCACCGCTGAAGACATCCGCGATTCTTGGCTTCGTCATACGGAGCCGGGCGTGTTCATTTGGGTTTCGAACCTCGCCGCACAGACGCTGATGTTTGACGAGCCGACGGTGCTTCCGCCGTCCACGTCGCTGCTCGCAGCGAACGATCAATCGCTCATGATCGACGCGCAGCTAACGACCGAGATCTTCGGCGCGCTCTCGCCCGGCATGCCTCGCCGCGCGCTTGCCCTTGCGGAACTGCCCATCCGGACAAGCGCGAGCGGATCTGCAGAGCATGCTGCGCAGATGTTCGTCGTCATGTACTCGCTCGCGGCTGTCGTTGACCCACTGCTGACGCCGCGTGAGCAAGTCCTTTGGATCGCGCGGACCTCGCGCAGCTTCATTCCCGATGCCTCGAAGACCGCAGCGGTGTTCGACTTCGTGCTTGAGGACTACCTCTCGAACGCGGACGCGGGCGACTGGGAGCGAACCCGGGACGCCGTGGCTGGGCGTTTCGGTCCCGAGGCCGATCCTGCGGGAGCGTACCTCTACGTGGAGTGGTACGAATCCGCAGTCAACTTCGCCACCGGGATTCTCGCGCTTCTCTATGGCGAGGGAGATTTGCGCCAAACGATTCGAATCGGCGCGCTCTCCGGCTGGGACTCCGACAACGGAACGGCCACGATGGGTGGACTCCTCGGAGTTATGCTTGGGACCGACGGCATCCGTCGACAGTTCCCGGGAGTCGCGATCTCGAACGGTTATCGTATGCGGACGCGCAGTGGATTCGAGCCCGGCGACGTCACCTTCGACGCGATCGCGCTGCAAATGGCACCGCTCCTCGACATCGTGGTGAGTGCTGGTGGCGGGGTCGCTTCTCCCACATCGTGGGACGTGGCGGTCGAGGATCTGGTCTCCATCGACGCACTTCGCGACAACCCGCGTCTGCGCGAAGGCGCGCGCAGCGTCAACAACTACCTACGCGCGCGGGGTATGGTGGCCACTGTCGCCACACCAGGTTCCACGGTGGCATTCGACGAAGCGCTTGACGGCTATGCCGAATCGAGCGCGTCTGCCGATGCGCTCGTCGATGGACTCGAGTTCGACGTGTCTGGCATCGAACGACGAATTCCCGCCCGGACGGTGGACACCTTCCCTGGCGAAGATATGGCCGCGCATCACGTGGCGCTGCGAGCCGCCGGGGAACTCGTGATCGAGATCACCTATCCGATGGTCATGCGCCTTGGTGGAGTTCAGCTCGTCGAAGGACCGGAATGGTCGGACGGTCGCATCGACCTTGCAAGTGTCGTCGTCGAGGTACGCAGCGAGGGTACATGGCGTGAGGTGACCCTAAGCAACGCTTACCTACCGCAACCGGAGCAGTCATTCGAGATCCACTCACTGACCTTCGCGAGCCCCGCGACCGCGGACGCAGTCCGAATCCGAGGGATGCCAAATGGCTCGGTCGTGACTCTGTGCGAGGTCGACGCGACGCTCGCCGATTAGGGCGAGACGGGTTCGAATGGGTCTGGGAGTGGGTGGTGTGCGGTGCTCAGGACGCGTACACGCGGTAGTCGTTTGCAGAAAGTCGACCAAGCGCATGATCGTTGCCCACGACGAGACCCTCCGGAAGCTCTCGAAGTGAGTTCGGATCAGCCGCTGTTCCTCGACGTAGATGACGTACTCGAGCTGCATGCGAAGCAGCTCGAGATTTATGGCGGAGAGGCCGGGCTCCGAGATCCCGGACTGCTCGAGTCAGCCGTAGCGCAGCCGCAATCGTGGTTCGGCGGCGCATACGTCCATGATGGGATCTTCGGCAACAAGCGGGTGGGGTTGCGTCGGAGAGGCAACGCTGCACAAGTCGCCGACTGCAATTTCTCTGAAACAGCTCCTATTCTCGTGGCTTGCTTCGGCACTTGAGTCCTGCGCGGCCCCAATTCGAAGTCGTGCTTTGACCGTCCGTGTGAGAGCGCGAGTCATCCCAACCGGAACAATGTGCCGTGGACCCCGTTGTATCGGACTCGAACGACGTACTGCTGATGCCGAATACGTTGACGATGCAGTCCTGATCGCCGAACTCGAGCGTCTCCTGCAGGCGTTTCAGTTTGTCAGCCTGAGTCGCGTCCAGGACCACCAATGCATGCTTCCGATTCGACACCTCGACCAGGCGTTCGACCTTCTTGGGCGTGTCGCATTTTTCCGGGTATGCGTCGCACCAAAGGCCGACCTCGCCCCAATCCGTCTTCGTGTAGTTGAGCTTCAAACGGCTCCAAAAAATCTTGTGGAGACGCTCGTAACAATCCGCCGGCCACACGTACTCCTGCTTCGCAGCTTCCTCTTCGAGGACGATAGGACCGTCGGCGACGGGCTCTGAAGGGGTCGCTCGAGGGACCGGACGAGGCGCGCTCCCGGCTCCACTTGGGAATGGCCTGATTGTTGAAAAACCAGACCCGCGGGGCGCAATTCGAAGGCGGCCTACTTCGCAGGATCCACAGGATCGGCGCGACATTCTTTGAAAAGGCTCACCCCGTCATATCTCGGCAGGCACGATGACTCGGGCAGCCCAGTCCGAGCGTTCCAAGCGAGCGCACCTGGCACACTCAGTCCGACTCAAAGACTCTCGAAGAAGTCGTAGACCGTTTCGTTGTAAAAGCATGGAATGCCGTGGAAGCTGGTGCCATACGCCTGGTCGTTGTGTCGGCACCAGATCGTAGTTTCGTCGCACGCGCTGTAGAGCTTGCAGCCGGAGTCTACAGGAGCGCCGCCCGATGAGCTGTTGCAAGCGATGGTCGGAAACGGAGTGGTGTCGGTGCCACAACCGTTCACTTTGCCGACCCTAGCGGCCACGTTCGCGCCATCGCTATTGTCACGCTGAGTATCCTTGTACGCCTGGACGTACATGGTCGGGACCTGAACGTTGGCACTCGCGATCTCCCACCCAGCCACAGGCGCAATGCCGCGAAAGCCGAAGTGGTCAAAGTCGCCCTTGTTGCCAGTCATGCCCATCAAGAATCCTGCGCCATAACTGTGACCTACGCCAAAGACGCGACTCAGGTCGACGCAATAATTTTCGACCAGATTGGTGAACAGCGCTTTGGCCCGCGCCATATCGCCCGCGTTACTGTAGCAACCGCCGTCATCGATCGAGAGAGGCAGAGCGCGCACGTAGTTGTTGCCGATGTCAGTTCCGTCGAAGTGCCCCTTGAACTCGGTACCGGTGGCAGTTCCCTTGTTCCCCGACCCACAACCGTGAAAGCCAACGACCACCGGCAACGGAGTCTGACCGTTATACTTCTCGGGAAAGACGAGCCAAGACTCGCCGGCCTTGTAGACAACCCCGTCGGCCGGGCGTGCTGTTGCTTTCGAGCACCCGGGACTAGGCACCGCCATCTCGCCTCCGGTCGTAGCCCCCGTACCGTCGATGCCACCGCTACCCGTTCCGCCAGTGCCCGTCGACAGGTTGGCGCCACCACTGCCCGCCTCCACACCGTCGGACCCAGCTCCTCCTGAACCGGTCGCTAAGTCACCACCCGTGCCGCTCGGAAGCATCGAGTTGCCGTCGCTACCTTCCGGATCACCTCCGCAGGCGAGAGGCAGAACAAGAAGCGTGGCTGGGGCGAGTTTGCTAAAGATGTTCATCGTTCTATCTGTTGAGACAGTTGCACCTCTCGACCCTCACGCGCAGAGGAGCAACTTCACCGCTCGAGCGTGAAAGATTTCTTCCAGAAAGGAATGGTCGGCCGAATTGCGCCTCTTTCTGTGTTGCGACCCTCGACGACTGTCGAGACCGAGACCTGTGTGGCTGCTGCTTTGGCAGCGTCGAGGCTCAGTCCTCGGCCCATGCCCAGATCCTTTGCGCGTAACATAACGAAAAGATGGAAATAAATCGGGAGTGCCCCGGGTTGTTTTTGTTCTACCAAACACAACCGAGGCATCCCGATGGCGACAAGAGTTACACAGGCGACGAAGCG
>JBBQHO010000180.1:0-7577 GCA_038324055.1 Polyangiales bacterium | reverse complement strand
TCTCGACGTCGAGTTCGGCGCCACCGGGAAAGCGCAACCTGCCCCGTGGCATCGTGGGTCGGCCGTCGGGATCGCTCGGACAACGGTCGACCGAAGTCGCGCTTGGTGGTGGCTCGTTCGGCATGGCCACCTGGCACGCCGGGGTTGTCGGCTCGTCGCTCGGGTTGGGCTCGCGCTCGCTGCGCTCGGAAATTTCCGGCGCGGATGCAGGCTCGGGCGGTGCTCGATCGCATGCTGCTGCGCAAGTGCCCAATAGCAGCAATGAAGCAGCCCGCGCGATCCGAGGCCCGCAGTGCACGGCAACCGGGCGGCCGGTGGGGTCCAGAGTGACCAGCCGCCAAAAACGGAGCATGGCCGTGCCTACCACAACTCGCGGGCACGCGAGCTGCGCCGTCGGAATTTTGGTGTAGGCTCGAGGCTGCATGGTGCGGTGGCTCATTTCCAGCGGTTTGCTCGGCCTGTGTCTGGCTTGCGGCGGCTCGCTCGAAGCCAGCCAAGATCAAGACGCGGGGGGAGCGAACCCGTGGTCCGGCGGCTCGGGCCCCAGCGGCGGAGCCGCGAGCGGGGGGCAGCCATCGGGAGGTCTCACTGGGAGCGGGGGAACGCCGTTCGTCGAAGAGCCCTGCCCGGATCTGCCGGCGCCCGATCCTCTCGTCTTTTGCGATCCGCTAGGGCTCGACCCCTCGCTTGCCTGTCCGGCTGAGTACGGTTGCTACGCTACCCTCAACTATCCGACCGAGCGCTGCGCTCATTCGCAGTTCGTGTCCGAGTGCCGCTACTTGGATGCGACCAGCGTGGGTGAACAAGGCGAGCCCTGCGCTGGTCCCAGCGACTGCAAGCCCGGCTTCATGTGCGTCGTTGGAGCGGCCGCCGGTGCACGCTGCGGAACGCTTTGTCCACTCGATGCCGCCGATCATTGCCCCGATGGCTTGATCTGCGGCGAAACCGACGTGCCTGGCTACGGGGTTTGTTACTGATGCGTCGGGCCGTGACGCTGCTGGGCGGGCTCGGTCTCGTCGCCAGTGGAGTCGGGGGCTGCGGGTCTCGCACGGAGCTCGAAATACTCCCAGCGGACGCTCCGGCCGGCTACTGCGACGCCGACACCGATTGCATCCTCGAAGATCTCTGCAAGACGACCGGCTGCGTCGACGGGTCGTGCAGGGTGCTGGCCGAGACCGAGTGCGAGAGCGCCGATGCTTGCGCGATCTCGGCCTGTGATCCCGACAGTGGAGCGTGCGTCGCGACGCCGCGCACACGTGACGTGGACGGAGACGGTTCGTTTGCTCCGTTGCCCGGTACCCGACCGGGCGCCGAGGGTTCCTGCGGCGACGACTGCGACGACACCCGCAGCGCCGCCTTTCCCGGCGGCGCCGAGGTCTGCGACGGCGTTGACAACGACTGCGACGGCATCGTCGACAATGGCGAATTGTTCTTGAGCGCCGGCGTGTTGAGTGGCGTGCCCACGGTCACGGCCGTGGCCGGGCCCGACTACGAGTCGTCGGCCCGTCGCGGCATTGGTTTTGCCGACGGCAAGTTCACGTTGAGCTACTGGGCCAAAGACATCGAACCACATGGCTATTTGTCCGGCGTCGACGTCTACGGTCGGCCGGCCTACGGGCAACGACCCATCACCCAAGCCAACGCTCCGTCGTTTGGCGCCACCATCGAGTGGTCGGGCGAGAGCTTTGGGGCTGCTTGGTCGGACGCGCGGGTCGATCAAAACTACGAGATTTTCTTTGCGCTGTTCGACACCAACGGCGAGAAGTTGGGCGCCGACGTGCGGGTGACCACGGCGCCAGACTTTTCTCTGCACCCCGACTTGCTGTTCGACCAAGGTCGCTTCGTGGTCGTGTTCGACGACCGGCGCGAGAGCGGGCGCGCCCGCGTCTACGGACAACTGATCGACGCGAGCGGCGCGCTCCTGGGTGGACCACTCGCGCTCTCGCCCGACGGAAACGAAACCGAATCACCTTCGGTCGCGGCCACCTCGACGCGTCTGGGCGTTGCCTACACGTCGCTCATTCCCACGGCCGACGACGCCGCGCAGGTGGGCCTCGAGTTTCGCACCTTCGACAAGCAGCTCGGACAGCCCAGCAATCCTCTGCTGCTGACCAGCAAAGAGGCGCGCAGTCCCAGCGTCACGGCTTTTGGCGACTCGTTCCTGGTCACTTGGGACATTTACATCGACGAACCAGGCAATCACGTGCCGGGACCGGCCATCTGGGGCGCATTGGTGAACGACAGCGGGGCTCTGGAATTGGGGCCGGTGCCGCTGACATCTGGCGCGCAGTTTGCGCGTTCCCACGACGTCGTGTCTCTCGGAGATCGCGTGATCTTGGCTTGGGCCGACGACTTCGATGGGAACTACGAAATCTACGCCAAGGTGCTCGACCGCAACTTGGTCGAACTCGAGCCGCGCCGTCGCCTCACCGACGACCCAGCCGACACGTCCGGACCGCTGCTCTCGCTGAGCGATCAGGGCAGCATCGGTATCTTGTTCGACGACTGGCGTAACCAGAACAAGCACGGGGCCTACTTCATGCGGTTGGGTTGTTCGGCGCCGCTGCCTTGAACGCGTCGAGACGCCCGCACGATAGCGGCCTCGCTCCACGGTCGGCCAAAGACGCTACTTGCCACGACTGGGTGGGCAACGAGCCGCTCAGGGCTTCGGCATGCCGCCGCCGCGTTGCTCGATCATGTTGCGCAGCTCGTCCATGTCGTTGGAGCGGCCCATGGCTTCTTCCAGGGTGATCAAGCGGCGTGCGTAGAGCGAGAACAAGGACTGATTCAGCGTCTGCATACCGTGGCCCGACTGGCCCACCTGCATCTGCGAGTAGATCTGGTGGACTTTGTCCTCACGGATCAGGTTGCGGATGGCGGCATTGGGCACCAGTACTTCGAGCGCCAGGACGCGACCAGGGGCGCCGGCGCGTGGCAGCAAGAGCTGGCTGACGATGCCCTCGAGTACGAACGACAGCTGCGCGCGAACCTGCGCCTGCTGGTGCGGCGGAAAGACGTCGATGATGCGGTTGATGCTTTGCAGAGCAGAGTTGGTGTGCAGGGTGGCAAACACCAAATGGCCCGTCTCGGCAATGGTCAGCGCGGCCTCGATCGTCTCCAAGTCGCGCATTTCGCCGACCAGTACGACGTCCGGATCCTGGCGCAACACGTACTTGAGCGCCGTCTTGAAGGCGCTGGTGTCGCTGCCTATCTCGCGCTGATTCACCACCGACTTCTTGTGAGGATGCAGGTACTCGATTGGATCCTCGATCGTCATGATGTGCTGACGAGTCTCGCTGTTGATCTTGTCGATGATGCTGGCCAGGGTCGTGCTCTTGCCTGACCCCGTGGGGCCGGTGACCAGAATCAGCCCGCGTGGCTTCTTGGTCAGGTTGGCGATGACTGTCGGCAGACCCAGCTCTTCGAAGCTGAGGATTTTGAAGGGGATCGAACGGAAAGCGCCGCTGACGGCGCCGCGCTGCATGAAGATATTGGCGCGAAAGCGCGACAGGTTCTTCACGCCGAAAGAAAGGTCGAGCTCCTTGTTCTTCTCGAACTCGATCTTCTGCTCTTCCGTCAAGACCGAGTAGCAGAGCTGCTTGGTTTCGACCGGTCCGAGGGGATCCAGCTTGAGCGGCACGACTTGCCCATCGATACGAAGCAGCGGAGGCGCTCCCGTCGTGATGTGCATGTCGCTGGCGCCCTTCTCGATCATTGCGCGCAGCAGTTGGTGGAGGTTGACCTTGACGCCCGGCTGTTCCATTCGATGCTTTCCAGTCTTTTCGCGCGAACCCAAAAAAGGAGGTTCAGTCCGACATGGTGACGCGGCCGACTTCTTCGGGAGTCGTTACGCCTTCGAGAATTTTCAAGATGCCGCTCATGCGCAGCGAGCACATGCCGCCGCGAATGGCCGCCATTTTGAGTTCCGCGGTCGAGGCGCCTTCGAGCACTTTCTCCTTGAGAATGTCCGTGAAGCGCATGACCTCGTACAGAGCCACGCGACCGCGGTAGCCGGAGTTGTTGCAGTTGGCGCAGCCCCGGCCCTTCATGACCTTGGCGCTCTCGACCTGCTCCGGAGTGGCGCCCAAATCGATCAATATTTGCTTGTCCACGTCGGCTTCCGTCTTGCACTCGCCGCAGATGCGGCGAGCCAGACGCTGTGCAAGCACACAGTTCACGCTGGCCGTGATCAAGAACGGTTCCACGCCCATGTTGAGCAAGCGCGAAATGGTCGCCGGCGCGTCGTTGGTGTGCAGCGTCGAGAGCACCATGTGGCCGGTGAGCGCCGCTTTGACGGCAATTTCCGCGGTCTCGAAGTCACGGATCTCGCCCACCATGATCGTATCCGGATCTTGGCGCAAAAAGGAGCGCAGAGCGGCGGCGAAGTTCAGGCCGATCTCTTCGTGCATCTGGCACTGGTTGATGCCGTGTAGGTTGTACTCGACGGGATCTTCGGCCGTTGAGATGTTCACCCCCGGCTGGTTCAGCGAGCTGAGTGCCGAGTACAGAGTCGTGGTCTTGCCGGAGCCCGTGGGGCCGGTGACCAGCACCATGCCCCAGGGCTGATCGATGGCCCACTGAAAGTCGGCCATCGGCTTGGGGTCGAAGCCGAGCTTGGCCATGTCGAGCTGTAAGTTGCTCTTGTCGAGCAAGCGCAATACGACTTTTTCGCCCCACATCGTCGGCAAAACGGACACGCGAAAGTCCATTTCGCGGCCTTTGCCCAGCTTGAGCTTGATACGCCCGTCTTGCGGCAACCGCCGCTCGGCGATGTCCAGCTGGCTCATGATTTTGAGGCGACTGATCAAGGCGTTCTTCAGCTTGAGCGGCGGGCTCATCTCTTCTTGCAGCACGCCGTCGATGCGGTAACGCACCCGCAGACGCTTCTCGTACGGCTCGACGTGGATGTCGCTCACGCGCTTTTTGATGGCGTTCAAGAGCAGCACGTTGACCAGGCGGACGACCGGCGCGTCCTCGCTGGCGCGCTCGAGTTCCATCGTGTTCGTCGCGTCGGTATCGGCGCCGAAATCGATATCGTCATCTTCGAGCTGAAAGTCCTCGAGCACCTCCTCGTACGAAGGGCCGGCGTTGTAGTAGCGCTCGATTGCCGCGGTGATTGAGGTTTCAGAGGCGACGACGGGCTCGACGTTGTAACCGCTGAGGAACTTGATGTCGTCGATGGCGTGCAGGTTCGTGGGGTCGCTCATCGCGACGATCAGCGATGAGCCCGAACGCGAGACCGGCACGATGCCGTGCTTGAAGCAGACTTCTTTGCTGACGATCTTCAGGACTTCCGGATCGATCTCGTATTCGTCCAGGTTGACGGCGGGCAGCCGGTACTGGTTGGACAGAAAGTTCGTGATCTCTTCGTCATTGACGTAGCCGAGACGAGCCAAGGCGTAGCCGAGGTTCTGGCCTGTCTTCTTCTGCTCGTCCTGTGCCTGCCGCAGTTGCTGCAGGCTGATGAGTTTCTCGCGAACCAGCAGCTCGCCAAGTCGATTGGACGCCATACGTCGATGATTCCCGGGTGAGGGCGAAAACGGGCAATGGCTAGCTTCCGCGCTCGGAGGGCGACTCTAGCAGCGCCGTCAAGTCGCCGATAGTACGCGGAAATTTTCGATCTGTAGTGGCTTGTCGGCCAAGGTCGGAGGCAGACAGCGCGCCGGGCCCTTGACGGCCGGCCTCGGGGGTCAATATTACGAGTCTGAATTGTCGCATCGGAGAATGCGACAATAGTTCGAGCAACCAGATCTGTCGGCCGTATGGCCGAATTTTACCCCCGACCGAGAGCCATGGCCAAGACCTACAGCGACCTATTCGCCGACGTTCGAAACACCGTCAAAATCGTAGGTCTAGAAGACCTCAAGACCCGCCTCGAGGACACGTCGCGACCGGCGCCTCTGCTTGTCGATGTGCGCGAGAAGGACGAGTACCGAGCCGGCTTCATCCCCACCGCCATCCACTTGCCGCGCGGCTTTCTCGAGATGCAGGCCGAGCAAAAGCTGCCGGAGAAAAACGCCGAGATCGTTGTCTATTGTGCCGGAGGGACGCGCAGCGCTTTCGCCGCCAAAACTCTCGCGGAGCTCGGTTACACCAACGTCACCAGCGCCAACCCCGGCTTCGTGCGCTGGAAAGATCTGAAGTACCCGGTCGATCTGCCCGCGCAGCTCACCGATGCGCAGCTCGATCGCTATTCGCGACACATCCTCCTCCCCGAGGTGGGAGAGAAGGGGCAGGCCAAGTTGCTTTCGGCCAAGGTACTTCTGCTGGGCGCTGGCGGTCTCGGATCGCCTGCCGCGCTCTACTTGGCCGCGGCAGGCGTCGGCACGCTCGGCTTGGTCGATGCAGACACGGTTGACGCTTCCAACTTGCAGCGTCAGATTCTGCACGCCACCTCGCGCATTGGCATGCTCAAGGTCGACAGCGCCGAGATCGCGATTCATGACCTGAATCCAGACGTGAAAGTGGTGAAGTACACCGAACGTCTGAACAGCGGCAACGTCGACCGCATCCTGGGCGACAAGTGGGACGTCATCGTCGATGGCTGCGACAACTTCCCGACGCGTTACCTGGTGAACGACGCATCGCTCTTTCACAAGGTGCCGGTGGTGCACGGTTCGATCTTCCGCTTCGACGGCCAGGTCACGACCTTCGTGCCGTTCGAGGGTCCGTGCTACCGCTGCCTCTACCCTGAGCCGCCACCGGCTCATCTGGCTCCCTCGTGCGCCGAGGCCGGCGTTCTGGGGATCCTGCCAGGCATCATTGGGGTGCTCCAAGCCACCGAGGCCATCAAGCTGATCTTGGGGCAAGGCGAGACGTTGAACGGTCGCTTGCTGACCTATGATTCGCTCAGGATGTCGTTTCGGACCCTCAAGTTGCGTCGCGACAAGACCTGCCCAGCTTGCGGCGAGCACCCGACCATCACCGAGTACATCGACTACGAAGGCTTTTGCTCACGCTGACAACTAGGCAATTTTTTGGCTGATTGGCGGCTCCGATTCGCGAGCGGTCGGGCGTAAGCTCGTACCGCTCTCGATATTGGAGCGTTCGTTCACGTCGATGGCCAAGGTGGGCATGGCGGCCAGATCGGCGCTCGCTTGTGCGTGCTGGAACTCCGGATGCTGGTCCCACCAATCGTGGGCGTCGCGCGTCGACCAGCCGAGTTCGGGCAGAAGGCTCAGCTGTTCGAGTTGGGCGAGCAGCAGCTGGGCCGACGCGGGGCGATCGGTCGCGGCCTTGGCGAGGCAGCTTGCGATCAGCATTTCGAGTTCGACGGCCACGCCACGACCTAGCACCTCGCTGGGTCGACGGGGCACTGCGCTCAGTTGCTGTGTCAGCACGGAAATGGCGCTCGTTCCGTCGAAAACGGGCTGACCCGTCAGCAGAAAATACGCCACAGCGCCGCTGGCGTAGAGGTCGCTGGCCGGTCCGACGCTGTCCGGCGCATGGATGGCCTCGGGGGACATGTAGTGTGGCGTGCCTGTCAGTGTGTCGGCTACGGTCAGCTGCGCATCGTCGTTGCCCAGCTGTTTGACGAGCCCAAAGTCGAGCACCTTGATCGAATCTGGCACCCCGCC
>JBBQHO010000179.1:0-7620 GCA_038324055.1 Polyangiales bacterium | reverse complement strand
TTGAGACGCTCACTCACTGACCAACTCCTTGCCCGTCAAATCCAGAAACACGTCGTCCAGCGTGGCCTGGTGCGTCGACAGACCAATAGGAACGATCTGCGCCTTTTCTAGGGCTTCGATCACTGCCGCTAGAGCGGTGAGAGCGCGATCGATGGTGACGCGGATGCGACCGCGTCGTTCTTCCACCTTCAGGATGGCCGGCTCGCTCTCCAGCTGGCTGGGCTCGAACCCCACGGGCGCCGAGCCCACTTCGAACTCGACGAACTGGACGTCGCCGAGCGAATCGACCAACGAGCGCGGCGTGCCGCGAGCGATGATCTGGCCCAGATCCATCACGGCGATCTCGTCACAGAGAATGGCGGCTTCGTCCATGTAGTGGGTGGTGAGGACAATCGTGCCGCCCTCTTCGCGAAATTGCTCAACAACCTTCCACAGCGTTTGCCGGGCGCGCGGATCGAGGCCGGTCGTCGGCTCGTCCAAGAACAGGAGGTCGGGCGCTCCGGCCAAAGCAGTGGCCAAGGCTACGCGCTGCTTCTGACCGCCCGAAAGAGTGTGGAACTTCTGCTCGGCCTCTGCTTCGAGGTGCACCAAACGAATCAGTTCTTCGACGTCTTTGCCGCCCTGATAAAACGAGCGAAACAGGCGCACCACCTCGCGCACCGTCAGCTTGTCCGCCAGCTGGGTGTCCTGCAGCTGCACGCCGACCTTGTCGCGGATCCACTGGTCTTTGCCGCTGCCCCAGCTCTCGCCAAAAAGGCGCATCGTCCCCGACGTCGGGGCGTGCAGACCTTCCAGCATCTCGACCGTGGTCGTCTTACCGGCGCCGTTCGGGCCGAGCAGACCAAAGCAAATGCCGGCGCGGACCTCGAGATCGATGCCCGCTACGGCGACTTTTTCGCCGTAGCGCTTGACCAGCTTTTCACAAAAAATGGGGGGAACGTTCATCGCCGGATCTTTTGTCGCACAGTTGCCTGGTCCCGTCAGCTGGCTGCGCGCGCGACCAACAACTCACGTGACGAAGCCGAAATTTCCAGCGTACGGTCCTGACCCTGGCTGCGCGGCGCGGCCTCGTAGGCATTCCAAAAGTCGGCGGCATTTTGCTCGCTCCAAGATTGACTCGGTTCGAGCGGAATGGCCCGCAGTAGAGCCAACAGGATGTGTGCGGATTGCGGGCGGTCATCGGCCGACTTGCTCAGACAACTCGCGATGAGCTCGGAAAGGCCGCTGGGCAAGGGGCTGGGCGCCGAAGCACTCACGTTGGGCGGAGGATCGTGAATGTGCGCTAGCAAGAGCGCCATGGCGCTGTTGCGCGCGTAGAGCGTCTTGCCGGTGAGCAGCCAGTAGCCGACACAACCCAGTGCGTACAGATCGGCGCGACCGTCGAGTTCTTGCCCCAGAGCTTGTTCGGGGGCGATGAACTCGGGCGTGCCGGTGATGTGCCCAGCGTGGGTCAGCTTGTTCGAGGTGGCGTGGTTTTCGTCGCCCGGAGCGACCTCTCCGAACGATGCGCTCGCCTCCGCGCTGAACCCTTCTTCGCCCAACATTCGCACCAAACCGAAGTCCAGGACTTTGACCACGTCCAACTCACCGGGTACGCGGCTCAGGAAAATGTTGGCCGGCTTCACGTCGCGGTGCACCAGGCCGGCGTCGTGGGCTTCGGCGAGTGAGCGGCAGGCCTGAATCAAGATCTGGATGACGCGCCCAGGGGATTGTGGACCGTAGCGGTAGACCAGGTTCTCGAGATCGAGTCCGTCGAGCAGCTCCATCACGTAGAAGAACGTGCCGTCCTCGGCCACGCCGTAGTCGAACAACTCGATGGTGTTGCGGCAACGCAGCTGCGCCAGCGTCTGCGCTTCGCGCCTGAAGCGCTCGCGCACTTCGGCCTCGTCGGCGGCTTCCAAATCCTTGAGGATCAACTTGATCGCCGCTTGGCGCGCCAGCAGGCGGTGCTCGGCTCGCCAGACCTCGCCCATGCCGCCGCGCCCGAGGCACTGGACCAGGCGATAGCTTCCCAGCTCGCGGGCTTCCGCTGTCGCGCGTCGCGCGGCTGCGCGGGCTTCGGCCGTTTCGCGGCGCGCATGCGTGATCAGGCGCGCGAAGAACAAGGAGACTGCGACCGCCACGAGCAACGCCAGGCCTGCAGCAACGGCACTCCTGCGCACGTACGCATCGAGACCACCCAGGAACACGCGTTCCGGTACGAGGTAAGCTACGTTCCAGCCAAGTGACTGCGGTTGGACGCGGCGCTCGGCCACCAGATAGGGGGAGCCCCCGACAGTCATCGAGAACGGCGCAGAGCTGCGCGGACGCAGGGCGCGCTCCGCAAACAAGCGGTCGAGCAAGGGACTGCCAAGCGCTCGGTAGTGGCTGACCTTGCCGTTCTTTTTCGCCAGGCGTGCCAGCGCTTCCGCTCCCTGAGGGTAAGCGAGCACGGCGCCTCCGTCCGAATAAAGCAGAGTCTCGACTTCGGGCAGCTCCGTCTTCTTCAAGACGGACGATAGCGCCGCGACGTCGAAATCGATGGTGAGCACAGCGTGGAGCGCCTCGTGGCCCAAAGCGTCTCTGCGAAAGAGCGGCTCGGCGCGCGACACGCCGGTGACATTCGTACCGAAGAAAGCGTAAGGAGCGGTCCAAACGCGCTTTTTGGCTTGCGTTGCCGCCAAGTAAAAACCGCGCGTGCGCGGATCGTAGTCCGTGATGCGCAGCTCGCGCTGGGTCAATCCGCCTTCTGCGCCGTAGTCAAACAGCCTATCCGTGGTGCTGCCGCTCTGAACGCGCGACTCCTGGAAAGTGACGCGACCGTCGGGCTCGAGGAAGGCAGCGCGAAAGGTCCCGTCGGTGAAGCTGACGCTCACGTAGCTGACTCCCGGTCGGCCATGGAGCAGGCGCCGCAACGCATCGGCCAGGGGAGGCGCAGGGTCGGTCGGCTCGGCGGCAAGCACGCGGCGTCCTAGCTCGTCGAGCATGGGTTCGGCCTGGTCCAGGGCCTGGCTCAGGTGAGCCGTGACCAGCGCCACCTGGTCCGTCATGCGGTCGCGCGCCATCTCCAAGTTGCTTTGGCGAAGCGCGCGCTGCCCGGAGACCGTCAGAAACACGCCGACCAGGAGCACGATGGCCGGAAAAACCAAGAAGATGGCGCCCGGCGAGCCCAGGGTGCGAACGACACGCGACGTCGGAGCGCCCGAGCGGGGGGAGGATCCAACCAACCCTTGCTCGGCAATCCGCGGCGTAGTCATCCTACGCCCCAAATTAGTCTACCCATCGCGCGGTCACCAGGTTGGGGTTCGGCCAACTAGCCAGGAGCCCCTCGGCCGTGAGAAGCTCTCGCCCCAAGGACGCCGTGAAAGAGTTTTTCGCCTCCATCAACATCGCCGCATCGCCTGAGCGTGTGTGGGAAGTCTTGATGAATTCCGCAGAATGGCCCAGCTGGGACCCTTCGTGCGAGCGCATCGAAGGCACCATCGCGCCTGGTGCCACGATCAAGGCTTTCACCAAGCTAAGCCCCGGTCGCGCCTTTCCCGTGAAGGTCACGACCTTCGAGCCGCCCGCAAAGATGGTGTGGACTGGCGGCATGCCGCTTGGTCTGTTCAAGGGTCAGCGCTCGTTCAACCTGCTGGCGACTGAAATCGGCACCGAGTTCTCGCTACACGAGGTCTTCACCGGCCCCTTCCTGCTGCTCATCGGCGGGACCATCCCGGACATGAGCGACCCCTTCCATGCCTTCTGTCGCGGCCTCAAGGCGCGAGCCGAAGCGGGCTGAAGCAGCCGAACTCCCTCGGTTTTCGCGCCCCAGTGACCCCCGGGCCGATTTTCTTGACAGGCCGCTCGCGCTCACTATGTTTCGCCCCACCTGACGCGCGGTGGAGCAGTCTGGTAGCTCGTCGGGCTCATAACCCGAAGGTCGTAGGTTCAAATCCTGCCCGCGCAACCAAAGAAAACCGCCCATTTCGGATGACCTCCGAGATGGGCTTTTTTCGTTTGGGCCAGGCTTGGGCCACGGCCGCGGGGGAGAGAGCGGCCGGCAAGTCCATGGGGGACTTTGCCGGCTACCAGCCGGGCAGCTCGTGCGAGGAGAACGCACGTGGCAAGGCCAACCAAGCATGGCGATAAGTGGCGCATCCGCTGGCTCGACGCCGACGGCAAACGCCAGAGCGAGGTCTACCTCCGGAAGGCGGACGCTGACCGGGCGCTCTTGGCGCGCCTGACGGCTGCTGAGGAGGAGCGGCGAGGGCTTCGTCCGCGCCTCGAGCCGGGCCACACCTTCGCCGATCTGGCCGAACGGTGGCTAGCCCATCGCGCAGCCACCAAGCGCTCCAAGGGTGACGATGAGAGCATGCTGCGTCGGCACCTGCGAGCGGACTCGGTGGAGCGGTACGCAAATGCCGAGTGCGCGCTGCCGAGCTCGAGTGAGGAGGAGATGTGCGGCGGATTTGCCGTACTTTTGGTAACGGCGACGTCTCATCACAACGACGAGTTCCCGCTTGCGTCAGTTCGGATTCTTGCGGAAGGCGGAGCCCAAGAACTCAGGTTGGTTAAATCTCGGGTTTGCGCGATCGACCCCGCATTTCCAGAAGTCGTAAGTCGTTTCGGCGAAAACCGGTTTGACGGGCTCTACGCGCTTCCGTGCAGTGGAGGCCATGTTGTGATCGACTTTGCCAAAAGGCGTACCGAGATGAGGGTCTTCGAGGTGCCGCGGGTTGACGTCGTCGGGCTGGAGCCCCCAATGGACGAACTGGAGGCAATAGCGCGGCGGGAGTACCCGTTCCTATTTCAGGCCGAAGACGAACAACCGGCTGGCTTGAGCGCTTGCTAGGTGCGATCATCGAACGGTTGCGCAGGATTGCCATGCACGAAGAGTGTCAGGAAGCACCGTTGGGTTCCCTATGGACGACACCCGCGTCGCACGCAGCCGCCGTGTTTCGTGTCGGTACGAACTGGGTCGACCTCGACGTAACCCGAGAAGATGTTCGAGAGGCCGTCGAAGGGACCGCTGCGCGCGCGGCGACTTTCGGTGGCCTCTTTTGGGCTAGACTGCTGTGGACCAAGACCCGATGGCGATAGCAAGCGAATCCCACCATTTTGACCGCAAGTCGCTGAAGAAGATCGTCGGCAAAACTGCGGATTTTGGCGAACTGGCGCAGGACTGTGTTTGCTTTGCCAACGGCGCAGGCGGCACTCTGTTGATTGGCATTGAGGACGACGTCGACGGGCCTTCTCCTTCGCAAAGCATCGATGATGCGCTGCTTGATCAGATCCGAAAGCGTGTCGGTGAGCTGACCGTCAATGTGCAGGTGCTTCCTGAGTTGAAGCGACACGAAAATGGCGGGCAATACGTGGCGTTAGCGGTGCCGCGATCTGTTGGGGTCGCTTCTACTAGCGACGGTCGCTTTTACGTCCGTGTCGGCGACACCTGCCGGCCGGTTGTCGGGGATGACGTCCTCCGACTCGCTGACGAGCGACCCGCAACGCCATGGGAGAGGATGACCTCGCTTGGCGTTCTGCATACGGGAGTAGATGCCGAGAAGGTGGAGCAGTTCGGCGCCGGACTGCGCGCGTCCGATCGCGTGAAACTTTCAGTGAAGGAGAAGAACGACAACGAGTTGCTCGAGCACTATGGCTTGAGTGCCGGTGGCTTTCTTACGAACCTGGGGGTCTTGCTCGTGGGTAGCGCAAGCGATCGGGCCCGTCTCGGAAGCGCGCCCATCGTACAGGCGGTCAAGTACGACGAACGAGGCACAAAAATCGCGAAGTGGGCTTGGGACGACCATCAGCTTTCGCCGACCGAACTAGTAGATGCGATTTGGTCTGAGATCCCGGATTTTCGCGAGAGCTATGAATTGCCGGATGGCATGTTTCGCACCAAGGTGCCGGCGTTCGAAGAGGCTGTTGTTCGCGAGTTGGTTGTGAATGCCCTTGTGCATCGTCCGTACACACAACGCGGCGATATTTTCTTCAACTTGCACCCCGATCGATTGGAGGTCGTCAATCCCGGACGACTGCCTCTCGGTGTGACGCCCCGGAACATTCTACATGCCAGCCGACGGCGAAATGACGGTCTTGCCAAGGTATTTCATGACCTAATGCTCATGGAGCGCGAGGGCAGCGGAATCGATCTTCTCTTCGAGCGCCTCCTCGCCAGTGGCAGGTTGGCGCCGACGATCGCCGAAGGCAGCGATTCCGTACACGTCACGATCCCACGTCGGGTGGTGCAACCCGCCGTTATTGGACTGCTCGCTCAGGCAGACCACAAGTACCAGCTCACGCAGCGTGAACGGATCGTTCTTGCTCTCATCGCGCAGACAGAGGGGCTTTCAGCCGTGGAGCTGACCGAACAACTCGAACTATCTGATCCGAGTGCGCTTCGACCCTGGTTTGGGCGCCTGATTGAATGGGGCCTGATTCAACAAACAGGTCGGACCAAGGCCACTCGCTATTTCGTCCCGCCAGCCCTCTTGCGTTCTGTGGGCCTCGACAAGATAACGACGCTCAAGCGTGTCCAGCCGCACCGGCTCCGCGCCCTTCTCCTAGAGGACCTCGAGCGTTTTCCCGATTCGCTAGCGCGGGAAGTCCATCGCCGCGTGGGGCAAGAGATTCCGGATCGCACCGTTCGTCGAGCGTTGAAGTCGCTCATGGAGGCCGGGGAGATCGCGGCTTCTGGACAGACGCGCTGGCGTAAATACCGGCTGGCCAAGTCTCTCGGCCATGAGAGCAACAGTGACTAATAGAAGTGGCCGGCACCTCTTTAACTACCTGTTATTGTTTGTGTTTCTCTCGGCCAAATCCCAAAAAGTGGCCGAGAGCCATGCCAATGTGGCCGAGAGGACCTAGTCAGCCCCAAGTCGCCAATCCTGGGCCACCCCTGGGCCAGAGCCCACCCAAACGGGCCAAGGTCAGCCCCGTTGAGCAAGCCTTCCGCAAACGCTATCCTCGCCAGGCAAGGACAACACAACTGCACGAGCTTCCCGGCGGTGGCTCATAACCCGAAGGTCGTAGGTTCAAATCCTGCCCGCGCAACTAAGCCGTTGGTTCCTTCCCGCAATCAACGGCTTTCATCTTTTGTGGTGCCAGCCTCACTCGATCGAGAGGGGCACGAGCCCTTGCCGCTCGAGCTCGGCCACCACCCCCTCCGCAAGGAGGAGCGTCGACTCGCTCACGGCGCCTTCTTGGCGGAGGCCTCGAGCGACGGTGCTTCGAGCGACAGTGCCTTGAGCACGCGGTCGCGCGGACTGAGCGCGAGATCTCGCTCGATGGCGAGCTTGCGGGCCGCGTCGGCCGACGCACTCGGGCGGGCGTTGAGCTTGCTCACAGGGATGGTTCCCGGGTCGGCTTCGCAAGTGGCTTTCCGGGCTCAATGGTCTCCGGAAGTCGGTCGCTTGTTTCCGGGAACTGGGCATCGCCGTCACGACGGCGGTGGGCGAGTTGGCGGCGGCCGTCAAGAAATCTGGGCAATAACGGGCGACGGGCCGGGCGTCGCTCGGAGCGATACGCCCTTGTTGGCTTTGGCGATGGACTTGCATCGGTCGTCCCAATGTCTTCTGTCCGGGGCTTGTTTCGCTTCTCATCCTCTTGCGGCGCGCTCGGCGCCACCGGGGTTCTCATCGGCTTGGTTGGCTGCAGCGA
>JBBQHO010000178.1:0-7667 GCA_038324055.1 Polyangiales bacterium | reverse complement strand
CGTCGACAATCAGCTGCGCGCGTGGCAAGCGCTGGGTCTCTTTGCCGGCTCGGCCGATCCCGAGCCCCAGGTCGACATCGAGCGACTGCCGAGTCCTCCTGACGTGGGGCGCAGCCTCACCGAACGCACACTGTCCTATTTCGAGGGCAACTGCTCGCACTGCCATCATGCCGGCGGCGAAAATATCGCGATCGACTACCGGTACTTTGGTGGCCCTGGACTCGCTTCGGGCAATATCTGCAACAAGTTGGTCGTCGCTGATCACGAAAATTCACTGATCTACGTTCGTGACTCGACGCGCCCGCCTCTAGTCGATGGCCAGCTGGGCCCCATGCCGCCCATCGCCACGGACCTGCCCGACACGCGTCAGCTCGCGGTCACCGCCGCCTGGATCGACTCCCTTTCGGCTTGCCCTTGAAACACCCTCTAGTCCACATTGCGGCCGCGGACGTAAGCTGCCCCAATTGCCGACCCTTCTGACGCTCATGAAATCGCCTGCCCCTCCTCGACGTTTCCTCCAGTTGCTCGCGCTCGCTGGCGTGAGCGCTTTCTCCTCGCCGCTCTGGGCCCAGAGCAGCGAGGTCACCATTACCGAGAATGCCCGCGCGCACTTTCGAGCGGGCGTCAGCTTCCTTCAGGATCCGGACGGCGCGCGCTACGGCGAGGCCTACCACGAGTTCAAGGTCGCCTACGCTGAGAGCCCGTCTTGGAAAATCTTGGGCAACTTGGGCATCACGTCCATGAAGCTCGAACGCGACGGCGAAGCCATCGTGGCTTTCGACACCTACCTCAAAGAAGCCGGCAACCAGATCGATGCAGCCGAACGCGCGCAGGTCAGTCGCGATTTGGACACGCTCAAGGCCGGCGTGACTTGGGTGACGATCTCCAGCAACCCTGCCGGGGCCTCGGTCGTCGACACGCGACTGCCGGTCGCGGGTCAGGCTATCGAGAACCGTTACGACAGCCTGCGTGAACCGGTGCGCATCGGCGTACACTCGGGTCGTCACCGCATCACCGTCGAACTGGAGGGCTATCAGCCCGCCGTTTGGTCATTCGACGCCAAAGGCGGCGAGCTCGAATACACATTCGAGCTGGTGGCCAAGACGGTCGCGCCGACGCTCGGCGGCGGAGCCGAGCCCGTCGACAAGGTTTACGAGCGGCCGGTCCCCACGGCTGTTTGGATCGGCGTAGCCGCAACGGGAGCCTTCACTGCGGGCGCGGTGGTGACCGGTATCCTGGCGCTGGGCAAGCACGACGAGTTCGACAGCGCCACGACCGCAGGCGACGCGGCGAACGCCAAGAGTGCGGGTGAGACCCTGAACCTGACCACGGACATCCTGATGGGAGCCGCGGTCGTCGCGGCCGGGACCACCGCCGTTCTCTACTTCACGCGTCCCCAGGTCGAGGTCGATCCGACGCGCGACACGGCATTTCGCGTTTCTCCCACGATGTTGCCGGGCGGCGGCGGCTTGTGGATGCAGGGCAGTTTTTGAGAGGGCTTGATTCGATGATCACATCTTTGCTTCGTTCTACTTCCATTTTCTCAGCGCTGGGCGCGCTGCTTGTTTCTGGCTGCGGGGGCCTCACCTGCGGTGAGGGCACAGCGCAACAGGATGGCGCCTGCGTCATCGACGGCGCGGGTGGCGAGTCGTCGCTCGGTTTTGACTTCGCGGGCGCGCAGGCGGCGGGTCCCGCTTCGGCCACGAGCGTCCTGGTCGCCTGGCTCCCAGCCAGTGATCCGGATGTGGTCTACAACGTCTACGTCGCGACCTCGAAGAAGGGCTTCAACTTCAACGAGCCTCAGCTGACGGCCCCAGCAGGGTCGACCACGACCATCGTTGCGGGACTCGAAGCTGGCAAGCCGTACTTCGTCACGGTGCGCGCGGCGCTTGGTGATCGGGAGGACGCCAACGAGAAAGTCGTCGAGGTGACCCCGGCGGACGACACCACGCCGCCGGATTTTGCCGGCGTCAAAGCCGCGGAGAGCGCGCCGGGCGGCGCCATTTCGGTCTCTTGGGAGAAAGCCACGGACGATCTGACGCCCGAGGGCGCGCTGGTGTACTTCGTGTACGCGGGCGCAACGGCCGACGATCTGGATTTGGATCTGCCCGTGGGAGTCAGCAATCCTGGCGCGACGAGCGTCGACGTGGTCATGGCAGCAGCGGAGACGGAGTACGTGCTCGTCGTGCGCGCACGCGATGGCGCGTCCAACTTCGATGAAAACGAAAAGACGATCAAGGCGAAATCCGGCAAGGATGTCGCTCCGCCCGTGTTCTCCGGCTGCAAGGCGGCGTCGGCGCGCACGGCCAGCGCCATTGCGGTGACCTGGAACGAGGCAGTCGACGACATCTCTGCCGTGGACGACATTTCGTACAATCTGTACGCCTCGGAAACGGCCGACGGCTTCAACTTCGAAGCTCCCGATGCAACGGTGAAGGGCGGCACGAGCGGCCTGATTCCGGGCCTCGACCGCGCAACTTCGTATTTCGTTACCTGCCGGGCCGTCGACTCTTCCGACAACGAGGAGTCCAACACGCGCGTGCAGTTCGCAACGACCAAGTCGGACGACGTACCCCCGGCTTTCGACGGCGCCGTCACGGTGGGCGCGGTCACGCCTCTCAGCATCGAGCTGAGCTGGACGCTCGCCCAGGACAACCAGACGAAGGAGAAAGACGTCGTCTACGATGTCTTCTTGGCGGAGCAGACGGGAGACTTCGATTTGGAGGCCGAGCCGTGGCAGACCAGCGAGCCGGGGGCTGATTCGATCGTCCTCGAAGGCCTCGACTCGAATACCAATTACTTCATCTTGGTCTTGGCGCGCGACGAAGGCGAAAATCGCAGCGAGCCTGGCGACGAGGTGGCGGTGGCGACTCAGGTCAGCTTCCAGAGCGACGTGATCGGCATATTCAAGAGAATGAACTGCGGCGCTTCAGGCTGCCACAGCGGTCTCGCCCCGACCGGCGGCATGAATCTGAGCGCTGCGACGGCCTATGCTGAACTGGTGAGCGTGCCGGCAGAGACCGGGCTTGGTCAAAGCGGACCTTACATGCGTGTGCTGCCGACCGATCCGGTCAATAGCCACCTCGTGCAACGCATCAAGGCTACGGGCCCGGTCGACCCCAACGTCGCTGGCCAGCGTATGCCGCTCGACGGCACGATTATGTCGGACGCGGATATCGGAACCATTGAAACGTGGATTCTCGAGGGAGCCGAGAACAACTAATGGCGAATCGACCGTTTCTAAGAACCAGTGGTTGGGCGCTCGTGTCCAGCCTTTCGCTGGCGGGCTGCAGTTTGCTCAATTCCTTTGGTGATTCCCCCGTTGACGCTGACGGCAGCGGCGGCAGTGGACTCGGGGGCGCGGATGGCACAGGCGGTGTCGTCGGCACGGGCGGATCGGACGACGGCGTCGGCGGCGTCCTCAATACCGATCCGGGATTGGTGGTCGTGGGTGGCAACTTGGAGGGCGACACTGACCAACCCGTGTTGCTCGCGCTCTCGCCCCAAAGCGGTGAAGAGCTGGCCCGCCTCGAGGGCACGTATGATGCCGTGGCTCACGAAGCCACGCGCGACATCTGGTTTTTGATCCAGGGCGACAAGGTGCGAGCCGCGAAGTTCAATCGCACCTCCAATAAGTGGGAAATGCTGGGCAAAGAGGCGACGGTCGTGGTGCCGCTCGACACGCTCCAAGTCTTCGCCATGAACGGCAAGCTCGGCATCGTGGATGGTGCAGCCGTGCTTTCGGCATTCGACACCACGGATCTGGACGCCATCACGCTCCTGGACACGGCGCCTTATCCGACCGCAGCTGGCAACACGGTTTGGGGCGCCGTCGGGGTGCCCAACAGCAAGGGTGGGACTGTCCACATCCTCGGTAGCTTTTGCAACGGCGTGGATCCTTGCTCTATCCAGCTGACGCGGATTCAGATCGATCTGTTGGCGGCGCAAGTCGTGGGTCCCACGACGCTCGACACCATGAGCGTGCTTGCGACTACGTCGATCGGCAGCATCGCCTACGATATGGGGGGGGATCAGCTCGTGGTGGTCGTTCCGTCTTTGGACGGCGAGGCTAGCGGTCAGAGCGTTCTTTGGACTGCCTCGACCAAGGATCAGCCAGGCGAGCAGTTTACCCTGACTCAAGAGAGCACGCTGCCCCGCTGGGCAGCCGTCGATCCGTGTCAAAGCGTCGTCTACGTTCGCTCGCCACAAGAGAATCTTCTGCGGGCCGGCGGCTTGGTCGTTGACGCACTGCGCCTCGAGATGGAGCGCAACGTCGGTGTCACGGGTCAGCAGGGGCTGTTCTTCGAGCCGTACACGCGCAGCTTGCTGCTGGTTCAGGCGAGCGGTGACGAGTACGGCATCGACGCTTGGGAAGTCATCGGCACCACCCTGACGCCCAACGTCAAAAAGCGTCTCACCAATTGGAAGACGCCCAACGTGCAGCCGACTTTCGTCAAGGTGGCACTCCCCGTCGACGCCGTCTGCGAGTGAGCCTGGGTTTGCCGGACTAGCAAACGCTAGGCCGACCTTCGACGACTCAGGGAAGGCCGGCGTTCGACCAGCGGATCAGGTTGCACATCAGCTGGTCGCTCGCGGCAGTGTAGCCAACGGGCGGCATGTACCGAGTCGTCGTGTACACGATCATGCGGCTGGTCGTGGAGTTGGTTGTCATGGCTGCCGTGCCGTATCCGACCGGGCTCGGGACCTGTTTCGCAACGGCTGGCGTCCAAGCGGGGTAGCCACTGGGACCGTGGCAGCCGGAGAAGGCGCACTGCGCATTCCACAGCGGTTGCAGAATGCCAGAGGCCGCGCCCGCGGAGTAGTAGTTGTAATACCAGCTACTGTAGCCCTCGTTGCCAAAGCCATCGATGGCCACAACGCGCACGTAGTTGGCTCCGACGAACGCCGGGTGGGCCGTGAGGCCCGGCGTCACACTCTGCGGGTTGGTGTAGCTCGTGCCAGTGATAGCGCTGCTGGAGCAGGAGGTGCCGCTGACCCAATCGTCGCCCCAGTACTCCAGGCGGTAGCGCAAGTTGTTGAACTGGGAATCGCTAGTCGCCGTCCAATAGGTATAAAAATACGCGCCGATGAATGGCGTAGAGTAGGGGGTTGGCGTGGCGGGGGCGCTGGGTGCGGTCGCGTCCGTGACGTCATCGGCAGTCGTGCCCCGGTTGCCGGCCTGATCGACGGCTCGCACTTTGTAATAGTAGCGCTGCCCGAGAGTTTGCGAACCGAGCGCGATCGAGGTCGCTCCCGCGCTCGTGTTCGTATAGACGGAGAACGTGTCGCAGGCTTCATCTACCGTGCTTCGGCAAATCTCGTAGTAGATGTTCCCGGCGGAACTGAAGTCGTCGGTCGCCGCCGTCCAGCTCAACGTGATCGTGTTGACCGAGCTGCTGCTGGTGCCGGTTAACGAGACGGCGCTCATGATGGGCGCAGTATTGTCGGAGCTCGTGAACACCGTGGCGTTGGGCGTCGCTACGCCCAAGTTGGGGACACCGTCGCGGGCCACGACGTAAACGTAATACTGCGTGTTCACCGCGAGCCCCGTGATGGTGTCGGTGATGGCGCCGAACCCGGTCACCGGTCGCGACGAAAACGGCCCACCCACGGCCGTGGAGTAAAAGACCTGGTACCTGAGCTGATTGGCTGGGTAGCTGTCGTCCGTGGCAGCAGCCCAGTCGACCTTGATCGAGGTTTGGCTGAGAGTCGTGAGTGATGGAACACCTGACATCACGGGGCCCGTGGTGTCCGCCAAGGTCGCGCCGGCGACCTCGATCGTGTTCTCGACCATGTTGCCGTCGGGATCACTCGCGCGGACCACGACGTAGTACGTCGTGGATCGTGTCTGCCCAAGGATGTCGAGGAAGAGGGCCCCCGTCACCGATTTCGTCGGCAGTGCCGCGTAGTTCTGGGCGCCCGAGGTGGTCGCCACATAAACGTCGTATTTGATACTCGATGCTGCGAAGGCGTCGACCGCCGCATCCCAGCTGACGCGGAAGCTGGTAGGACTCAGCCCGGTGACAGCCGTGGGTCCAGCAAACACTGGCGCGTCGTCGTCGCTCTTGGTGGTGGCGCTTGCCTGATTGGTGTTTGGGTCGCTCAGCTCGGCGATGTTGCGCGCGCGGACGACGAAGAAGTATTTGGTGTTGGGATCGAGCCCGTCAAAGTTGTAGGCCGTCGCTCCAGGTGCACTGGTCACCGCCGGAGGATCGGTAAAAACCTGCCCAGCATCGGTCGTCGAAACCCAGAT
This sequence comes from Polyangiales bacterium, assembly GCA_038324055.1. Lineage (GTDB taxonomy): Bacteria > Myxococcota_A > Polyangia > Polyangiales > Polyangiaceae > NIC37A-2. The sequence goes on along the minus strand of JBBQHO010000178.1, from coordinate 1,414 downwards.
GTCGTAGACGATTGCGGCAGAATCAGTTTGATCGTCGGTGGCTGCAGCCCAATTCAGCTCAATCATGACCGAGGTCTTGGTGACGGCGCTGGCGATGCCCGCAAAATTCGGCGGCGTCGTGTCGGCCATCGTTCCGGTCGTGACCGTCTGCTCGACCTCGTTGTCGTCTTCGTTGCCAGCGGCGTCCTCTGCGCGCACGACGAAGTGGTACTCGGTCGAGGGCGCCAAGCCGCTGATCAAATAGGTGGTTGTCCCTTGGACAGTGGCGAGTGGCGTTGTGTAGTCGTGCTCGGCGCTATTTTCCGATGCGTAGATGTTGTACGTGAGGTCCGCTGCGGCCGTGACGAGGTCGCTGGCCTCGGGCCAGATCAAGCGCACGGCCGTGCCGCCTGGCGTCGCGCTGGTGATGCCTGCGAAGTCCGGCGCCGTAACGTCGAGCGTCGAGCCTGACACTACCTTGCGGTTGCGGTCGTCGTTTCCTGCGGCGTCAATGCTGCGGACGGCGGCGTAGTAGGTGGTCGCTTCTTTGAGCTGTTCGATGACGAGGCTGCGCTTTTCGGCGCTCACTTTGATGGCCTTGGCCGTGGCTACGGGCGTCGGAGTCTCGGATAGGTAGACCCAGTATCCAGTCACCGCGGCCTGATCGGTCGCCTCCGGCCAGCTCACCTCGACTGACGAACCCGACTTGCCTTCGACCTTGCTCACGCCTGCGAACTGCGGGCCGTACGTGTCGACCAGGTTGAGCTTCACAGTTCGCGTACCTGTATCTTCGTTGCCCTTCTCGTCGACTGCGCGCACCGCGATCTCGAGATCGACCCCTTGCGGCAAACCCGGTACCCCGACGCTGGTCGCGCCAGCGGGGGAAACTGCGACGCGAGCGGTGTAGTCGACAGGCGCCCCGGCAACACCGACATAAACGCGGTAGACGATGCGCGAGCTGTCGCTGACGTCATCGTCGGCGGCGTCCCAGCTCACTTGCGTCCATCCGTCAGACAGCGCAGAGGCCTCGGTCACGCCGTCGAACGCCGGGGCCTTGTCGTCCTTGTCGACTGCGACCTTGGAGCCGCCACAAGAAAACGTAAGTGCGAGGGCCAGCGCAGCGAGCCCGTTTTTGAGTTGAACCATGACCATAAGCTCCCGGTGGCCGGGCGCGATGCTCAGCCCACCATCTTTTCGAGCTTAACCCGGATGGGCATTTGGATGGAATCTCAACGTTGCTGGGTCGGCTGGGGAGCCGTTTCCGCGCTACCGCCCGGCCCGGGTCCACCGCGCGCCTGACCACGTCCGCCGCCGATGCGTTCGTCGGGCTCGAGCTTCTGGTACTCGCCGAGCTGGGCGGCCGTCAAAATCTCGCCCAGCTTCTGCTCGGAAGCCTGTGTGAGCGTCTGCATGCGCTGGCGCCACTCGGCGCGCG
>JBBQHO010000177.1:0-7746 GCA_038324055.1 Polyangiales bacterium | reverse complement strand
TCATGCCCGAGCTGTTCGACAAGCCGACGAGCTGAGCTGACTCGAGCCTCAGATCGTGAGCACGATGCGGCCGCGACTTTGGCCTTCTTCGAGCGCGCGCATCGCGGCGCGCACTTCGGCCAACGGGAACACCTGCTCGACACGCGGCGTCAGGAGTCGCTGTTCCAGCAAGCGAGTGAGCGTGACCAGGTGCGGCTCGCTGGGCGTGGTTGTCCGCAGACCGAGGCGCTGCGTGACGAAGGGTTGGACGAACAACAGCTTCAAAAAACGTGGGATGCTGCCCAGCAGCGTGCCGCCGTCTACGCCGTAGTGGTCGTGACCGATCAAGATGTAGGTGCCCTGGCGTACCAGCGCACGACGGCAATCGGCGAGCGAGCGCGTGCCGACGACGTCGAATAGCAGATCGTAGCGCTGCCCTTTTCCCGCGAAATCTTCGCGCTCGAAGTCAATCGCGTGATCGGCGCCGAGTTCACGCAGAGTCTCGAGCTTGCTTTGGCGATCGACGACCGTCACCTCGGCACCGTACGACTTGGCCAGCTGGACGGCGATGCTGCCGACCCCGCCGCCGGCGCCAAGGATCAAAACCTTCTTGCCCGTTTCGAGCCCCCAGTCGCGAATGTTCTCGAGCGCAATCGCCCCGGAGGTCGGCACCGTGGCAGCTTCTTCGAAGCTCAAATGTGCGGGTTTGAGGGCCAGGTTCTGCGCTGAAACCGCAGCGTATTCGGCGAATGCTCCGCCGTTCTTCCATTCGTGGCCCGTGACGCTCTTGCCAAAAACGGCATCGCCCGGGCGAAAGTCCGCGACGTTCTTGCCGACTTCTACGACCTCTCCGGCTACGTCGGTTCCAGGGATCGGTTGCGGCAGGCGGAACAGACCGTTGCCCATGACACGAATGATGTAGGGCCAGCCGCGCATCACGTGCCAGACATCGGCGTGAACGCAGGACGCACGCACGCGCACGAGCACCTGGTCGTCCCGTGGCGCGGGGCGCTTCACCTCGCGAAGCGTCAGCACTTCAGAAGTCCCGTAGCCCGACTGCACTATGGCTTGCATGGCCGGCATCCTAGCGACGCGCCGGCAAGGGCTGAAGCCCGGCGACGAATGCTGCTTGCTCGGTTTGGAGCTTGGACACGAGCGATTTGTCCACGGATAGGTCGTTCTTTTCTCCAGGATCGAGCGCCAGATCGTAGAGACCGAGCACCCGACCGTCGCTTGTGACAAGCTTGAAAGAACCGCTGTAAAAAGCGCGGCGCTCCTTGTTGTGTGGCCCCTGGGGCATATCGACGAACACGGGCCTCGGGACAGCCGGACCTCCCAGCACGTCGTCCAGTAGCGAAGCCCCCCGCACGAACTCACCCTGCTGCGCCACGCCGAACGCATCGAGCAGCGTCGGCGTCAGGTCGATCAAGCTGCGCCGCGCGGCGACGCGCCGCGGCGGCTGCCCAGGCACGTAGATGATGAGCGGCACGTGAACCAACTCTTCCCACACCTCGAAACCGTGTCGGATGAGCCCATGCTCGCCGAAAGCTTCACCGTGGTCGCTGGTGACGATGACGATCGTCTTGGCCGCCTGAGGGCTGTCGGCCAGGGCGGCGAGCACACGACCAATCTGTTCGTCGACGAAAGCCACCTCGCCATCGTATTTGTCCCGCGATTCGCGGCCAAAATCATACTTTTCGTGCCGCACATACTCGGCATGCGGATCGACCCAGTGGCCCCAAAGAAAGAACGGCTTCGGGTTCGTCTTCAGGGCGTCCAGCGCCGCGACCAGCTGCTCGCCGACCTTGTCGCCGTTGGACGAAGCGTCGGCATCGACCGAAATGTGTCGGGGTGCCGCCGTGGAATCGAGGTGATCCCAGCCGCGTTCGAAGCCATAGCCCTTGGCAAAGAAGTACCAGTAGCCCTGGACGGCAGAGGTGGTGATTCCGGCCTTTTGGAGGCGCTCTTGCACGAACGGCACCTCGGGCGCGAAGCGATCGAAGTGATCGAAATTCCGCGCGGTCTCCGACGGGTAGCGCCCGATCAGTGCGGGGCCGAGGCTCTTGCTCGTGTAGGAGGCAAGCGAGTAAGCGCTGTCGAAGACCGTCGACTTCGAGGCCAATTCGTCCAGATGCGGCGAAAGGTTTCGGTCTTTCGGTGAGCGCGTGAAGCCCAGATCAAAACGCAGCGTATCCACGCTGAGCAGCAGCACATTGGCACCTCCCGGTAGACGGGTGCGCGGTTCGCCAGTCGGGCCGGCTGCCTTGGCGGAGCTCGCCGTCGAGACGGCCGTTTGCACCGCGTCGGCGCCGCTACAGTCCTCGTCCCGACCGTTCGCTGGCACGTCAATCGCGCCCGGGTGCTCGCCGGGCGCCGCATCGTTGCAGTCGCCGCCGCCGAAATGCGCCGAGTGTCCGTCGCCATCCCCGTCGCTCCAGCTCTGCGCCAGGGCAAGCAGAGTGCCCGCTAGGCCGGGGCTGCGCTCGAAGCGCAGCGTTGCGCGCTCGTCGAGAGCCCGAGCGCTCCAAAAGCCAGCCACAGCCGCCACAGACAACCCGCCGAGAGCTAGCAGCGCTCGACGCCCCAGCCCCACCCGAACGGCCAGCAATCCCCCGGCGTAGCCGCCCAGCAAAATCGCGACTAGCGCGACCGCAGGCGCAAGCTGGAGTTCCTCACGCCGAAGCACGCCGAAAAGTGCCCCAGGACCGCCAGTTCCGCTGGGCTCACCGACCAACACCAAAAGGGCGATCCCGCCGACGAGCGAGAACAGCAGCGACAACGCGCACATGCGCAGCGAGGGTCGGGCCACGCTGCGACTCAAGCGTGTCGCCCACCGGTCGAGCGCCGCGCCGCCTCCCCACAAAACAGCCACCGTGACGGCGCCCAGCAGCACACCGACCTTCTGCGGCGCCAGAGCCACACGGGTAAAGACCGCCAGGGCGACATGACCGACAACGAACCAGCCAACCAGCAGGAACGGACCGAGCAACACGAGTCGATGACGCCGCTTGGCCGACTCGAGCAACAGGCCGAGCCGCAGGCGCGACGGGGCGTGCAAGGCCCACAGCCAGGCCGTGAGAGTCAGCGCCGCGCAAAACGCCAACGGACCCAGCAAGCCGAACGCCGGCGCCAGGTCAGCGCTGAGCTCGCCCGCTCGCTCGGCTTCGAACGCGCTGACGCAACCCGCGCTACCCAGGGCGCCCAGGCACGCGCCCGCGAACGCCTGAGCCAGAAATCGCGCGGTAGCTTTGGAGCCCGAAGCCATGGGGGCGAGCTTCTACCCCAAGTGGCCGAGGCCCCAAAGGTTCAATGCGTTTTAAGGCGACCCAAAGGGTGCGCCCGATCGTAGACCTCGCTCAAGTGTTGGAGCGAGACGTGCGTGTAGCGCTGCGTCGTCGCGACACTCTCGTGACCGAGCAGATCCTGGATGACGCGCAGATCGGCGCCGCCTTCCAGCATGTGCGTGGCGCACGAATGACGAAGCGCATGCGGGTGCAGGTCGGCGCGTCCGGCCGAAAGTGCGCCGTAGCGTTGCACCATTTCCTGAACGCGCCGCGCGCCAAGACGCGCCCCGCGGCAACTGACGAACACGGCTCGCGCGTCGATTCCGCGACTGCCAGCAAGCTCGTCGCGCCGCGCAAGATACAGTTCGAGCGCGCCGATGCTGGGTCCACCCAGCGGCACGATGCGCTCCTTCTTGCCCTTGCCGAGCACCGTCGCCTGCGCCACGTCGAGGCGAAGCTGCTCGAGATTCAGGCCGACCAGCTCGCTGACACGAAGTCCTGATCCATAAAGCAGCTCGAGGATGGCGCGATCGCGCAGCGCCTCTACTTCGCTGGAGTTCTCGGTCGGGCTTTCGACCAAGCGCGCGGCGACTTCCGGATTGACGACGAGTGGCAAGTGACGGCCCAGCCGCGGCATCTTCATCGATTGTGCAGGATTTTCGGACAGCACCCCCACGCGATTCAGGTAGCGAAAGAGCGCGCGCGCGCTGCCGAGCTTACGCGAAAGCGTGCGCGCGGTGCGATCCTGGCTCAGCTCGGCCATCCAGGCGCGCAGCTCCATCTTGCCCAAGGCTCCCAGATCGCGGCTAAACTCGCGGCGCTCCAGAAACGCGTCGAGTGCCCGCAGATCGCCACCGTAGGCAAGCGCGGTGTTCTCCGACATGCGGCGCTCCCGGCGCAAGTGGCTCAAAAACGGTTCGATGGCTTCGAGCAGGGTACGGGGGACTTCGCTCGCTCGCACCCAACCAGGGTAGCAGCGCCGGGCGCCCTGGGGCTAAAAATGGCTGGGTGCGTCCTGGTCCAGCCGGCGGAGCGCGGCCCGCGCTCGCTGGCCAGCGGCATTCGGCGCCCTTCCCGGATAGTCCGTCTCTTCGTCCACCAGACGAAGCGCGTCCCAGGCGCGGCGCGAGAGTTCGCGTTGACCATCGGCTTCGGCGCCACGAGCGATGGCCTCGAGCCGCTCTTCGGCCGCGCGAACGTGCGCGGCTCCTGGCACGTAGCTCAGTCCGGCCTGGCGAGCCTGCTGAAGGGCCGTCGCCAAGTCGCCAGCGTGAAAAGCCCGATCGCTTCGTTCGAGCGCGGCCTCGCCCCGCCGCACCTCGCGCAATGCCACGACGACCAGGCTGACGCTGAAAAAAACCAGGCCGAATGCGGCCGCCGCAAGCAGCCTGCGTTTCAAAGAAAATCTCGGCGCTTGAAAACCCACGAGGACACGGTGAGTAGACCCACCGCCCAGCCCAGCGCTTGGACGGCGGCCCAGCCCGTGTAACGCCAGTACTCGACGCCGATGGCTTCGCCCGTGAGCAGCGTGCGGCTCGGCACGTAGACCATCAGATTCGGGAATACGCGACTGAGCACGACGCCCATTTGTTTGAGCACCGGTCCGAAGACACGCTCGGGCAGTTGAGCCAGCGTATCGGCGGAGCGCCCGACCAGAAACACCGCCAACGTAAAAACCGCCGTGAGAAACGGCGAAGAAAACGCGGCAAAGAGCAACGTGAGGGCCGTCACGATGCACACTTCGAGCAGGCTGAGCAGTCCTTGGCCCAAGATGACGTTGCGATCGCTCACGGCGTCACGCGCGAACCACGCCCCCAGCGCGAGCAACACGAACCCGGCCGGAATGGGCAACCAACTGCGGAGTCGCGGCAAGCGCCAGCCCAGCAGGGCCGCCACGACGACAACCCCGCAAGGCGCGAGTAGCGAACTCTGCAGCGAACGCGTCGTCAAAGCACCCAGCGAGAAGAGCAACAGCCCGGAGTTGGCAGCGATGAAGGCGACCAGCGTCAGCACGGTGCCCAAAAACTTGCCTAGCAAATACTCCCAGCGCTCGATCGGCCGCGCAAGGATCGGAAAAATGGTCTTGAGCTCCAGCTCGCGATAGAGCGACGTGGCGCCCAGCATGATAGCGACGATGATGGCGTAGGCCGAGATCGACGCGGCGCCCAAGTCGGCCACGACGCGGTTGGTGTTGCGCAGCGAGTATGCGCCCACGACCAACGCGTAGCCGGAGGTGGCGATGCCCAGCCCGAACAAGCCATGCAGGATGCGAGCGCGGACGGCTTCGCGGTAAGTGTTCATCGCGATGACGAGGGTGCGATACAGCATGGGCGCTCGGGTTTAGCGAAACTGCGGGCCAAAGTCCCTCGTGGACAGGCACCAAAGCCGCACAAATGAAAGCTCCCGCAGTGGCGTCGTCGCCAGAAGCCTGCCCTTCTGGCATCCTCGTATCCGTGTCGCGAGACGGGCTGACGAGGCGAGAGATTGGCTGGCTCCTGGCTCAGGAGGCCCGGGGGGCCGCCCAAGCCCTCCGCCGCGGCATCGAAATCAAGGTTCGCGAGTCCCTGCCGCAGGACGAAGAAGGTCGGACGCCGAGCGAGTCGGCCTTCGGGGCGCCCATGCTCGACGGCCTCGCGGCACTGGACGACGCCATCGGCATGCTGGGCGATCTGCACGTGCGCTCGGGCCTGAAGCGTCGCGGGCGGATTGACGTGGCCGCCCTGCTCTACGAGCTGGCGCCGACGGCCACCATCGCGATTTCGGCCGAGGGTGGGACCGAGGTGTTCGGCGAGGAAGACGAGTTGTCGCGCATGCTGCAGATGCTGCTCACCGACGCTGGCTCGGGCCGGACTTCGGGCGAGAGCGCGCCAAAGATCAGCGTCGAGCGTCTCGGCCAGGAAGTGCACATCATGACTGAGCTGGGACCGGACGCGGCACCGCTCGACGGCCTCGAACGACGATGGCTCAACCGCATGGCCACCCGCGTAGGCGGCCGGCTCGAAGTGAGTGGTCGGGCCCAAACGCTGATCTTGCCAGCCGACGGCGTCATCAAGGAAGCCGAAATGCAGGCGCTCCGCCAAGAACTCGCTGAAGCTCAGGAGCTGGGCGAAGCCTTCGCGCGCGAGCTGGCGACGGTCCTCACCTCCGCGGCTGGCCACGCGGGCAATCACGAGAGCGACGCCACCGAGCATTGGACGGACTTGATCAGTCTCGCGCCAGCGCTCGCCTTTAGTCTCGAGCGCGCAGGCGATACGGGCTCGGCGCTGCGGCAGGCCGTGGACGCAATCGCCGGTTTTCGCGCGTCGGAGCTGAACGCCCCTTTCGACGTCGCCGAGGTACTCACACCGCTCAGTCGCGCTTTGGCGGTGGATTTGCACGCTTTGCCGGGGCAGCGAGCCTTCGACGGGGCTCCCGGTACCGTGGGCCTCTTGGGGCGCCTGCTTTTGCTTTGTGCCCAGGAGCAAGCCCTCCCAGGTCAAGTTCCGACAATGACGTTCGTCGTACGGGCGAGCGAACTCGAACTCTCGGTGACGTTTCTGGCGCCGGCTAGGCTCGATCCAAAACAAAGGCCGCAAGGTTTTGCCTGGGCGGCGGGTCGGGCCTTGGCGCGACAAAGCGGAGGGCGCGCTCACGGTTCGAGCGAGCCCGAGGAAAAGGGTCAGCGCGTGCTCCTGTGGGCCCGCATTCCCGAGCGCAGCCTATTTTCTTCGCACCCCTCGGCACGACCGGCCTCTTGGCGACCCGACTGAACGGGCTAGTCGTAGAGGCTGCGAGTCCGAATCAGTCGTCGCCGGCGGCCAACGCCACGGGCGGAGATTCGGGTGAAAGCTCCACCCGCGAGATGCCGAGCAGCCCGCGGTAGAGGTCGCCCTTCGAGCCCGGCGCCACATTCATTTGTGCAAGAAGGTCGCTCACCTCACTCGGTCGGCGCCGCTCGCTCTCGCCCGTGTCGAGCAAGGGCTCGCCTTCAGACCAACTGTTGGCCTCGGGCGCGAGCGCCAAAGGAAAGGTCGAGATGCGGATCGGAGTCTTGGCCTCGGAGGGCAACGGCGAATGAAATCGCGCCGGATACTGTTCCAGCTCTTCCGCGAATGCGGCGGCCAGAGCGGGCTCGGGCTCGGCGGCCTGCGGTTCGACCGCCAGGGCGTCGATGACCGTGCGGTCGCGTGCGCCCAGTAGCTGGGTTCCTGCCCAGAATTCGGTGAGCACGTCTTCTTCTTCGACCCACACTCCGTCGTCGCCCGACTCTACAGGCGGCGGCTCGGGACTTGGCGTCACGCCGCTCACGACCAGCATCGCCGCGGCGACGGCCGAAGACACCGGCGGCGCCGACGGGCGCGACTCCGGGACAACGAATCCTCCGGGCGGGGGGGGCGGTGTGAGCGTCAGTGGAGGGCGCGCGGGGCGCAAGACTTCGGCCACTTGCAGAGGGGTCGGCAGGGGCGACGAGGAGCGCGTGGCGCCGTGGCAACTCTCTGGCAAA
>JBBQHO010000176.1:0-7846 GCA_038324055.1 Polyangiales bacterium | reverse complement strand
GAGCAGCTCAAGTTTCCGTTCGAGTCTTCGCGGCGTCGATCCAAGGGAGCACCTGTGGGAGCTAGGGGTCTACGTCGTCCCTAGCGCCGTCGTATTCCGGCAGCGAGGCACGCACTCAGGGTAACCAATTTTTAAGGAAGGGGTGCTTCCGGAGCCGTCGAAGATTCCGGAAGCCTGGGCAATCGGGAACTCCCGCCAAGCGAGCGTTCCCGTGAACGGATGTCCGCGGCTCAGGCCGCGCCGATCTTGACCTTGCTACGGTCGAAAATCTCGTCGATCAAGCCGTACTCCTTGGCCTGGCCGGCGCCGAGGTAGAAATCGCGCTCGATGTCACGGGCGATCTCTTCGCGATTCTTGCCCGTGGCGTCCACGAGCATGTCGGTGATCACGTCCTTCATGTGACGGATTTCGCGAGCCTGGATTTCGATGTCCGTGGCCTGGCCGCGAGCGCCACCGAGCGGCTGGTGGATCATGATGCGCGAGTGGGGCAGAGCGTAACGCCGGCCCTTTTCGCCTGCGCCAAGCAGCAGCGCGCCCATGCTGGCTGCCTGGCCGATGCAGATGGTGCTGACGGGGCTGCGCACGTACTGCATGGTGTCGTAAATGGCGAGGCCGGCCGTCACCACGCCGCCGGGCGAGTTGATGTAGAGCTGGATGTCCTTGTCGGGGTCTTCGCTCTCCAAGAACAAGAACTGCGCGATGATGATGTTGGCGACGTCGTCGTCGACAGCGCTGCCCAGGAATACGATACGGTCCTTGAGCAAGCGGCTGAAGATGTCCCAGGTGCGCTCACCGCGATGCGTGGTCTCGACCACGTGCGGGTAAATGACGCCGCCGTAGGGGCGATCCTCTTGCTTCTGCGACTCGATTTGGAGGGACGACTTCCGACTCTCGAGGAGATGGAGGGCTTCGGCACGTGTCTCAGGACGCTTCATCATGGTCTCCGGTGGGGCAATACGACTGCTTGGATTCGAGCCTAGCCCGCGACGTTGGCCGGGCCAAAGCTCCACCAGCAAATCGAGAGTTCGGGATATGCAGCCCCAGCCTGTGACCGGGGCAACGCCGCAACATGGGTCTGCGTCTCGGCGTCACAAGCGGAGCGCAGCCCCAAATGCAAAAAATCGGCCCGCGGGGGACCGATTTTTTGCTCTGCCGCCCAGCGCGCCACGGCGTCCGCCAAGCGCTGGTTCAGGCCGTGCTCACTCGTCGCTGATCTGAGCCTTGGACTCGATGATGTCGAGCACCTTGTTCTCGAGGATCATGCCGACGAGCTGCTCGCGCTTCTTGGGTTCGCTGTACTCGGCGCGGAGCTTGGCGACGTTCTTGCCAGTCTGCTCCGCGAGTTCCTTGAGGCCTTCTTCGATCTGCTCACTGCCGATCTGGATGGCTTCTTTCTTGGCGATCTCGGCCATGACCAAGCCAGCGCGGACCTTGGTCTCGCTGTCTTCTTTGATCTGTTGCTTGAGCGCCTCGCCGACGCCAGTGATGCGTTGGCCTTGCATGGCTGCGCGGTAGAGGATCTCGCGCTCGCTCAGCTTCATCTGCTGCTCGACGAGGCTGGGCGGCAGTGGAATCGGATTGGCCTCGACCAGCGCCTGGACCAAGCGCTCGGCCAGCACGTTCTCGGAGGATTCCTTCTTCTTGAGTTCGAGCTGCTTCTGAATGTCGGCTTTCAGGTCGGCGAGCGTCTCGAAGTCCCCGAGGTCCTTGGCCAACTCGTCGTCGGCTGCCGGCAGGATGCGCTCCTTCATCTCCTTGACGTCGATGGCGAACGTAGCCGTCTTGCCCGCAAGCTTGGGGAGCTGATGGCCGGCGGGCATGTCGACCTTTGCCTCGACCGTGGCGCCCAGCGCTGCGCCTTCCAGCGCCGTCTCTATCTCTTGAAAGACCTGGCCCTGGCCGATCTCGACGGTGAAGCCGGTGGTGCCGGCGCCTTCGACGACTTCGCCTTCGACCGACACGCGAAGATCGACGGTCAAGACGTCGCCCTTCTTGGCGGGGCGCGCCTTTTCAGGGGTCTGCAACGTGGAGTTGGCACGACGGATGGCGTCGAGCTCGGCGGTGAGTTCTTCGTCGCTGACGGCGACGCTAGGACGCTTGGCGACGAGGCCCGCGTACACGACGCTCTCGATCACAGGCAGGATCTCGACCTTGGCCCTGTAAGAAAAGGCCTTGCCCGAGGTGAGGCGGTCGGGCTCGACCGAAGGCTGCGTCACCGGCTGCACCTTGTTGTCGCTAGCTGCTTGAGCGAACGATTCGTCGACCAGGCGCTGGATCAGGTCGGCCTCGAGGCGCGCGCCGTAGACACGACGGATGATGTCCTTGGGCGCCTTGCCCTGCCGGAATCCCTTGATCCGAGCGGTTCGCGAGACGGTTTGGAAGGCCTTGTCGTACTCGCTCGTGACGCGAGCAGCGTCGATCTCGACGTTGAGTTGGACCAAAACGGGGCTGATTTTTTCGACGCTGACCTGCATTTGAGCTGACTCTCTCACCTGAAAAGGGAAGCGCTGAATGGCACGCACGCGCGGGGCGGTCAAGAAGTGGAAACAGCGCGAAGCGCCCACAAAAGAGAACCCCCGAAGGAGGCAGCCTGCGGGGGTCGGGGGCTCGGGAGGAGCGAGTAAGCAAAGCGGAAAGCAAGAAATGGTCGATGGAGACGACGCCAGGCGGCGCGGCCTCCTCGGGGGATCAATCGTAGTCGTCGCCGTCTTCCTTTTCGGCTTCGCGCAGCGCGGCCTCGAACGGATCCAAGTCGAAGTCGAGATCGCGCCGGCTGTCGGGCATGTCCAGCTCGTCGATGCTCCAACCGGCGCGCATGCCGGGGCGGAGCGCTTCGCGCGTGAAGTCAGCAAAACTCTTGTAACCGCGGGGCGTCGTCATTCGGGGCTGTCGTCTCCAGGTGTTCGGACTGGTTGGGGTATGCATATGTGCTACCCGCACCTACATCTGCGCACAGAGTAAGACATAGACCTCCATGACCCAACTTCTCGGCGTGTGTCCAGCGCACTTCGATAGACTCATCCGGAAATTGCGAGGCTTGTTCTGGGTCGGTTGCGTCTGCTCGGGCCGGGGCCCAGCGGGGGTCGCGCAGGCCAGACAACTGTGACTAGGCTCCGCCCCTCCCATGTCTCAGGGTCCCACGATTTTCGCGGTCGCGAATCAAAAAGGCGGAGTCGGCAAGACGACGACCGCGGTGAATTTGGCTGCCAGTCTGGCCGCGGCCGAACGGCCCACCCTGCTGGTCGACATGGATCCGCAGGCCAACGCCTCGAGCGGCGTGGGCGTCATGCCAGGCACGGCGAGCCGCACCATCTACGATGCGCTGCTTGGTGAGGCGACTCTCAAAGAAGTCATTGTGGGTACGGCCATCGCCACGCTCGACGTAGCGCCCGCGAGCCAAGATCTGACTGCCGTCGAGTACGAACTGTTCAATCAGGACCGCGGCACGCATCTGCGCGCATTGCTGCGCTCCGCCGACGCTGCTCACTACGAATACATCATCATCGACTCCCCTCCCTCGCTGGGCGTTTTGACGCTCAACGTCCTGGGAGCGGCCGATCGGCTGATCATCCCGCTACAGCCGGAATACTACGCGCTGGAAGGCATCACCTATCTGATGGCGACGGTCGATCGCGTCAAAGCCAGCTTGAACCCGGGGCTCACCGTCGAAGGTATCGTCCTGACCATGTGGGACGGTCGCAACAACCTGGCGCATCAGGTCGCCGAACAAGTGCGCAAGCACTTCCGCGTCTTCGATTCGATCGTGCCGCGCAACGTGCGGCTCAGCGAGGCCCCCTCCCACGGCATCCCTGCCCTGCTGTACGACGTGCAGAGCAAAGGGGCGCAGAGCTACCTCACTTTGGCGCGCGAGATCCTGGACGGTCCCGGCGCACTGGCGTCCCAGCAGGGTCCCGGCCGCGTGGAGGCTCGATGAACCAGATCAAGCGAGGCCTGGGCCGCGGACTCGACGCACTCTTGCCGGCGACGCCCGCCCAGCGGCCCCAGGCCACAGCCGAGGCGCAGCCGGCGCCCAACTACGGCGAAGGCAACGTCTTTCTCTGCCCGCTCGAGCGCATCGTGCCGCAGAAGGGCCAACCGCGGCAGCACTTCGACAGCGCCAAGCTCGACGAGCTAGCGCAATCGATCAGAGAGCACGGACTGCTCGAGCCGCTCGTTGTCCGCAAGAAGGGCAGCGATCACTTCGAGCTGATCGCGGGCGAGCGCCGTTGGCGCGCCAGCCAGCGTGCAGGTCTCAAGGACGTGATGGTGGTCGTGCACGACGTCTCGTCGCAGACGGCCTTCGAGCTGGCGATCATCGAGAACGTGCAGCGCGAAGATCTCGATCCGATCGAGCTGGCCGAAGCGCTCGATCGCTTGGTCAAAGAGCACGGCTACACCCAAGAAAAGCTAGCCGAGCGCGTCGGTAAGGATCGCTCCACCATCGCCAACTCGTTGCGGCTCTTGCGCCTACCGGAGAGCGTGCGCACGCGCGTCGTCATGGGTGAACTCTCGGAAGGCCATGGCCGCGCGCTGCTCGGCATCGACGATCCTGCGCGTATGGCGGAGCTCGCCGACAAGGTCGTCAAAGGCCGGCTCAGCGTGCGCCAGACCGAAGAACTGGTGCGCGGTAGCAAGCCCGGCAAGAAGGGCAGCTCTGCCGCTGGCGGCGGCAAGAGCAAGAGCAAGAGCGCCAGCGTGCGTGACCTGGAAAAGCGCCTGGAACGTCACCTGGGCACGCGCTGCGAAGTGACGGACAAAGAAGGCAAAGGCGCCATCACCATCCAGTACTCGAGCCTGGACGAACTCGATCGCATCCTCGAAGTGATCCTCTAGTCACTTCTTCTTGGCGGCACCCGATAGCTCGGCCAGCGCTTGCGCTGCCTTGTCGCCGATGGGCGTACCCTTGCCCAGCTCGGCCGCCTTCTGCAAATGCGCCTTGGCCTCGCCCGTCTTCTTCGCGCCCGCCAAGTGCTTGCCGTAATAGTAGTGGGCTGCGGCCGAGCTCGGATCGGCGTCGACGGCTGCCTTGATGTCCGCGCCTGCACCGGCGTCGTCGCCTGCGCTGTGCTTGCAGACCCCACAATGGAGCAACAGATCAGTCGTCTTGTTCTTGGCGATGGCCTTGTCGAGGGCAGCCACGCAGGCGGGGAAATCCTTGAGCTGCCCGTAGAGCTGAGCCACGCCAGCCGCGAGTTGTGGGTCGTCGAGCGGGACCTTGGCGAGCTCCTTCTTGGCCTCGGCCGGCTTTTCGTTGAGCGCGAGCACGGCCGCGTAGTTGTAACGCAGCCACGGCTCATCGGGCTTTTTAGCCAGAGCTTTCTCGTAAGCGGGGATGGCTTGGGGCGACTCGAGCGCGTCCAGGCTGAGCGCGCGGTTGGAGAGCAACCCCGGATCTTCGGGGGTGTTCTTGAGTCCGGCATCCGCCACAGCCAAAGAGTCGGCAGGCCGTTCAGCGTCCAACAACAGAGCCGAGAGGTTCTGGCTGGCCTCGGTCAACTTGGGCTCGAGGGTGAGGGCCCGCTTGTACGAGGTCTCGGCCTCGGGACCTTTGCCGACGCCCTCGAGCGCGACGCCGTAGTAGTAGGCGGCCTGCGGATCTTCTGGCGTTTCCTGGGTGGCCTCGGCAAGCAGTGTCTCGGCGTCGGCGAACTTCTCGGCCTTGATGGCGTCGAGGCCGGCTTGAACTTTCTTGCTACTCGGAGCGGCGACCTTTTCGTCGGTTTGCTCGAGCAGCGGCGGTTGCGCGGGCTGCTTTTGCGAGCCACCACAGCCGACGGCCCCTAGGGCCAGCAGCGCACCCAGGGTCAGTTTGAAGCTTCTTGCTCGCATTTGGTTGGTGCTCATTTTGCTCTCTCTCGTTTCACTCACAAGCTCGTCCTCTGTGCCGTTCTGGTCGGACTCACAAGCTCGTCCTCTGTGCCGCTTCGCGCAGGCGATGGTGAAGGTCCTCCACCTGGCTCGTCTCGGTCAGCTTGTTGCCTTCACGATCGACCACGTAAAAAACGTCCGCCACCGCGTTGCCTTCGGTGTTGATCTTGGCGAGCGCGACCTCGAGGCCTGCGCCATTCAGCGTCTTGGCCAGGCGGTACAGCAGACCGGGGCGGTCGTGCGCGGCCACTTCGATGATGGTGTGGCCTTTGGCCGACCGATTGTCGAAGCTGATGGTCGTGGGCACGTCGGGCGCCGGGCGCTCGCTGAATCTGGAGCTCCGACGGCTCTCGATCAGGTAGTCAGCGGTGATCTCGCCGCCCAGCAGGCGCTCGAAGTCCTTGTCGACCTTGGGCAAGGCCACCTCGACCTGGCGTGGATCGTCGCCGCTGCGCACCCAGAACAAGTCGAGCACGCGCTTGCGGCCGTGTTCGTCGATCCACGAGTAAAGCTGGGCGCCGACGACGCGCAGACGATTGGCGGCGAGTACCGCCGTGATCATGGCCAGAGCGCCTGGCTTGTCGTCGGTGATGAAACCGACTTGCGAATAGGGAGCGTCGTGCGTCAAGAGCGCCGTCATGAAGCGACGCGTCTGGGACTGCCGCGCCAAGCGACTGTGCGCGACGATGTCGTCCGGTTCGTTGGCGTACAGGTAGCGCTCGGGCACCACGGTCAAGAAATGCTCGAGGAAGGCGCTCTCGCCCGGCGCCGGGCAAAGTGCGCGCGCCGCTTCGCGCAGGCTTTCGGCGCGCTGCTCGGTGCGAGCCGGCATGCCGTCGAACGAGCGCAAAGTGCTGACGTACAGCTCTTCGAGCATCCGTTCTTTCCAGCTCGTCAGCGCGAGTGGGCTCGTTGTCGCCACGTCGCACAGGGTGAGTAGGTACAGTTCTTTCAAGCCTTCGGGGCCGTGCACTTCGTCGCGAAACGCCTCGATGGTTGCCGGATCGTCGATGTCTCGACGTGAAGCCACGTGGTACATGCGCAGGTGTTTGAGCACGAGGTGCTGCACCTCGACGATGTCGTGCTCGGCTACCCCCAAACGGAGCAAAATGACGCGCGCCAAATCGACTCCGCGCTCCGAATGCCTGCGCCCGCCGATGTCCTTGCCGATGTCGTGCAAGAGCGCGGCCATGAACAAGACTTGAGGCCGGGCCACTTCGGCGCCCAGGCGCGAAGCGATGGGATGCTCCGCCGAAAGCTCGCCGCGGCACAGGGCGCGCACGCGATCGACGGCGGCAATCGAATGCGCGTCGACCGTGTACACATGATAGATGTCGTGGTGCACGCGCCCGACCACCGGCTTGAACTCCGGGATCATGGCCAAGAGCAGCCCCACGTCGTGGAGCTCCGTCAGGAGCGAGTTGCGCTTGAAACGCACTTTGCGCACGACGCGCACGAGGCGCCGAAACAGACGCGCTGCTTCTTCGCTCGCCCGCAGACGCTCGCAGAACTCGTCGCTGGTGGTCGCACGCGAGATGGCGTCGCGCGACAAGCGAAAGACCGGCAAGTCGCGGTGGACCGCTTCCCAGTAGAGCCGCAGCGCCAGCGCTGGCTCGGAATGCAAGCGGTCCGGATCCTCGATGGCGACCGAATCACCCAGAATCTGCAGGCCATTGCCCAGAGATTTGGCCTTTTGGCGCTTCTTGGGCGGCGGTTCCGCGCGCGCCAACAGCAGTTCGCGCACGTTGGAAATCGTGCGCGCGTGCAGGTAGTAGTCGCTCATCAGCGCCTCACAGCCCGCGCCACCCGTGCCGTAGCCCATTCTATCGGCGACCAACTCTTGCTGTTCGAAGCCGAGACGCTCGGTGCGGCGCTTGGTGTTGTAGTGGAGCACGTTGCGGATGCGCCGAATGAAGATGGCGGCCTTTTCGAGCTGCTCGTACTCGCGCGGCAACAGCACGCCGATGTTGACGAGGCC
>JBBQHO010000175.1:0-7878 GCA_038324055.1 Polyangiales bacterium | reverse complement strand
TTTCAACCGTGGACTTTCCTGTATATTTTATATTAAAAGCATAAAATGAATTTAGAGGAATAGAAGGCGGAAGCCGGCAGGAAGCCGGAAAAATGGGCGAATCCCGGAGCGGCGAGGGCACGCGCAACCTCGGTGACGGGTGGAAGGACAAGTTCGATCATCGAATCGGCTGACGCATTCTATGCGGATCGGGGTGGGCAGGCCCAGCCGTCACTGTCTATATTGCTGCGGCTCATGCAAGACTCGTTCTTCGGCTTCGACGACGTTCACAATCAAGCGCGCATGTTGGTCGACGACGAACGCGTCAGCGCCTACGCGCGCGCCATTGCCCAAGTGGTCAAACCGGGCGACGTCGTGGCCGATATCGGCACGGGGAGTGGTGTCTTGGCCGTGTTGGCGCTGCGAGCTGGGGCGCGCCGCGTGTACGCGGTGGAGCGAGGCGGGGTCGCGGACCTCGCCCAACGCGTCTTTCGAGACAACGATCCGGAGGGCAAGATTCGGCTCTTGCGCGTCGATGCACGCGAGGCCGAGTTCGAAGAACCACCAGATGTCCTGCTCAGTGAAACGATGGGCGCGTTTGGTATCGACGAGGACATGAGTCAGCTCTATCGCGTGCTCTTGCCGCGCTGCGCGCCCGAGGTGCGACTCATCCCCTCGCGCCTCCGGCTGTTTGCCGCGGCTGCGCGCCACAGCGGGCTCGAGCGCGATCTCGCGTATCTTGACGCGTTCTCGGGAGTGGAGCTCGGAGCAGTCCGCCGTCGCGCGACCAATCGCCCGGGCGCATTGCGGGTGGCGCCCGACCAATTGCTGGGGAGGGCGCAGTGCATCGCCGATCTCGAGCTGCGCACGAGTGCGCTGCCGATCGCGTACTCGTTTTGTCTCGAGGCCGACCGAGCAGGCGAAATGAACGTGTTGTGCGCCTGGTTCGAGGCGGATCTCGCGCCGGGGGTGCAGCTTGCCAATTCGCCGCTCACGCCTTGGACCTGCTGGCGACACCTGTGCTTTCCGTTGGACCCGCCGTTGAACGTCGTGCCGGGACAAGCACTCGACGTGACCTTGGAACCACGCATTTCGGGCACCGGCAGTCTGTGGCGGTGGAGCGTGCGCTCGGGTTCGGAGCTTCGAGATGGTGACGTACTTGCCAGCAGCGGTGGCAATCTTGGAGACTTCTCGCTTCAGCTCGGTTTGGGCTTGGCCACGGGCGAAGAGCGCGTCCCGTCGGGTGACTTGGAAGTCTGGGCGGCGCTACTGGGCGGGGACGCGAGCGGGACGGTTGAGGAGCTGACGGACCGTTTGCTCGAGAGGCTTCCGCTGCGCTTCGCCGATCGCAACGACGCACGCGACGAGGTGCTGCGGCGCCTGTCCTTCGCCGGCGCTCTGCGCTGACTGGGGGTGCGCGAGGCGGCCTGGGGCGTCGACGTGCCTCAGCGAGCGGAACTCACCCGAGCGACGGATGCGGGACCCGAGCCGCCCAAGTCGCGTACGAGTACGCGGACCAGGCCGGCCACGGTTCCGGGTTGGAAGTTCTTCGCCTTCTCGACGAAGCTCGAGGTCACTTCGTAGCCGCGGGCAACCAACAGCATGCCGGCGCTCGTCTTGAGGTCGTCAGCCAAAATCATGCCCGAGCGCAAAACCGCCAGTGGCAACTCGCGGACTTCGTCGCGAGTTCGCGCCACGGCCTTGATCTGGGTGAGCGCATCGAGCACATCGGGGTCGTACTGGTCCGTACGGCCTCGCAGGGTAGCGATGGCCATTGACGCCGGATGACCTTGAACGTCGAGCGCGTCGAAATCAGCAGAGACGCGCAGCAGCTGAGCCCCACGCAGAAGTGGCAGCTTGGCGGGGTCGAGCGATTGGGCGCACCGCTTGAAGGACTTGGATTGCAGGGCCAAGATCTCGCGCACTCCCTCGAGGCGCGGAATGGGCTCGAGCAGTTGCTCGACGATGTGCGGCAGCCGTTCGACCATCTTCTGCTCGGCCACGTTCAGCGGTAAGCCGTAATACACGTTGGTCAGTGTTTCGCCGGGGAGCGTGATGAAGGCAATTTGCGACAGCATGGCGGCCACTTCGATTTGCCAGCGGTCCGCTAGATCGAGGCGCGTGGCCATCTCGCCGACGTAGCGTTTCAGCCGCGTAGCTCGGCCAAACACCACCGGATTCGTCATCGACAACACGTCGACCAGAGCCTTGATGCTGCCGTGCAAAGTCTGTTCCAGCAGTACGCGCTCGCTCGTCAGCAGTCGATGCTGCTCGACCGCGGCTTCTACGGCTTGCAACAGGTCCGGCGGCGCGCAGGGCTTGGTCAGGAAACGAAAGATCTGGCCGTGGTTGATGGCGTTGATAGCGGCTTGCAAGTCGGTTTGTCCTGTGAGCAGCAGGCGCGATGCGGATGGTGCGAGCTTGCGTGACTCGGCAAGGAATTGGGCCCCGTCCATGCCCGGCATGCGCATGTCCGAAATGATGACGGCAACGCCGGGATCGCGGGCGACCAAGTCCAGCGCTACCGCGCCGCTGGTAGCGGTGACGACATCGTAGCGCCTGCGCAAGTGGAGCAGCAGGCCCTCGAGAACCTGAGGTTCATCGTCGACACACAAGATGCGAGGTTTGCGTTTTTCTTCCATGCCCTCTCCCCAGTACCCCCAACGGCCCGATTGCCCGCGGGTTGAGTGGCAGGCCGTCGGTTGGACAGGGTCTGGCACGGCTGGGGACCGAGGAAGCCGATTGGCTGCTGAAAAGTACCGCCGTTGGGGGCTGCCCGGACGGCCCGCCGGTCTCTGGCATGCTTCACTGGCTCGCCCATGGCCTCCCTCCAAGACCCGTCCTTCCCAGCGCCCGTACCCGACCCCGAAGTGCTCCAGGCACTGGGCCTTGCCAACCCCGTCAAGCGTCGGCGCGAAAAATGGATCCGCCTCGGCGTTCTTTCGGGCGTTGTCATCGCCCTGGGCTTTGGCGGCCAGCGTCTCTGGCAGGCTCGCGCCCAGGCGAACAAGCCCGTGTTCAAGACCATGCAGGTCAAGCGAACCGACATCAAGGTGACGGTGAGTGCATCGGGTACTCTGGAGGGCCAAAACACAGTCGAGGTCGGGACTGAGGTTTCGGGCAAGCTGACCGAAGTGAAGGTCGACTTCAACGACATCGTCCACGTTGGGCAGGTGCTAGCCGTCATCGATCCCGAGCAGTCCAAAGCGGCCGTGGACGAAGCCACGGCTCAAGTGGCGTCCGCCGACGCCGCCATCTTCCAAGCCCGGGCCACGTTGCTCGAGTCAAAGCAGAAGTTCGAGCGCGCCAAAGGACAACTCGAGGACGGGCTGATAGCCCAGCAAGACTACGAGGGCCTCGAAGCCAACTGGGCACGGGCGCAAGCCAGCTTGGCCAGTTCCAATGCGAGCGCCACGTTGTCGCGCGCCAGCCTGAAGTCAGCCAAATCCAGACTGGAAAAGGCGACTATTCTGTCACCGATCGACGGCGTCGTGCTGTCGCGTCTGGTCGAGAGTGGGCAGACGGTCACGGCCGGCATGACCACGCCGGTGCTATTCAAGTTGGCTCAAGACCTGCGCCGCATGAGTCTTTCCGTCTTGATCGACGAGGCGGACATCGGGAGGGTGCGTGAAGGTCAGGAAGCTTCGTTCACGGTCGACGCGTATCCCGAAAGAAATTTTGCGTCGAGGGTTTTGTCGCTGCGCAACGATCCGACGATCACCCAGAATGTCGTCACTTACGAGGCGATTCTATCCGCAGACAATGCCGAACTCTTGTTGCGTCCGGGCATGACCGCTGCGGCCACCGTGACGATTGAGACGCGCGCCCGGGTCTTGGCCTTGCCCAACGCGGCGTTGCGTTTTGCGCCTTCGACCGACGTGCGGGCGCAATTGCGCCTGCCAGGCGTGCCGCGCTCGGGTCGCAAGTCCACCGCCGCCGAGAAAAGGGGGCCCGAGGTGTGGGTTTTGACCGGCGAAGCCCCCAGTCCGCGGGGGCTGGGCATTGGCGCCAGCGATGGCGCTTACACGGAAATCACGAGCGGCGAGCTCAAAGAGGGCACTGCCGTGATCGTCGACGTCGAGGAAAAGAAATGAGCGGGGAGGCCAACCAGCTCGTCGAGTTGCGCGGCGTAACCAAGGTCTACGGCCAGGGCGATTCCGAGGTGCGCGCCCTGGCTGGCGTCGACCTGACGATTCGTCGAGGGGAGTTCGTCGCCGTGATGGGTGCGAGCGGCTCGGGTAAGTCGACCTGCATGAACATGTTGGGCTGCCTCGATACGCCGACCGCGGGCGCGTACTACTTTCGGGGCGTCAACGTCGCGCACTTGTCGCGAGACGAACTGGCACTGTTGCGTCGCCACTACCTGGGCTTCGTGTTCCAGGGGTTCAACCTGTTGCCGCGCACCCCCGCGCACGAAAATGTCGAGCTGCCGCTCGTCTATCGAGGGGTGAGGCGCGCCGAACGTCGAGAGCGGGCTCTGAAGGCGCTGGCCGATGTCGGCCTTTCGGGACGCGAAAAGCACACACCCGCCGAACTGTCTGGCGGTCAACAACAACGCGTGGCGATCGCTCGTGCCATAGTGACCAACCCCAGCCTGCTGCTCGCTGACGAGCCTACAGGCAACCTGGATTCGGCTCGCAAGGCCGAAATCATGAACCTGCTCGTAGCGCTGAATCGTGAGCGCGGCATCACCATCGCCATGGTCACCCACGAGCGCGAAATGGCGAGCTATGCATCTCGCATCGTCGCCTTCAGGGATGGATTGATCGAGTCCGACGAGCAAAAGGTGTCGGCATGAGTGCCTTGGCGATGCTGGGCAGCGCGTTCGCCATGGCTGTGCGCGAGTTGCGGCGCAACGTGCTGCGCTCCGTGCTGACCACGCTCGGCATCGTGATCGGAGTCGGTGCGGTGGTGGCTCTGGTGACATTGGGCGAGGGCGCCACGCGCAAGATTACCCAGGACATCTCGAACATGGGCGTGAACATGCTGACGCTCTTTCCCGG
Organism: Polyangiales bacterium; assembly: GCA_038324055.1. Lineage (GTDB taxonomy): Bacteria > Myxococcota_A > Polyangia > Polyangiales > Polyangiaceae > NIC37A-2. The sequence goes on along the minus strand of JBBQHO010000175.1, from coordinate 2,896 downwards.
TGCGGAGCGCCGTGGCGCAACCAGCGTCACATCGGCGCCTCTCACTTTGGACGATGCGCGCGCCATCGCGCACGAGCTGAATACGGTCAGCGCCGTGGCTCCGGCGTCGTCCAGCACGACCCTGGCGATCTACGGCAACACGAATTGGAATACCCAGATTACCGGCAGCACCAACGACTATTTCACGATTCGCGGCCTGCTACTGCGGGCCGGACGCAGCTTTTCGGACGTCGAACAGCAAGGTGGCACGCCGGCTTGCGTACTGGGCGCCACCGTCGAGCGCGAGTTGTTCGGTCAGCAGAGTCCTCTCGGCATGACGATTCGCCTGGGTCGCATGTCGTGTTTGGTGGTGGGCACTCTGGTCGCCAAAGGCCAGTCGACCTTCGGCATGGACCAGGATGACTTCGTGCTCATGCCGCTCAAGTCGTTCCAGCGCCGCATCGCGGGCAACAGCAACGTCGGCAACATCGCGGTTAGCGCCATCAGTGAGACCGCCACCAAGAAGGCAAGAGTCCAGATCGAGACGTTGATGCGCGAGCGGCGTCGCATTGCGCCAGGGCAGGCCGACGATTTTCAGGTTCGAGACATGCAAGAAATCGCTCAAACGCTGCAGTCGGTGACGGGCGCTCTCACCCTGCTGCTGGGAGCCGTGGCCGCAGTGAGCCTGCTGGTGGGCGGAATTGGCATCATGAACATCATGCTTGTCTCGGTGACGGAGCGGACGCGCGAGATCGGTACGAGGCTGGCCATCGGAGCGCGCGGTCGGGAGGTGCTCCTGCAATTCATCGTCGAGGCCGTCGTGCTCTCGACGCTGGGCGGCGTGATGGGGATTGCGCTTGGCCTCTCAGGCTCGTTCGCTGCTACCCGCGCCTTTGGCATGCCCTTCGTGTTCTTGCCCGGAATCGTCACCGGCTCTTTCTTGTTTTCGGCCTTTGTCGGCGTCGGCTTCGGCTATTTGCCCGCCCACAAGGCCGCTCGCCTGAACCCCATCGAGGCGCTTCGCCATGAATAAGTTGCAACGCAAGTCGCTAGTCGCGGTCGTTCTCCTCGCGCATGGTTCGGCCCAGGCGCAAAGCGCAGCAGGCGCGCCCACGCCGAGTGAGGCCGTGGCGACAGAGAATCCGAGACGCGCGATCGATGCGCGGACGGCCGTGCGCCTGGCTTTGCGCAACAGTCCGACGCTCAGCGCCGCCACCAGCCAGTACCAGAGCTCCAAGTACGACGTGCTCGGCGAGGAGGGACGTTACCAGTTCGTCTTCCAGGCGGACGCTGGCTACACGCAAGCGGCATCGCCCCGTCTGCAGCCGCAAGACGTCGTCACGGCCAATACCTCGCGTTCCGCGCTCGTGGGAGCGCAGCTCAGTCGCACTTTCGCTTTCGGCATGACGAGCTTACTGCGCGTGCAGGGCGAACGGTTCGAAAACTCGTTCGGCTTCAACAACCCGCTGCTCAGCCAGGCCAGTGGTTTTGGTCTCAGTTCGCGCCTCACCCTGACGCAACCGCTTCTGCGAGGCGCTGGCACGACGGTCGGCCGGGTGGAACTTCACGCCGCCCAGAGCAACCGTACTTTCAAGGAAAAGTCGGAACGCCGCATCGCCAGCCAGCTCGTGCGTGACGTACTCACCGCGTACTGGGAGCTCTGGTACGCCACCGAGGCGGTCGCGATCGACCGGCAGTCGCTTGACCTCGCACTCGGCCAAGAGCGCGATGCCAACGCGCGCGTAGCGCGTGGCGCTTTGGCACCCGCTGATGCGCTGACCTTCGCGACGCGCGTTGCTGAACTCCAAGAGTCATTGGCCATGGCCGAATCGACCGAGAAAGCGAAGGCATTGGAGTTGCTGCGTCTGACGGGCGCAGGGGATACTTCGAGCGGTTCCGAGGCTTGGGCTGCGGTTGCTCCGCCCGAAGGGCTCGCAACGCCGAGTCGTGACGCACTCAAGCGAGCGCTTCAGACGGACTCGATCGAACTCGCCGAGCTCGAAGCTCAGGTCGAAACGGCGCGTGTGCGTGCCGAAGTGGCCGGCGACGTCCTGCGGCCGCGGCTGGACGTCGACGGCTACCTCGAAACCAAGGGGCTCGGCATCGACCCCGACTCCGCGGCCGGCCGAGCCGCGCAGTTCGGTTGGGTTGCCGGGCACGTCGGTTTGACGTTCGAATTGCCGACCGACGACACGCGCAGGGACGCACAGCGCCAGAGCGCGCTCTGGGCCGTGAGTACCGCGCAGGCGAACCTCAAGACAACGCGCGACAAGCTGGCCTCGGATGCAGCGCTCGGCGCCGCCAACGCCGCCGCCGCCGAGCGGCGTCTCGTCCTGGCGCAGCGCACCTTGGATCTGGTTCAAAAAACATTCGAAGCGGCGCGCGGGCGCTACGATCTCGGCCTCTCGATTCCCATGCAGGTGCAAGAGGCGGACGACGGGGTGCGCCGGGCCAAGCTGCGCAGGGCGCGCGCTCGGGTCGACTTGGCCAACCAGCAGACGGCCCTCCAACACCTCTCGGGCGACTTGTTGCGACAGTACGGAGGCTAGCGGCGCTGGGCTTTGGCGCTGGGCTTTGGCGCTGGGCTTTGGCGTGCGGTACCTTGGTGCACATGAAGCGTGTTGTCGTCGCCTCGCTGCTCGTCTCGTCGGTGTTGGGCCTGGGTGCGACGAGCTGTGCGCCGACTGCCGCTTCTGGCCACAGCTACGGCGCTGCGTTTGCGGCGGCCGCCGCGATGGTTGCAGCGGTGGGAGTTCATCGCGCGCGCACTGGCGACTGCTGGGGGCATTGCGGTCCCGGTTTGGCGTGTGACGCGGAGAGTGGCCTGTGCCTGTCGGCCCGGTGCGAGCCGGCATGCGGCGCCGGACAGACGTGCCAGTTGCTGTCGGTCGGCCCCACCTGCGGGCCCGATCCGGCG
>JBBQHO010000174.1:0-7903 GCA_038324055.1 Polyangiales bacterium | reverse complement strand
CCTGGCGACGTCGCTTCCGGTGATGTCGTCGAGAATCCAGCGCGGGCCGGCGCGGGTGAAGACCTCGACGCGGCGTTGGCCCTGCGAGACGAGCAGGACCTGGCGGATGCTCTCGATGGCCCGATATCCGGCGAACTTGTCCGTCCGCAGCGAGCCCGACTGCGCCTCGTCGCAGTAGATGTGCTCCTCGAGGATCGTGATCGAGTCACGGCGCGCGAAGTCGCGACGCACCCGGCTCTGATCGTCGATGCTCTGCTCCCGTTGGTTCTCGCTCGAGAACCTCGCATAGATCGCCGCTCGCATCGCGCTCCTCCTTCAGGGCCGCGGCGAACTCCTCGGCGGGCAGCTCCGCGAGATGGTCCACGAACTGGAGCATCTCCGCGGACAGGGCCCCCGTTCTCCACGGGCGCGGCACTGTCCACAGGCTTCTGTGCTCCTCCGGCTCCGCGCGCTGCTGCGCACCGCCTTCATCAATCGGGCGCTGGCCGCAGGATCTGCCGACAGCGAGACGCGAAGTCGTGCGGGGGCCCCCTTGCGAGGGATGCGCCGGCACCGGCGGGCTCGCCTTGGCTCGACTCGGAGGCGGCGCTGGTGCCAGCATGGCAGGATGTCCGTGCCCTCGTTCCTGGACGCTGCGCATGCGCTTCATGCGGAGGTCGGTGAACGGAGGGCGCACCCGTACGTGGGGGCGCACTTCGACCGGCCTCGTCCGGGTGATTTTCGCGTGCTCGCGGTGGGCATCAACCCGTACGTCACCGACCCGACAGAACTCGCCGAGTCCGGGCCGAGCTGGTGGTCTGGGTGGTTCGACGCCGGCTCGTCCAACTTCCAGAAGACCGTCTGGAACGATGTCGCTGAGCTCGCGGACGCCCTGAGGGCCGCGCGGAGCGGGAAGCCCCACCAGTCCCGCCTCGACCCACCGCCCGCCGGCCCGCGTGTCGCGCACCCCGACACGCGCCCCGCCGCGGCAAAAGGAAGCTGAGGATGGCCCAAGCGCCGCACAGACGCACGCCCGTGAAGCCGGAGGCGAAGAAAGTCTCGTCAGCGGTGAGACGAACGCCGGCCAAGACGGACTCGATTGTCTCCACGCCGCGGAGACAATCGAGCTTCGTCGCGTCCGACGAAGCCAGATTCGCCGAGGTGCTCGCGCTCATCGAGTCTGCCCGCAACCGTGCCTACCTACCAGGCCGTCAACACGGAGCTGGTCAGCCTCTACTGGCAGCTCGGCGAGCACATCAGCCACAAGAACGAGAAGGCCGAGTGGGGCGACGGCGTCGTCGACGAGCTCGCGGCCGCGCTCGCCCGCCGTTACCCCGGGATGCGTGGCTACACGCGGCCGAACCTCTTCCGGATGAGGCAGTTCTTCGAGGCATACGGCGGCAACAAGAGAGTCTCGGCGCTGCTGAGACAATTGCCGTGGACGCACCACACGCTCATCCTCAGCCAGGCGAAACCCCCCGAGACGCGCGAGTTCTATATCCTCGCGGCGATTCGGGAACGCTGGTCGTCCCGTGAGCTCGAACGCCAGATCCAGTCGGCCGCCATCCTGCGGAGCGACCCCGCTGCGAAGAAAGTGTCCCCAGCGGTGGCACAAATCCATCCGACCGCCCTCGATGAGCTGAAGAACGCGTACAGCGTCGAGTTCCTCTCGCTCCTCGACGGCCACTCGGAGGCCGACGTGCACGGCGCTCTCCTGCGCAACCTCGGTCGCTTCATCTCAGAGCTCGGTCGCGACTTCTGCTTCGTACGCTCCGAGTATCCGGTCCAGGTCGGCAACCAGGACTTCGCGATCGACCTCGTCTTCTTCCACCGATCGCTGCAGTGCCTCGTCGCCTTCGAGCTGAAGGTCGACAAGTTCAAGCCCGCCGACCTGGGCCAGCTCAGCTTCTACGTCGAGGCCCTCGACCGCGATGTGAAGAAGGCTCACGAGCGGCCCTCGATCGGCGTTCTGCTCTGCGCGACGAAGGACAACGAGGTGGTCGAGTACGCGCCCGCCCGGACCACCTCGCCGACGCTCGTCGCCGAGCACCAGACCATGCTCCCGCCCAAAGCTGTGCTGCGCCGGAAGCTGCACGAGCTCTATGCGCAGCTCTCGGTCGATTCGTCTGACGACGCGCGCGGAGGGAGGCGGCGCCGATGACTTCCGCGCTCTCGCGCGTCATCGCCTCGCACCTCGAGAAGGGTGCGGTCGACAACGGCTTCGACCAGGAGCTGCCGCGAGAAGGCGACTGGCTCGGCTTCGCGAGCACCCAGTGCCCGCTCCGCATCTGGCTCGGCACCTTCGGCGACGCGGTCTTCCTCGCGACGGTCTCCCAGCAGAACGTCGCCCGCGCACTCGGCGGGTACGGGACACCCATGGCGGCGCCGCTGCCCAAGGGCGCCCTCGGCGGCCGCACCGTCATCGATATCCCTTCGCTCTACCGTCTGCTGCGCCGCGCCTTCCAGCTCAGCAAGACGTTGCCCGACGAGCTGCGCCACAGCTTCGAGAAGCAGACCGCCGCCCTGCCGAGGACCACTGAGGCCGAGCGCCTCGTCGTCCAGCGCGTCGGCCAGGACCTCTTCCGCCACGGCCTGCTGGAGCTCTGGGAGGGCCATTGCGCGATCACCGGCCTCGCCGTCCCGGCGCTGCTCCGCGCGAGCCACATGAAGCCGTGGGCTCACTGTGCGACCGACGCCGAGCGCCTCGACGTCTGGAACGGCCTCCTGCTCGCCCCGCACCTAGACGCCGCGTTCGACCGCGGGTTCGTCACGCTGGCCGACGACGGCGCCGTCGAGGTGTCCGCCACGCTCGACGCCGAGGCATGCGAGGTGCTGGGCCTCGTCGCACCGCTGCGGGTGCGCGCGCTGCAGGAGGGCCATCGCGGGTGCCTGCCGTGGCATCGCGAGCGGGTGTTTAAGCACGGAGGCCATCATGGCTGAACGCAAGTGGGGAGCGATCACGAGCGGTGCGAGCTTCGAGTCTCTCGCGACGACAATCGTCTTCTTTGAGGACCCGAAGGCCTCGCTCTTCGGCCGTCGAGGCAAGGACGGCGGGCAGGACGCGCGCTCGGGAGATGGCACGCGGGTCTTCCAAGCTAAGCACCACGGGAACGGCTCAGCAGCATCCGCCATCCGCGACGCAAAAAGCGAGGCGACGAAGATCGAGGAGTACCGCAAGCCTGGGCACAGCCGGCACGAGCAGTGGAAAGGCGTGACTCATTGGCGCCTCGTCACAAACGCAGCGTTCAACCCCACCGACAAGCAGACTTGGGACACGGAGGTCGCACCGCTCTTCGCCAAACAGGGGCTGGCTGCGGACTACTGGGAGCGCGCAAACCTAGATGGTCTCCTCGACAAGCATCCCGAGATCCACCGCTCGTTCTTCGAGAACGAGACGCGGGTCTTTCTCTCTATCCCCGAGGTGAAGGAACAGCTGCCCGACCAAGAGCCGTTTCTGCGCAGAGACGAGCTCGGCCCGTTCTGCGGCAGGACGGACGAGATGGCCACCATCCGCGCGTTCCTCGCGTCGGACAGATTCTTTCTCGTCGTCCACGGGGCGGGGGGCACGGGTAAGACACGCTTGCTAGTAGAGGCAGGTGACGAGATCGCGAACGACGGCGAGTGGCAGGTCCTCTGGGCGAACGTCGAGAGCATGGCTGCGACTAGCTCCTGGTTCGAGGCCGTCGTCCCCGAGCGCGCAACCCTTCTCCTCGTCGACGAGCCGGCCAATGAGACCCTGCTGCAGCAACTCGCAGAGCAGCTTGGTGGTCGCGTGGGACGTACCGCAAAGTGGAAGGTCTCGGTGGCCGTCCGGTCGCCTAAGGATCCGGTACTTCGCTTCCTGCGCGGCGCACGGATGAGGCCGCGTGTTGAGGAGCTAGTGCTCGCCTCATTGCCCGCTGCCGACGCCGAGGCGATGTGCTTCGAGTTGCTCAAGACCCGCAAGCTACTTCGCCTGCCCGAAGACGAACGACGTGCGGCGGCTCGACAGCTTAGCACGCGTTTCGCGCGCTTCCCGGTGTGGCTGACCCTCGCCGTCCAGCATCTCGAGGTTCACGGCAACCTCAAGCATATTCCCACCGACGCGGAGGCCCTCGCCGATGAGTACTTGCACGAGGTCGAACAGAACCAGTCCGAGGTGCCCGCAGCGACCGTTCGTAGTTTGCTCCGATGGGTGGCGCTCGTTGGCACCGTCAACCGCGAAGACGACACAACGATCAATCTGATAGGCGAAAGGAGCGGGGCTGGGTCCGTCGTCGAGGTTCGCGAGCGGCTTGCTTGTCTTGTCCGCCGACGCGCGGTCAGCGAGCGCGGCGCACGCAATCGGTTCATCGAGCTGAAGCCCGACGTCCTTCGAGACCACGTTCTGCTCCGTTGGCTCACCAGGGATGTGGGGGGCGCGCATCCCGTCGTCGCGTCAGACGACGCGACGAATCTCCTGGAGATCGTTCGTAGCGCCGCGCTGTCTGGCGCCCTTAGCGGACTCGGTCGAGCGATCCTCATAGCGCTCGCTCGGACGGAGTTCCTCCTTCGCTTTTCAGGGCACGACCTGAGGCTCTTGGCCCCGTTTTTAGCGGCTCTGGAGGCGTCAGTGCCGTCTATGTCCGCGAGCCAACGCCTCGCCCTCGCCGACGTCGTCGAGGCGGTCGCGCCGTTCTATCCCGGCACAGTGTCTCTCGTGAGAGCGATGCGTCTCACGCCAGCGCCAGACGAGCAAGTTGACGGGATTTTCGGGACAAAGCTCCTCGGGCAAGGCGATGTTCTGCTCTCGCTTGCGTGGCCGTTGCTCCACGGGGCGATGGGCGCTGAGGCGCCGGCGGATCGTGAGGCCGTCTTCCGGGAGCTGTGCGCTCTCGCCGAAGCCGAGGCCGAGTTGGCGCAGAACCTACCGCGTGGGCTGCCGAACGACGGCAGGCGCGCTGCGGCGCTTGTCACCAGAGTGCTTGAAGGTGGCCCTCACTTTTGCAGTGACTACGAAGATGCGGCGAAGAAACTCGGCGTCGAGCTGATGGCCGCGCTCAGACAGAAGCCTCCGACGCCCGGGCACGTCGCGCTGCTCAACGCTCTCGTCCAGCCCGTGCTCGCTCTTGAGCGACGGCAGAGCTGGAGTGATGATCGCGCCATTACTTGGAGGACCTTCGCCATCGCCCCTGGGACATCCGCATGGTTGGCGAGAGAGGCGGTCCTGGAGCAACTGAAAGCAGCGCTCGTGGAGGACGCAACGCCGACAGAGAGCCGCGCAGCACTCTGGCATGTGTTTGCGCGGACTCACGATGCACCCGCGCTCGAGAAACTCACTTGGACTCGTGCGGTGCTGACGGGACGACGTGCGAGCCTCGACGAACTGGCAGCGGCGCGTGAGGTCTGGGACTGGCACCGTCGATACGAGAAGGACCTTGAAATCAAGGCGGCTGCCGACGCGCTCGAAGCCCTCTACGCGAGCAACGACCTCGCGAAGGAGTTCCAGCCCCTCCTACCGAGCATCGAGGATTGGAGGCAGCATGATGGCCGTGTCTCTGCGAAGGCCGCAGAACTCGCGCTGGCGTTGAGCCCGGAGGAAATCTCAGCCTTCATCGACCGGGCGGTCACCTTCCTTGGAGGCGATCAGTCTCTCCACCGGCTAGACGGCGTCGCGTGGTCTCTCGGAACGCACGCTGAGTCGCACGAGGTCGTGCGGCAGTTCATTGGAGAAGCGCTCAAGCCGCCATTTATAGATCCTCGCGCCGAGTTCGTCGTCGCCGCTGCCGTAAGCTGGGTCACTGCCGCTCGAAGTGGCGCTTCCGAACGAGTTCACGTGCTGGTACGTGAGCTGCTCGACCACTGCGGTAGCGATGGGCGTCGCGCTCACCTTCTTGAACGCATTTACGGCCGGATTCCGAAAGTGCGCGGCGTGCGGGACTTCACGGCGGAGGAGCGCGCATTGCTTCGAGGCGCGCGGGAGCTCTTCGGGAGCACCGGCCGTGACGTCGCATTCGTCGGCGCACTGGCTCTCTCGGTAGGCCATGATTGGTCCGCGCTGCAACCTCTGCTCGAGGGGGTTCTTCGAGCCGTCCCGGCCGAGCTGTGTCCTGACGCGATGCACACTCTCGTAGACGCGATCTACTGGGCGGTTCGAGAAGATGCGGACCCACAGCCGTCCGGCCTGGCAGGATGGCTCATGTCTCAACTCCTGGCGCTGCCCGACGTCGACGATCTTGGCGACAACGGGGACTGGCACCTCGCCGAGATCCTGGAGCGCTTGGGAAGCCCGGACGTGAGCTGGCTCCCCGAGGCTCTTCGGCGACGGCAGGAGCAAGAGTCGGCGAGCAGTGGCGGAACGAAGATCCGCGCGGTCAGCCACAACGCTCGTCTCAGCAAGTACGTACGCCAGATTGACGCCGCTCATGCATTAGATGTCGAAGAAGTCGCCGCCATAAGCAACGTGCTTGACTTCGTGGAGGACAACGGGAGCGTCGGCTACTACTTGCCCGAGATTTTGTGTGACGTTGACCCTGGAGGGTTGGTGGTTCCCGCGGCCGTCGCGACACGAGCAGATGGCGCTGCGGGGGCAGAGGACACGCGCAGGCTCGCACGCATCGGCGGGGCCTATGCTGTCAACAGCACGGCGTGGCGGACGATCGCCCTGGCTGTGATCCGAGCCGCGCAACCCTTCGGCGCGGACGCGCTGCGGTCGGTACACGGCTCCTTGAGCGAGAGGGGTATCCGCTCATGGTCAGGTGCGGTCGGGGAAGTGCCGCCCATATTCATCGCCGCTGTAGCCGAGGCCCGCGCAGCGCTGGACGCCGAGGTGGAGGTCGACTTGCGACCATACTGGCAGCAACGCCTCGCCATCGCCGAGGCCGAACTGCGTGATCATGAAGAGCGTGCGAAAGAGGATCGCGGCGAATGAGCAAGACGCTGGAGGAGCGGCTGCAAGATGCGAAGGCGGCGCTCGGTAAGGTGGATGGGGCCATCGCACGGCACGCCGGCAAGCTGGCCTCGGACATCGAGACGGAGTTTAAGGAGATCGCCGCGTTCGCCACCGACGTCGATCATTGGAACCAGATGATTGCTGCGAGGCAGACTGCGCGCGCCCTTCTGGACAACCTTGAACAGCACGCCGACCAGAACGACGACGTCCCGTTCGGCCCATCGCGGGCCAAGTTCCAGACCGTGCGTCTGCTGGGCGTTCAGGGCTACCTCGCCGGCCAGTGGGCGCTGGCTGACCGCCTTCTCGGGATGGCTGGCCACGTCTTGTTCAGTCGGAACTCCCTGCAGAACCCGAAGAACGCGCCGCAGCTCGTGTCGCACTTCGTCGGCGGGAAGGGGCCGGAAGCGAAGACCGCTGCCATCGCGTTCTACTCGCTGCGGCAATCGTTCGGCTGGTCGATCGCGATCTCTTACGCACTCCGGAACCATTTCCTCCACGACAGTGCGGGTGGGAATTTCTTCGCCGGTCCCACGGCCGCGTCGGCGTTCAAGGTATCTGCCGCTGGTTGGGCACGAGTCGCGGATCGCGTAAAAGAGTACAACGTGAACGCCACCCATTCTCGGCTCGGCAGCACGTGGACACCTTCCGCTGGCGATGACTTGCGAAAGATTCTGGACACCTGTGCGCCCGAAATCGACGAGGCGCTGGGCGTCCTTGTCGGGTCGGCTTGTCAGATCGCGACCGCGCACGTTGGCTTCATGCTCGGGGAGGACTGACGAGGCATGCGAGCCTCACCCAGCTCATCGTCGGGTCGGATCCCCCACGCTCGACCCCCGTGCCGCTCGATCAGTGAGCGTGGGCACGTGAGTTGAGGGGGCGTGGATCGGCACCTGAGCCGGGCGTGAGCTGATCATATGGATCGGTGTGTGGTTGTAGGTTGGTGTAGGGGTGGCGAATGAGCGTGGAGGGGATCATGCTTGGGCGACCGGGGCCGAGTCGACGTGCCGAGCAACA
>JBBQHO010000173.1:0-7930 GCA_038324055.1 Polyangiales bacterium | reverse complement strand
CTCCGGGATCAGCTTGGTCGCATCGAGGTGATCGAAATCGAAGGCGTCGGCGAATTCGACGTCGAACAGCTGGACGCCCAGCTCCCAATCGGGAAAATCGCCCGCTTCGATCGCGTCATACAGGTCGCGGCGGTGGAAATCGGGATCGGCGCCGCTGATCTTCAACGCTTCGTCCCAGACGACCGAGGCGCTGCCGAGCTTGGGCCGCCAATGGAATTTGACGAATGTCGACTTGCCATCGGGATTCACCAATCGGAAACTGTGGACGCCGAAGCCCTCCATCATCCGCAGCGAGCGCGGAATGGCGCGGTCCGACATCACCCACATGATCATGTGCATCGATTCAGGCGTCAGCGCGATGAAATCCCAAAAGGTATCATGCGCCGATGCCGCCTGCGGAAAGCCGCGATCGGGCTCTTCCTTCACGGCATGGATGATGTCCGGAAACTTGATTGCATCCTGGATGAAGAACACGGGGATATTGTTGCCCACTAGGTCCCAGTTGCCCTCTTGCGTGTAGAACTTGACGGCGAAGCCGCGCACATCGCGCGGCGTGTCGACCGAACCCGAACCGCCCGCCACGGTCGAGAAGCGCGCGAATACCGGTGTCTCGACGCCGACTTCGGTCAGGATTCGGGCGCGTGTGTACTTGGACAGCGAGTGGGTGAGCGTGAAGGTGCCATGCAAGCCGGTGCCGCGCGCGTGCACGATGCGCTCGGGGATCCGCTCATGATCGAAGTGCGTGATCTTTTCACGTAGTATGAAATCTTCGAGTAGAGTGGGACCGCGTGCGTGTGCGCGGAGCGAGTTCTGGTTGTCGCTGACCGGCAACCCTTGGTTCGTTGTGAGCACCGGCTGGTCTGTTGCCGCGCGCTGGTGCAGTTCGCCGCCGGTGCCAATCGCCCCTTCGACGGTCACGGTCGGGGTGGACGGTTTGGCGGCGCTCTTCTTTGTCGGCATGCCGACCCTGAGCAACGTCCGTGCCGAGCGAGATTCGAGCGCCCGCGGGCGGAAATCGCCCGCGGGCGGGCCCAGAGAGCGTGGCATTTCGCCACGCTCTCTGAACAAGGGCGCAAAAAGCTCACAAGTCGCGCAGGGACACGAGGCTGCGCGCCCGCCCGCGCGCCCGCGCGCCCGCGCGCCCGCGCGCCCGCAACGCAGCGCAGCGCAGCGCGACCCACTGTGCAGCGAGAACGCTTGCGCGACTTGCGTTCAGCGCTTCTCCCGAGGCGAGTGGAAGTCGCCAAATGGGCAGACGCGTTTTGAGCTCGAGACCCGCCAACTTTGGTTGACGACTGGCACCCGCTTCCTTTACGACGCCCGCTACACGGTGGCACCGGATAGCAATCCCAACCTCGAAACACGCGAACTGCGCGAGCAGCTCCGGCAGCAGACCGAGCGTCTTCAACTCGCGCTGCATGCCGCTGCCATGGGGACTTGGGAGCATATACCCGCTACGCACGAGACATTCTGGGACGCCCGCAGCAAATCGATCTTCGGCCTGCTGGGGACGGAGCCCTTGAATTTCGACCAGTTCGTCGCAGCCATTCACCCGCTCGACGCCGATGCCTTTTTCAGCGGCATCACCAAGGCCATGGATCCGACCGGCAGCGGCGCGTGTTCACTCCAATATCGCATCAAAAAGCGAGGAGAAGGCTGGCGCTGGGTCGAGGCTCACGGGCGTTGCACGTTCGAAAACGGTTTGGCCGTCCGCATCAACGGGACTCTGCGCGACATCAGCGTCCGCAAAGAGGCAGAGGACGCCGTGCGCGAGAACGAGCGTCGCAAAGACGAGTTCTTGGCCTTGCTGGGGCACGAGCTGCGCAATCCGTTGGCGCCCATTCGCACGGCTCTGGACTTGATGCAGCACACCATTCCTGGTCAGGCCGTGCGGGAGCGCGACGTGATCGATCGGCAGCTCAAGCACATGATGCGCCTTGTTGACGACTTGCTCGACGTGGCCCGAATCACGCGCGGCACTCTGGTTCTGAAGCTCGAAACGGTGGAGCTCGGCACAGTCGTTCGTCGAGCCGTGGAGATGGCAAGCCCTCTGTTCGAGGCCAAGCGGCAGCGACTCCGCATCGAGGTGCCCAACGGATTGCGGGTTTCGGTCGACGTGGTGCGACTGTGCCAGGTGCTGTCGAACTTGCTCATCAATGCGGCCAAGTTCACGGATGAAGGCGGCCTCATCAGCGTGACGGCGGGCGAGCGCGATGGCCAGGTGAGGCTCGAAGTGTCCGACGAGGGCGCCGGCATCGAGGCCGAGCAGCTCGAGCGTATCTTCGAAAGCTTCACGCAGACCGAGCGCGCTCCCGGCGCCTTGGCATCGTCGGGGCTGGGCCTGGGCCTCTCTCTCGTGCGCACTCTGGTCCGTTTGCACGGCGGCTCGGTAGTCGCCGAGAGCGAGGGCCTCGGTCGCGGCAGTCGCTTCATCGTCGATTTGCCGCAAGCCGCGACGCCGCTGAGCGAGCCGGCCCCCGCACCAAAGTCGGACCCTCCCCCCGGACGACGCATCTTATTGGTGGACGACAACGAGGACGCAGCCGAGATGATGGCCCTGCTGCTGTCTTCGCGCGGCCACGTTGTGCAGGTCGCCAACGATAGCCTGAGAGCGCTATCTCTGGCCCGGGAGTTCGCGCCCGACGTGGCGGTGCTCGATCTGGGTCTGCCCGTCGTCGACGGCTACGAGCTTGCCACGCGCCTGATCACCGAGCTTGCGCCGAAGCCGATCCGGCTGATCGCCGTCACCGGCTACGGTCAACCCAGTGATCGCGCGCGCACGCGTGCGGCAGGCTTCAATCTTCACCTCGTCAAACCCGTCGACTGGACGGAACTCGAAGCCGGCCTCGATTAGAGATCAAATGGCGGCGCTCGGAGGTCGCCTCGGCGATGCCCTACACCCACGCTCACATGCACCAGCAGGGCCACGCCAGGAAGATTCGACCGCTGGGTGGTCAGCACGCGGCTTGCTCGGCCGGCGGACGTCGCCTAGGTGTAGGGCAATGCCTCGAATGCGGCTTGGCCGACTCAGTCTGAGCCTGGTGGGGCTGGTCGCTTGGAGCCTGATTCATCCGGCGGCGAGTCAGGCTCAAGATCCCACCGCTGAAGTCCGGCCGGCTTTGCTGCAAGAGGCCGCGACCCCGCTGGAGGTCCCGCCATCTGCCGATTCGGGCGACCCGCGCACCGCACGCATCGAAGACTTCCTCAATGGCCGGCTCGATGTCGCAGTAGAGCCCCAGTCCCTTTTCGATGTCGTATTGGACGACCGAGCGGCTGTGGCGCTCGAGCGCATTCGGCTGCGTACGCTGCTCAACGCGTTGGACTTGGCACAGGAGGGCCACAAGCCCACACCCGCTCCAATCCCAAAGCTCGGGACCGTCGCGACTCCGTTGGAGCTGAAAGCGCGCCTCGCGCTCGATCGAGCACGGCTTCGTGCTTACGACACCAACCCGGACGACCTGCTGGCCCTGTTGGAGACGCACCGGCGGCGTCAGGCCGAGGCTCAGCCGGTTCTAACGACCGACCAGCTACTGGTCCTGGAGGCGGAGCGAGCTCGCGAGAGCGCTAGCGCAGCCAGCCAGGCGGCCCACGCAGAAGCGGAAAAGCTAGTACGCGACGAACTGCTACGCTTGCGGCGGCTCCGCGCGACGCTCGACCGCCTCGACAGCAGCTTCTCTCTCAGTCTCGCCGATTTGGCCACTCGCCGCGACCTCACGTTCGTGTGGCAACGACGCGTTCATGAGGCCAAGGGCGGAACGCGCCAGGACGCGGACCACCTCTACGGTTCGCTCCGCCAGGCGCTGCGTGCGTCGCGGACCGAGCTGGACGCGGCTCTCTCGAACGTAGGCTCCCCACGTTCTCTGGTGCCGGATCTCGGTGACGATGCGACCGACGCCGTTCCGCCCGGCATTCCAATTGAGGTGCTGAAGCGCGAGCGGCGTACAGCCGCTGCGCGCATCGAAAACCTGCGCCGCCGCGAAGTCGACCTTGCCGAGCGTCGCGCCGCGACCGGCTTGGATCACATATCCACGCTCAACCACGAACGGCTGGGCCTGTTGCCCTACCTCTCGGCAGACAAGCGCAGATCGATCACCGGCTTTACCGCCCCCGGATGGGATCAGGCGCGTTCCGAAGCGCGCCACCTGATGCTCATCCTTCGCTACCATCGGCATGCGACTGGCGAATGGCTGCGTAGCGTTCGCTCCAGTCGGACGCTGGGCACGCCTGCATGGAAGATCGCGCTGAACCTTCTGTACTGGTTGCTACTGATCGTCGGCTTCTGGTGGTGGCGACGCCGCAGCGCGGAGCTCTTGCTCCTGCTTCCGCGCCCCGGCCTTGGCTCAGCACAGGCCAGCATGGCCGAACGCCTCATCCACCTGCTGAAGAGCATTCATCGGCCGTTGGAATGGCTCGCCTTTGGAGCGCTGGCGTTCTGGCTGGTCTCGCCGAGTTCTCGTGAACTCCTCGAGGTTCAGATCGCGATCGCAATCGCCACCTGGAGCCTCGTCGGCTCTTTGGTCATTCACACGGTCAATGCCTTGGCTTCTGGCTCGTCCTTCGCCGATCCGCGTAGGCACGACGAAGTGGGACCTTTGCGTCTGCGGTCGCTGCGCTTCGTCGGCCGCGTGACGGTGGCCTTTGTGCTGTTACTTCGGCTCGGGGCGCGCCTTGTTGGCGAAGGCACAATCCATAGCTGGATCATGTCGGTCGGCTGGCTAGCCAGCTGTCTCGTTTTCCTAGTCCTTGTGGGCTGGTGGCGAGACGTCGTGTTCGAACGTGTCGCGTCGCTGCGTCGCAAGAGCGGGGTGGACCACTGGGTCCTGGCCCAACGGACCGGCTGGCGCAGCTTTCCTGCAGCCACGGTAGGTGCCGTGCGGCTCTTCGTCTTCGGCGCCTGGCGGCTCGGGCGCGACTGGATCACCGGATTTTCGTTGGCGCGTCGGGTTCACGCCTATCTCTACCGACGCGAACTTGCGCGTCGCAGGGTCGACGACCTGGAGCTGTCTCCACTCGATGAAGTGTCGCTCTCCGACTTGGCACCCGATCGCGTCCATGACGACTGGACAAACTGCCCGGCCGACGCATCGCTCACCCAGCTGATAGAGCGCGCGCGCGCCGGACGCGGTGGCGTAGTAGCCGTCGTGGGCCCGCGGGGTATGGGCAAATCGTCGCTCCTTCGTGAGCTCGGGCGCAGGGTCGAAGGCGCGCGGCTTTGCCAAGATCCAGAGCAAATTGCGAAGCTCCGGGTCGAACTGGAAGACTCGGCCTCTCTGGAGCCGAGCCTGGTGCTGTTCGACGACGCCCAGCGTCTACTCAAGCCCGTCATTGGGGGCATGCACGACTTCGACGATACGTTGACGTGGGCGCGGTCGCGGACGAACGGCTGCCTCTGGGTGTTTGCCATCGATCGTGTGCTGTGGCCCTTGCTCCGCCGCGCCCACGACTCCCACCCTTCGTTCGACGAGGTCATTCGGCTCGAACCTTGGGACGAAGAACAACTGGATAGTCTGTTGACCGAGCGTAGTCGCGACGCCGGGCTCGAGTATTCGTTCGAAGGCCTCCTGGACGCGCAGCATCCTCCTCGCGATCAGATCGAGCGAGAGGACGCGCTTGCTGAACGACGCAAGGCCTATTTTCGTATGCTCTGGGACCATGTGCGAGGCAACCCGGGTATCGCTCTCGAGGTTTGGCGCAGCTCGCTCGCGCTCGAACGAATTGGGCAAGCCAAGGTGAGGATGCTGCGTGTACCCGTCGCCAGCGAACTCGACGCGCTGCCCGATCCAGCGCTCTTCGTGCTGCGGGCGATCCTCCAGCTCGGCTCGGCTAGCAGTGTCGACATTGGCGACGCGACGCGCCTGGGCAGCCAAGACGTCGAGGCAACGCTGCGCTACAGTCTCGATCGCGGCTACATCGAGACCACCGACAACGCAGTGCGGATCAGCTGGTCTTGGCTTCTGCCCATCAGCTTACTGCTCGAACGCCGTCACCTGGTATTGCCCCAATAATGCACTCGACTCGACCGACCGCACCCTGGGTTTTGGCTTTTGGCTTGCTGTCGCCCGTGCCTGCGCTCGCCCAAGAGGCGCCGGATTTTTCGAGGCTCACCGAGTTCGTGCGTTGGGGCGGAGTGGCGGCGTCGGTGCCGCTGATTCTCGGTGCCATCTTCTTGTTGCGACTGATCGAAAACGCAGGCGATGGCTTGTCCGCAAGATTCTCCAATCGGCGGCCGACCATCCAGAAGGTCCAAACGACGGCGCGCTTCTTCATCTACGTGGCGACAGTCGGGCTGGTCGGGACCTTGAGTGTACGCCTGGATCCGACCGCGCTGACGGTCCTTGGAGGCGCGCTGGCCTTCGCATTCGGGTTTGCGCTCCGCGATCTGGTGGCCTCGTTCATTGCTGGCATCACCATTATGTTCGATCGGCCATTTCAAGTTGGGGATCGTGTGGCCTACGGAGGCCAGTACGGCGACATTATCAAAATCGGGCTGCGCAGCGTGCGCATGAACACGCTGGATCACAACATCATCACGATTCCCAACAACAAGGTGTTCACGGACGTCACGTCCAGCGGGAACTACGGCGCTCTGGAGATGCAAGTGCCGATGGATTTCTATATTGGCCTCGATCAAGATGCCAAAGCGGCAGCGCGCATCATTCGTGAGGCCTGCTTGACCAGCCCGTACGTGTACCTCGCTCAGCCCATTCCCGTTCTAGCCAAGCAGGTGTTGCTGAACGGCTTTGTGGCGTTCCACCTCAAGGTCAGACCGTACGTGTTTGACAGCAAGTACGAGAAGCCATTCGAAACAGATGTGCACTTTCGGGTCCTCGAGGCCTTCCGCGAGCACGGGATATGCGCGCCGGTCCTGCTGGGCAGCCTGCAGGTTCAAGGGATGCCCTGAGAAGCACGCTGTGTTCATTAAACCGTGAGGCCCAAGCAGCGAAACGAACTCGAAACGCGCGACCGGCTAGTCAAACTCCATCAAACGCACGCGAGGTCCCTGGGCCCCGTCTTGAAGGAGAGACTCATGAAGAAATATTGGGCAGGCGCGCTCGGCGCCATGGTGCTTTTGGCGCCAACTTTGGCCAGTGCGGCCGACGAAACCATCTCCAAAGGAGAATTCACGGCCAACAACGTGTGGATGATGCTGTGCACAGGCCTGGTGTTCATCATGCATCTGGGCTTTGCCGCCGTGGAATCGGGCCTGTCCCGGAGCAAAAACACCGTGAACATTCTGTTCAAGAACACGGTCATCCCCATGCTGGGCCTGCTCACTTACTGCATCGTCGGCTTCAACCTGATGTATCCCGGTGAGTTCAACGGCTACCTCGGTTTCGCCGGGTTCGGCATCGCTTCGCCTGAGAATGGCCTAACCCCCGAGTACGCCGCCTCGCACGGTTACACCTACTGGACCGACTTTTTGTTCCAGGGAATGTTCGCTGCCACTTGCGCGACAATCGTGTCGGGCGCCGTGGCCGAGCGCATCAAACTCTGGAGTTTCATCGCATTTTCTACCCTGTTCGTGTCGATCACCTACACGATCGCTGGGTCGTGGAAGTGGGGCGGCGGCTGGCTCCAAGCGGCAGGCTTCTACGACTTCGCCGGTTCGACCCTCGTGCACTCCGTCGGTGGTTGGGGCGCCCTGGTCGGCGCGATGATCCTCGGGCCCCGGATCGGCAAGTACAGCAAGGACGGTACCGTCAACCCCATGCCCGGTAGCAGCATGCCGTCGGCCGTACTCGGTGTGTTCTTGCTGTGGCTCGGTTGGTTCGGCTTCAACGGCGGCTCCGTGCTCAACGCCGATCCCGGCCTCACCAGCCTCGTTCTGGTCACCACCTGCCTCGGCGCTGCAGCCGGCGGAATGGCGGCCATGATCACCTACACGTTGGCCATCTCGAAGAAGCCCGACCTGTCCATGATGCTGAACGGC
>JBBQHO010000172.1:0-8003 GCA_038324055.1 Polyangiales bacterium | reverse complement strand
ACGGCACGGGGGGCTCGATGCGCAGCCACATGCGCGACGTCATTGCGGGCCGCTTGGCCCGCGCGACACCGAAGTTTGCAGTGCTGGGGATCGATCAGGTGCAGCACGGCCCGCGTCGCGGCGACTCGACCGAGGATCCGGATAATCTATTCTTCAACTTCACCAATCCAGACGCGGCTCGTGGCAACCCGCTTCAAGGTGCCGCCGATCAACTGTCCTTGCTTCGTTGGGCGAAGAGCGTCGCCGTCACGGCCGGCGAGACGGGCGGCGTCGCTATTGAGTTCGACCCGGCGCGCATCGTCTACTACGGCCATTCGCAAGGCTCCACCCACGGCAGCATCGCGGCTCCGCTTTCTGACTATCCTGGAGCCGTTTTCAGCGGGAATGGTGGTGGGTTGGCGCTCGCGCTGCTGAACAAGACCAACCCGCAGAACATCGCTGGCGCGCTGCCCATCGCTTTACAAGATCCGGTCAGCTCCGCAGATGGCTTGGTGTTGGCGATGGGCGAGCTGAACCCGGCCCTGGGTCTGCTTCAGCACTACATGGACGCGGCCGATCCGCTCAGCTTTGCGCCACTGTTGGCCTTGCGCCCAGAGGTCGGCAACACCCCCAAGCACACGCTGCAGACGTTCGGTCTCGGCGACACCTATTCACCGCCCCAGACCCTGTCCAGTTTCATCTACGCCGCCGGTGTGATGGGCCTGGCGTCGCCGCCAGAGGGCCTGGAAGCGACCGGCGCGGACGCGCTGAACATGACGCCCACGCCGTCGGTCAGCGGTAACTTCGGAGCCGGGCCAACCTACACGTTGGCCGTGAGGCAGTACGAGCCGCCCTCCGGCAAAGACGGCCACTACGTCAGCTTCGACGTCGCCGAGTGCGCCGAAGACATCACCTCGTTCCTGGAAGATCTGGCCACACCTGTGGTTCCGACCGTGCCTTGAGTTCGTGGGGCGCTTGCCGCTAGCGCCTTGTCAGCGATCGCGGTCGGGAAAGGCCAGGGTGAGGGCGATGTCGTCGCTGCCTGCCGCAAGCGCGACCAGGCGGTCGAAACCCAAGGCGTTGCCGCTGGCGCGCGGCATGCCTTCGTCGAGCGCCGCAAGAAAGCGCTCGTCCAGGGGATAGACCGGCTCGCTTGCCCTAGCGCGCCGCGTCCGTTCTTGCTCGAAGCGCGCCCGCTGCTCGGCTCCATCGGTGAGCTCGCCGAAGCCATTGCACAGCTCGACGCCGCCCGCGTAGAGTTCGAAGCGTTCGGCGAAGCGAGGATCAGTCGGATCGCGACGCGCCAGGGCGGCGTGTGCGACTGGATAGTGCGTGAGGAAAACGGGACGCTCGAGGCGCGCCAAGCCAGGCTCGACGGCGCTCACCAAGAGTTCGAAGTAACGCGCCTCGTCCGAGGCGATGAGGGCGGTCACGTCGTCGACGCCCGCGAACTCGAGAAACGCGGCGTCGACGCGGCGGCGCAAGAAAGGTCCGGTGAGCGACAAGCAGCGGCCGTCGACACGAAGCTCCGGCTTTCCAGCGACCGCTTCGGCAACGCGCCGCACCAGTTCTTCGGTGTCGTTCAGCATGTCGTCGACACCCGAAAAGGCTCGGTACCATTCCAACAACGAGAACTCAGGCTGGTGGTAGCGGCCCAGCTCTTCTGCGCGGAACACGCGCGCCAGCTGGTAGACGCGAGGGAGCCCGCCGACCAGCAGTCGCTTCATGTGCAGCTCGGGTGAGGTGATCAGGTAGTCGCGCCTCGCTGCGCGTTCCACGGACGCCAGCGCGTGCACGTGGGCGTCGAGACCGGGGCAGGGAACGAAGGTCGGGGTTTCGACCTCGAGAAACTGCTGCTCTTCGAAATAGCGCCGCACGGCGCGCCGCGCTCGATCGCGAGCCAGGAGCGCGTGAGCCCGACCTGTAGGACCGAGGCGCCGCGCCTCGGGACCTTCGCACCCGAATGCGGAGCCGAGCACACTCTCGAGTCGGTAACCCGTAGCGGCGCGGCTGACTTCGAGCTCGACCAGCTGACCCGGCGCCCAGTCTGTCGGCCAATTCTCGGCTTCGACGGTGATGGTCACCCAGGCGTCGGCCACCAGCAGCCGGGTTCCGCTGCGGCCCATGACGCGGCCACCCACTCGCGCCCGCGTGCCTGCCGGCGCCGGACCCAGCAGTGGGGCGAGCTCCGAAGGGGCGAGCGTTCGTTTCACGGCGCGAAACTCAGGGCTCGAGCACGCAGCTGTTGGCCGCGCAGCGGAAGCCGTTCAGGCAGTCACGGTCTTCATTGCACTGGTACTCGCAGCTGTTGAGGCAGCTACCGCCTTCGGAGCAAGTCGTCTTGCAGACGAGCGGCAACTGGCACTCGCTGTTGTAGTTGCAGATCTCGCCTTGACCATTGCCTGCGCCGCCCGCTCCGCCCTGAGCTGCACCGCCCTCGCCGCCGAGGCCGCTGCTTCCGCCAGTGCCGGTGCTGCGACCAGGAGTGCAGCGCGTGTCGCTGAAACCCGAGTCGGCACAGCAGCGGTCGACCTTGTCGCTGCCGAAGCGCAAGTTGGTCGAAGGCGTGCAGGTGAGATCACCATTGCAATCCAGATCGGCATTCTTGAGCGAACAGCGTTCGCCCTCCGGTTGGCGACTGCAACCGAAGGTCACCAGGCTGCCCGAAGACAAGAGCAGGCCAACTGCCAAGAAGGGGCCCAAGCGGAAGCGCGCGATCATGCCGCGGGGCTTAACAGGCGAAATGGGGCTCCTCAAGCGCAAACTCAGCTTTTGGCTTTGGCTTCGACAGCACGCGCAAACAGATTCACGTACTCCACGGCGCTGGCTAGCGAGAAAACCAGCGAAATATAGACCAACACGCGCCCCACCACGACCAAGTCGACGACGCCCAGATCGACGACTCCGAGATGCAGGCCGTACGGGTAGCCCAGAATCAAGCACAGGATGCCGACCATCTGCAGCGCCGTTTTGCTTTTTCCTCCGCCGCCCGCCGCGATGACCACGCCTTCGCTGCTGGCGATGCTGCGCAGCCCGTTGATTGTCAGCTCCCGGGCCAGCAAGAGCACGACCGCCCATTCGGGGATGCGCCCCATCGGCACCAGCCAGACGAGCGTAGCCATGACCAAGAGCTTGTCCGCGAGCGGATCGAGGAACTTGCCAAGCACGCTGACGATGCCCATGCGCCGCGCCAACCACCCGTCCAGCAAATCGGTGATTGCGGCTGCCGAATAGACGAGGGCCGCGTACACGCAGTCGCGCGGGGTGCCTTGATCGATGAGCCAAAGCACGACCGGAATGATCACGATGCGGCCCATCGTGAGCAAGTTCGGCAAATTGACGGCGTCGTCCTTGAGGGTCGAGGCGCGTTGGCGCGCGGCGGTTTCGCCCATGCGTTCGACCATAGCGCCTTTAGAGCTCGAGAAAACCGCGCAACAGCCGCAGGCCGGCAAGCTGGCTCTTCTCGGGATGAAATTGGGTGGCAACGACGTTGTCGTACGCCACGGCGGCCGTCACCGTATGCGGCCCGTAGCCGACCGTGGCTTTGATGACCCGCGGATCGTCAGGCACGGCGTGGAAAGAGTGGACGAAGTACACCCAGGCATCGTTGCCGCCAGCGGCCTCGAGCACGGCGTGGCCGCCGTTTTCCAGCCGCAATTGGTTCCAGCCCATGTGGGGGATCTTGATGCCCGGCGCGGGCGTCAGCTTGGCGTTGGTGCCGCCCAAGATGCCGAGTCCAGCCACGCCCGGCGCCTCTTCGCTGCTGTCGAAAAGAGCTTGGAGCCCGAGGCAGATCCCGAGGTACGGCACACCGCTCTTCACCCGCTCGATGACGAGATCTCTTTGATCGGCAATGCCGCGCAGGCAGTCGCCAAAGCCCCCCTGGCCCGGCACCACCAGCTTGTCGGCGCGAGCCAGCTCGCCTGGGTCGTGCGTGCGGAGGACGGTGACGTTCAACGGTTTGCCCGCCTCTTCCAAGGCGCGGCACACCGAGGTCAGGTTCGCGTGTCCGGTGTCGAGTACGGCGACGCGCATCAGTCCAGCATGCCCTTGGTCGAAGGTACGAGATCCGGAGCCCGCGGATCGAGTTCGGTCGCGGCGCGCAACGATTTAGCCAGCGCCTTGAACGAGATTTCGACGATGTGGTGCAGGTTCTGCCCCGCCAACTTGACCATGTGCAGGTTGATTTGAGCCGAACGAGCGAAGGCCTCGAAGAACACTTCGGCGAGCTCGACGTCCCAGGTACCGATTTTGGCCTTGGGCAAGTCGACGTTCCAAACGAAGAATGCGCGACCTGAGATGTCCAGGGCGCAGGTGACCAGGGCTTCGTCCATCGGCAGCGTGGCGGAGCCGTAGCGGCGGATGCCCTTGCGATCTCCCAGGGCAGCGAGCACGGCCTTGCCCAGGACGATGCCGATGTCCTCGGTCGTGTGGTGGCCGTCGATATCGACGTCGCCGGTCGCGCGCACCGTCAGATCGATGAGGCCATGACGAGGCAGCTGCTCGAGCATGTGGCTCAAAAAGGGGATAGGCGTCTGGATGTCGTGCTTGCCGGTACCGTCGAGGTTCACCTCGACCGTGATCTGGGTCTCCGACGAGTTGCGTTCGACCGTGGCGATGCGAGCTTGAGTCACTTGAAGTCCTCGATTTTCCAGGAGCCGTGCTCCCGGACGAGCTCGACAGTGGCGCCTGCCCCATAGCTCATGGTGGCACGATCGCCCAAGAGTTCGATGGACGCGGTGGGTAGAGCCAGGCGCAGCCCTTGCGCGATTTGCTCCATTTCGAGCTTTTGCTCGCCCTCCCATGCCTCCTGGAGGATGCGGGCGTCTAGACCTTCCTGCTGGTCGTCGGGCACGAAACGCAAGAGCACGTCGTAGCGCTTGTTCTCGAGAGCGAGCACGAACGAGCCAAGGGCCTTTTGAGGACTCGTCTGGGCGTACACGTCCAGCGCAGATTGATCGACGCGCCATGCGCCGTTCTCGAGCACCAAGAGGAGGCTCTGGCCGTCGCGCGTCGTTACCGTGGCCGTGACGTAGGCGGGACCTGCAGGCAACG
This sequence comes from Polyangiales bacterium, assembly GCA_038324055.1. GTDB lineage: Bacteria > Myxococcota_A > Polyangia > Polyangiales > Polyangiaceae > NIC37A-2. Next base: position 2,969 of record JBBQHO010000172.1, on the reverse strand, counting down.
AGAGGCTCTGGACGAGCGCCTTCACTTCGGCGGGGTTTTCCTTCAGGCGCTTCTGGAAGTCTTCGAACGAGAGTTCGGCGCGCGTGTCTGCGCTGAGCAGGTTGTAGGCATCGCGCTCGCGCCCGGCGTCAAGCGCGGCGGCGTAGGCATCCACGGCGCCGCGGGGCGAGGTCGCGGGCGAGGTCGCGCAGCCCAAGCCGATGGGGGAGAGCCCCAGGAACCCAACGAGCAGAAGGCGACTGCGGAGCACGAAACGTGGAGCCATCGGCGCCTTCGCTAGCATGAAGCCGGGGCCGAGGAGAGGGGGCCCAGGCAGAACGGCACCCAAATCGCAGCGCTTGTGCGGGGTGGACGCGGCCCCGACCGGTAGTAGGGTAAGAGCTGGATGAGCGCTCCTTCCGATTCCCGCCAGCCAGAACGCGTGGCCATCCTGCCGCTGCGCAACTCGGTGCTTTTTCCCATGTCGGTCGTGCCGATCAACGTGGGTCGACCGCGCAGCGTCCGACTGGTCGAAGAGCTGGAGACTGAAGGGACGTTGGTCGGCGTGGTGGCGCAACGCGACGCCAGCATCATCGAGCCCACCTTCGACGATGTGTTCGCGGTCGGCACTTTGGCGCGGGTGGTCAAGGTGATCCGCATCAACGCCACGAGCTACTCGGTCGTGCTCAATGGCCTCTGCCGCTTTCACATCGCGACGCCGCTCGGTCTCGAGCCGTACATGCGCGCCGAAGTGATTCGCAGCACGGAAATCGGCCTCGAGGGCGAGGAAGCCGAATTAGCTGCGGAATCTCTGCGCAAAAAGACGCGCCATGCGCTGACGCTCATGCCCGACCTGCCCAAAGAGACGGCTGGCATCCTCGACAACGTGCGCGAGCCGGGCCCGCTGTCGGACCTGATTGCTTCGAACTTTCCCGAGGAGCTCGCCAGCGTGCCTGTGCGTCAGAAGGTGCTCGAGGCGCACGACGTGACGGCTCGCGTCGGGCTCGTCTCCAAGATGCTCGACCGTCAGCTCGAAGCACTGCGCATCAAGGCCGAGATTTCCAACTTGGTCGAGACCGAGATGAGCCGCAGCCAGCGCTCGTACGTTCTGCGCAAACAACTGCGTGCGATTCGTGAAGAGCTGGGCGAGAGCCCCGACGACGACGACGAAGTCGAAAAATTGCGTGAACGCCTGGCACTGTCAGAGGTGCCCGACGAAGTGCGCGACGTGGCCAAAAAGCAGCTGGGGCGCTTGGCGGGTATGCAGTCGCAATCGGCCGAATACCAGGTCGGGCGCAGCTACGTGGAGTGGCTCGTCGATCTGCCTTGGAGTCACGCCACACCCGACAATTTGTCGGTGAGCGAAGTCCGACGCTGCCTTGACCAAGATCACTACGGGCTCGAGACGGTCAAGAAGCGCATCGTCGAGTTTTCTGCCGTGCGCAAATTGCGCAAGGACAACCGCAGCCCGATCTTGTTGTTCTTGGGGCCACCCGGCGTGGGCAAGACCTCGCTCGGTAAATCGATCGCCCGCGCCATGGGTCGTCGCTACGCGCGCATCGCCCTGGGCGGTGTGCGCGACGAGGCCGAGATCCGCGGCCACCGGCGCACGTACGTGGGCGCGCTCCCGGGCCGCATCATCCAAGCTTTGAAAAAAGTGGGCACCAACAACCCCGTGTTCGTGCTGGACGAGGTCGACAAGATGGGGGCAGACATGCGCGGGGATCCGGCATCGGCGCTGCTCGAGGTGCTCGATCCGGCGCAGAACGACTCGTTCGTCGACCATTATCTGGGCGTACCCTTCGATCTTTCGCGCGTCACATTCTTGGCCACCGCCAACTACTGGCGCGGCATCCCCGATGCTTTGGCCGACCGCATGGAGATCATCGAGGTCCCTGGCTATACGCCGACCGAGAAGCGCTCGATCGCGCGCTCGTTCCTCATCCCCAAGCAGATGGAAGAGCACGGGCTGACCGACCAGCAGGTCGAGTTCCGCGAAGACGGTATCGACGCCTTGATCGAGAGCTACACGCGTGAAGCCGGGGTACGCGGACTCGAGCGCCAGGTTGCCTCCGTGTGTCGCGAGATGGCGGTGCGCATTGGCGAAGGTCAAGAGTTGAACCACGTCCTGGTCAATCGCGAGTTGACGGAAACGGTCTTGGGGCCCCCTCAGTACCAGCCGGAAACCACCGAGCATGGGCTAGCTCCCGGGATCGCGGCGGGTCTCGGTGCCAGCGGAGCTGGCGGCGAGTTCATTCTGATCGAAGCCAGCCGCATGCCGGGCAAGGGCAACGTGCGCGTGACTGGCAGCCTGGGGCCAGTACTGACCGAGGCTGCGCACACGGCGGTGTCCTTCGTGCGTTCGCGGGCCGAACGCCTGCACCTCGAGCCCGACTGGCTCAAGGACATCGACCTGCATCTGCACATCCCGCGAGCGCGCGCCGTAGAGGACGTCGCTAGCTTGGGGCTCGCCATCTTCAGCGCAGTCTGTTCGCTCCTCTTGCAGGTGCCGTGTCGCGCGGACGTCGCCGTCGTCGGCGAGTTGACCCTGCGCGGTAGCGTGCTGCCGGTCGACGAGATCAAGGCCATGGTGTTGGCCGCACACCGCGCCGGCCTGTCCGAGCTGATTTTGCCAGCGCGCAACGAGCCCGACGTCTCCGAGGTAGCGGAGGAAATCCGCGGGACGCTCAAGATCCGCTACGTCTCACGCGTCGACGAAGTGTTGCCGCTGTTGTTCGCTCCCCCGAGTGGGTCGTCGGCCACGGCCGAGCGTCCACCGAGCGCTGACGTCCACCCCTGACGGCGCTGTGGGCGAGCGAGTACTGGGTGTGACGAGAGCTCGTCGGGCGCGCGCCTTGGGCTCGTGGGGCTCGCCGCTTGCGCTTGCGGTATTGCTGTTCGCTCTCGGCTTTCTGCCGCTCGTGGGTGGGCCCGGCTACGAGGCAGGCCTGGTTGCGGGCTTGGTTGCGCCCCTTTGGGCCGGCTGGGCC
>JBBQHO010000171.1:0-8014 GCA_038324055.1 Polyangiales bacterium | reverse complement strand
ACGCTGCAATTCGCGCGGCGACAACTTGGAAGGATCGCACTGAATGCCGCCCTTGGCACCGCCAAAGGGCACGCCGACCACGGCCGTCTTCCAGGTCATCAAGCTGGCGAGCGACCGCACTTCGTCGAGTTCGACGGACGGATGGTAACGCAGCCCGCCCTTGAATGGTCCACGGGCGTCGTCGTGCTGCACGCGGTAGCCGATGAAGTTGGCGAGCGAACCGTCGTCGAGCAGGATGCTGAGCTCGACACGCACCTCGCGCGTGGGCGTCAACAGCAGCGTGCGGTAGCGCGTGTCGAGCTTGAGGGCCGATAGGCCCTGGTCGATGAAATGATTGGTCGTCTCGTACGCATTGACGGTCATGGCTGAGGGACTCCGTTGAAACAGGTCTCGTGAACTTGCCGACTGTCCCTCAGCCGATCTCTCTCGTCAAAGCGGCTGCACGGTTGGATCTGAAGTACCGCAACCGATGCCTGTTTCCATGTCGGTCGAGCATTGGAACACTCGCACGTACTCCACCACCATTTCCTGAGGAAAGGTCGTTGAAGCATCTGGATCGCTCGGCCAGTCGCCACCGACCGCCACGTTGAGCAGCATGTGGAAATTTTGGTCGAAAGGCGCCGGGAAGGCGCTGCCGTTCGAGTTCCACTGGTCTTGCGTCGCGTAGTGCTGGCCGTCGACGAACCAACGAATCTCGCCCTCTTCCCACTCCACCGCATAGGTCAGGAAGTTCTGTGCGATGTAGACGGGAGGAGTGTAGGCCGTTCCCGAATGCACGTTGTCGGGCCAGCCACCTCCGTAGTGCAAGGTGCCGTGAATCTCTGGCTTGGAAGGCGAGGTGTCGACAGCCTCGAAGATATCGATTTCGCCGCTGCTGGCCCAGCCGCCGTAGACATTGTCCGTGGGCAGCATCCAAAAGGCCGGCCACAGACCCAGGCCAAACGGAGCCCTGAGGCGCGCTTCGAACCGCCCGTACTTGAAGTCCCCCTTGCCTCGCGTACGCAAACGAGCCGATGAGTACTCTTTGCCGTCGCTCGTGTGATCACGCAGCGCGACGATGTGTAGCGCGCCGCCGGTGATGAACGAGTTCTTGGCGTCGGCCACGTAGCACTGCAACTCGTTGTTGCCGCCGCCGTCACAGTTCACTTGGTGCTCCCACTTGGAGGCGTCGATGCCCTGACCGTCAAACTCGTCGGACCACATCAGCTCCCAGCCGTTGGCGTCGACGTCTCCGACGTTGGGCACACCGCCGCTTCCTCCGGAGGCGACGCTTCCACCGGACGCGACGCTTCCACCGGTTGCCCCATCCGAACCACCAGTAGCCGCCCCACCTACACCGTTCGATTCACCCGCGCTGCCGCCATCGACGCCTGGGTCGCCGCAGCCCGTGAAGAACCAGCTCGAAACGAGCCCGATTCCAAGAACTCCCACTATTGATTTCCGTGTCTTCGTCATTTTGCGTTCCTGGTGCCGGGAGCCTTTGCGCCGCTCTGACAGGGAGTTGTCGCCAGAGCCCCTTCGGGCTTCGAGAAAGCGCGTGCGAGTGCGTCTTCGCTTCGCACGGTCTTTTTCTTGGACGATTGAGCTATCGTGACACAAATGATCGTGATCGTTCACGGCTACGATGGTTCGGGTCCCGGACATTGGCAGCATTGGTTGTTCGAACAACTCGAGAGTCGTGGGCTGAGCGCACGATTCCCACAACTGCCGGAGCCGACGCAGCCGGAGTGCGAAGTGTGGGTCGAGGCTCTCGCGCGCCTGGTCGCGGCTTCGCCCGAGCCCGTCGTATTCGTCGCGCACTCGCTGGGCGTTTGGGCGGTCGACCACTACTTGAAGAAACACGGCTCAGCCCGAGTGCGCGCTGCCTTGCTCGTCGCGCCGCCTTCGCCCTTCTCACTGTTCGAGCCGATCCAGTCGTTTCTGCCTCCGCCTCGTGACCGAGCCACGTGGTCGGCCATTGCCGACAGCACGTTGCTCATCGGGAGCGACAACGACGACCACGCGGGCGATGACGAAATCGTCGAGCTAGGAGAGCGCCTCGGCGTCGAAACCCGTATTCTTTCGGGCGTCGGTCACATCAACGCAGCAGCGGGATTCGGACCATTTCCGCTCGCCCTCGATTGGCTCGAGACGTTGGACGCGACCTGAGTGCCCACGCTGGGCGACGCGCTCCTGGTCTGTCCGGCTTGCCGCTCGCCGAGCCTCGTCGACTTCGAGTCTCGCCCTGGCGTGGTCATCCAGCTGTGCGAGCACTGCCGCGGTCTGTGGCTCGACGCCGGCGAACTGCGCGACGTCGTCGGAGCGATCGAGCTCGAAGAGCTGACCGAAGCGCGCCTTCCCCAAGCGACCGAGCTGTGCCCAGTCTGCACTGGCGTTGCGCTCCGACCTCGTGGCCTCCCAAACTCGAAGGCGGCGCAGCTTGGAACCTGCCCCAGCTGTCGAGGCGTTTGGCTCGACGGCGGCGCGGTCGCGCTTCTCGAACGCGAGCACGCTCGACGACGTGACTCGGCGCGCACGGCACGGGCAGGCGTGCTGGTTGCGCCCGCCGTGACGGCGCCCCGTTTGGACGAAAGCCGAAGCTCGTTCGAGCTGGGGCTCGAGAACGTGCTCGGCGTTCCGATGGCTCTCGCGCTGGCTGGGCTCTTTTGCGCGACGTCGCTTGGCGGCTTCGTGGCGCGTCTTGGGGCCATGCCCTTTCACGAGCTGGGTCATGCGCTCGCCTCGTGGCTCACCGCCAGACCCGCTGTGCCTCTGCCGTTCTTCACGTTTTGGTGGAGCGAACAGTCGATTTTTGCGGGGCTGATTGTCCTAGGCGCGCTCGGTTGGTTCGGCGTGCATTCGTGGCTCGAACGCCGCACCTTTGGCGTCGTCCTGGCCGGGGCCCTGTTCGGTGCGGCCCTGATTGGCAGCTTCTTGCTCGACGCCGAGACCAGCTTGATGCTGCAAATCTTGGGGGGCGCGCTGGGTGAGATTGTTTTTGGCGCGCTGCTGCTCATCGCCTTCCATTTTCCCTTGCCCGATTGGCTGCGCTGGGATTTTTGGCGCTGGCCCGCCCTCTTGCCTGCGGCCCTCTGCTACGTGCAGGCGCTGTTGCTCTGGCTGCAGGCTTGCAGTGACGCGCAGTATCTACCCTGGGGCTCCGCGGTGGGCGACGCGTCGGATGGCGACATGAATCGATTGGTCGACGGCTTTGGTTGGACGCCGCTCGGACTCGCCCAATTCTATCTGGTCGCCACCATTACGGCTGGGTGTGGTATCGCGATCGCCTATTCGCTGGCGCTCCGCCGGGTGAGACTCAATTCGCGCCGCAGCACTTCTTGAATTTCTTGCCGCTCCCGCACGGACAAGGCTCGTTGCGGCCTGGCTTGTCGCCGGTGACCACGGGTTGGGGCTGGCGGGCTTTGGCCCAAAAGGCGAAGGCGCGCGCCACGTTTTCGCCCAGGTCCTCACGCGCCTGTTTTCGCCAAGCTTCAGCGTCGACCAAGAAGCCAGGGACCAACGTCAGAAGCTGGGATTCGTCCAAATAGCCCGCCAACACCGCAAACGGCGCGGTCAGCTCAAAGGCTTCGAGCTTGCCGGTCCACAGCTTGTCGAGCTGGCTGGCCCGCACGTAGCCCTTGCAGAACTCGGTGACGGACTCGATGTGCTCCGGAGCCGGTACGGCGGGTACGCCCAAGGCCAAGCACTCGACGCAAGCGTTGTAGTCGCGCATGAGCAGCGCGAAGGTGCGCCGCAGAGTGACGGCATCGGGGGTGTCTTGCCCCAGAATCAGTCCCAGCCAATCGGTGGGGAGCAACAGGCTGGGGGCCGACGCGGCAGCATGAAACACCCCGCGCGCGAATTCGAGAGTGCGTGCGCCGCCCTCGGCGAGCAGGGTGCGCAAGGCGGCTTCTTCTTCCGCACTGAGCGGCTCTTGCGAGATTTGCACCGGGGTTCTTTAGAGCAAGCTCACTTCACCGGCACGTCGGGCACGATCTCACCGCATTCAGTGAAATCGAGCGTTGTCTGGATGCGAAAGTTCGAGCCGGACGGCTTCCGTTCCGCTTGGAAGAGATCGAACGTGTAGACCTCGCCCACCTCCAGACCCAGATCGTCCAGCTGCACGCTGCCCTCCTGGGGTCCGTGAATGCCGCCCAAATCGACCACTAGCTCGCCATCGATGAAGACGAACACGTCATCGTCACCCCGAAATGTAAAGTCCTCGCCGCCCTTGTACTGGAACTTGGTGTGCAGCTCGGTCGTGAACAAAAACGCGTGCTGCTGCCCGTCGTCGGCTTGATTCTTGGGTTGGGTGAGCCCGTAGCCAACGTCGTCCAGCGGAAAGAACGAGCCCGAATCGAAGACGAAGGTGCCGTCCTTGGGCTCGAGCCACAGATCAACGACGAACGGCAGGTTCACGCCGTCGACGTTGCGGTACCAATCGTCGAACGACTGGACCTTGCTGCTGCTGTCGAAGACCGGCTTGCGATCAGCACCAAGCGCGTCCTTGACGATATCCTTGTCGTCGCCGTCGCCGCTGCCAAAATCGGGGTGCGCGTCCTGCATGTCGCGCACCAGCACGCGCAAGATGTTGCCACAACGCTCATCGGTCGGCGGCTCGACATCGCCCAGTGCGCCAATCAATCGCCAACCACCGAGTGGCGCAGGCTCGCCTTCGAGCGCCACATTGCCTGTGAAACCCCCAGGCAGCGTGTCGAAGATGACGGGCGCGCCAGGCCCCGAACCACCCATGCCGCTGTCGCCGCCGCCACCGCTGTCGCTATCGCCGATACTGATGTCGTCGCTGGAGTCCGTGTTGGTAGAACCACCCGCGTCCTCGACATCTGCGTCACCATCAGCGCCTCCACCGCACGCTACGAATCCCGCAAGGGAACCAGACAGGATCAAGGCGAGCGAAAAAGGAGGCAATCTGAACTTGGACATGGCGGCTCTTTCGTTGTTCCACCAACGACGACCCAGATCAACATCTTGCCGCGATTCCGAGCCGATCCAAAGCTTGGAGAACTGGCGTTACGAACCGGGGTTGCCGCTAGAGTCGCGAACCGGACTCCGTCCGCAATTCACTTGATGACGTCGCCGGGCAAGATCTCGCCGCAGCCCGTGAAATCCAAAGTCGTCTCGATCCTGAAATTGGATCCGTGGGCGCGCCGCTCGGCATGGAACAGGTCGAGGGTGTAAGTTTTGGCCACTTCGAGCCCGAATTCGTCAGCGCTTGCGTCGAGATCAAAGGTGCCCGACTGAACGCCATGCACGCCGCCCAGGTCGACTGCTAGCTTGCCGTTCACGAATACCCAAACGTCGTCATCGCCCGTGAAAGTGAAGGTTTCTCCGCCTTTGTACTGAAACGACGTGTGCAGCTCGGTCGTGAACAGAAAGTTGCGCAGCGCACCGTCGGTATCGGTGTCGGTCTCGCTGCCTTCGCCGTCCAGCGGAAAATAGTTGCCCGACGCGAAGATGTAGGTGTCTCCCACGGGCTCGAGCCACAGGTCCACCACGTACTGCTGGTTGGCTTCGGTGTTGTTGTACCAGTCGTCGAACGCCTGAATGTTGCTTTGGCCGGCATTGGCTTCGTTCAGCACGGGCTTTCGATCGCTGCCCAGCTGGTCCAGCACGTAGTTGGGTGCGTCGTTCTGCTCATCACCGAAATCGACATGCGACAGCTGAAAGTCGCGGCTCAAGGCGCGCAGAATATTGCCACAGCCCGTGGCCGGTGTGGCGTCGGCCAACGGCCCCACCAGAAGGTAGCCACCGTGAGGCGCGTCGGTGTTGTCCGAAGGATTGGTGCTGGGCGTGAAGCCGGGCGGCAGCGTGTCCCAAATTTTGGCTGGCTCACCTCCACCGTCACCCCCACCTGCGCCGCCTCCGGATGAGTCAGCATCGACGCTGACGATGCCATCACTCGAATCGCTGCCGTTGGCGCCGCCCGCGTCAGCGTCGGCGTCGCTGTCGCCGTCCAAATCGACTTGACCGTCGTTGCTACAAGCAACCGCAACCAGCGCCGAACTGGCCAGGAACAGGGGCAGATGAAGGGTGAGGTGGGACAGTTTGAAGCGGGCCATGCGTAAGCTGTCCATCTTTCACCTTTGTGCGTAGTCCGCAACCGCATCGACGAACGACACGCAGACTTGCCGCCTTGCACGCCCAAGCCGGGCCTGACTCAGGCCGCAGAATGACACACCGGAGCGACCTGCTATGCGTGGCCCCCATGAATTTGCCGCTGGCCGATGCTCCCCTGGGCCACGTCGCTCCCCCACCGGGCGAAAAGCACACGTCCGAGACGCTGCTCAACGCTTTCTTGGCCTATGTCGAGTCGATCGGGCTCGAACTCTACCCGGCGCAGGAAGAGGCGATCCTCGAAATCACCAGCGACAACAACGTCATTCTGAACACGCCGACCGGCTCCGGCAAGTCGTTGGTCGCCTTGTGTGCTTGCTTTTGTTCGCTCGCTCGCAACCGTCGGGCCTTCTACACCGCGCCTATCAAGGCCCTGGTGAGCGAGAAGTTCCTGGCGCTGTGCCGCGTGTTCGGCGCGCACAACGTGGGCATGATGACCGGCGACGCCAGCGTGAACGCGGACGCGCCCATCATCTGTTGCACGGCTGAAATTCTGAGCAATCTGGCGCTGCGTGAGGGGGAGCGCACGGAGGTCGACTGGGTGGTGATGGATGAGTTCCACTACTATTCCGATCGCGAGCGCGGCGTCGCTTGGCAGGTGCCGTTGCTGACCCTGCCGCAAGCACGCTTCTTGTTGATGAGCGCAACGCTTGGCGACACCAAGCTTTTCGAGGAGACGCTGACTTGGCTGACCGAGGCCAAGACCGTGCTGGTCAAATCGAACGACCGCCCAGTCCCTCTCGATTGGTCGTACGCAGAGACGCCGCTGCACGAGACGCTGACCGACCTGCTCAAGGACGGCCGCGCACCCGTGTACATCGTGCATTTTGCCCAAGTGGCGGCGTCCGAGCAGGCCCAGCGGCTGACCAGTATGGATTTCTTGACGCGCGAGCAGAAGCTGGCCTTGCGCGAAGAATTGAAGGGCTTCCGTTTCGACAGCCCGTTCGGCCGCGAGCTGTCGCGCTTCATTCCCCACGGCATCGGCGTGCACCACGCCGGTCTGTTGCCCAAGTACCGCCTCTTGGTCGAAAAGCTGGCTCAAAAAGGCCTGCTAAAGGTGATTTGCGGGACCGACACGCTCGGAGTCGGCGTCAACATTCCGCTGCGCACCGTGCTGTTTACGCAACTCTGCAAGTACGACGGCGACAAGACCAAGATCTTGTCGATCCGCGACTTTCAACAGATTGCAGGTCGCGCCGGACGCCGAGGCTTCGACACCCAAGGCAGCGTGGTGGTGCAAGCGCCCGAGCACGTGATCGAGAACCTGTCGATGACCCGTAAGGCCGCAGGCGACGCCAAGAAATTGCGCAAGATGCACGCCAAGAAGCCGCCCGAGCGCGGCTACGCACCTTGGGACAAGAAGACGCTCGAGAAGCTTCGAGATTCGGAGCCCGAACCGCTCGTCTCTCGTTTCGTCGTCAACCACGGCATGCTGCTCAGCGTGCTGTGTCGCAGCGACGAAGACGGCTGCAGCGCCATGAAGCGCTTGATCGGCGACAGCCACGAAACCCGGGTGCAGCGCAAGCGCCACGGCAAGACGGCTTTTCAGCTGTTTCGCGCCCTGGTCGAGGCGCACATCATCGAATTCACTCCGGAGGGTCTGCGCGTGCAGGCCGACCTGCAGCAGGACTTTTCGCTCCACCACGCGCTCAGCCTCTATGCCGTCCAGGCCATCGAGAGCTTGGATCGCGAGGACCGCTCCTACGCGCTGCTCGTACTGACGGTCGTCGAGTCCATCCTGGAAAACCCCAACATCATTCTGCGCAAGCAAGTCGACAAGCTGAAGACGCAGCGCATGGCCGAGCTGAAGCACCAGGGCGTCGAGTACGAAGAGCGCATCGCCGAACTCGAGAAGGTTACTTACCCCAAGCCCGAGCAGGAATTTCTGGAGGCCACGTTC
>JBBQHO010000170.1:0-8050 GCA_038324055.1 Polyangiales bacterium | reverse complement strand
GGACAAGAGCGCCTTGGCGATGATGAACACGTCGTCGCCACGATCGCGTAGCGGTGGCAGCCACAAATTGACGACGTTGAGGCGATAGTAAAGATCTTCGCGGAAGCTTCCGACGGTGATCATGTCTTCGAGATTGCGGTTGGTAGCGGCCACCACCCGAATGTCGAGCTTTTCGGGCCGGCTATCGCCGACTCGCGTCACCATGCGCTCTTGCAGGGCGCGCAGCAGCTTCACCTGCAGTTGGAGCGGCAACTCGCCGACTTCGTCGAGAAACAAGGTGCCGCCGTTGGCCTGCTGGAACCTGCCGCCCCGGCTGGCGATGGCGCCGGTGAACGCGCCTTTCACGTGGCCGAACATCTCACTCTCCATGAGATTTTCAGGGATGGCGCCGCAATTGACGGTCACGAATGGCCCTTCGACGCGCTCGCTGCGTCGATGGATCTCGCGTGCGATCAGCTCTTTGCCCGTGCCGGTCTCGCCGGTGATGAGCACGCTGATGTCGGTGGCAGCCACCTTGGTCAGCTTGCGGTACACCTCCATCATCGACGCGCAAGAACCGATGATTTCGCCGAATCGCTTGTCGACCAGATCGGCCTCGAGCTTCTGCTTGTCGGCCCTCAGGGCCGTCACCAGCATGGCGTTGGTGAGCAGCAGCGACGCTTGCCCCGCGAACACGGTCAGCAGGTCGAGTTGGCGACGCTCGAACAAGCTCTTGATCTCGTCGTTGGCAACGTAGAGCGCGCCGATCACTTCGCCGCGACTGAGCAAGGGGGCACACATGACGCTGGACAGCTGCAGCGCGATCACGCTCTCGCTCGTGCCGAAGGTGGTGTCAGACAGCGCGTCACTGACGATCACCGGTCGCTTGGTTTCGACCACTTGGCGCACGATGCTGTCGCTGATGCCCTGCCCTCCAGGCGCAAGCAGCGCGCTATTCACGTTGCGACTGGCCCGCACCTGGATTTCACCGGTATCGACCAAGAGCACCATGCCGCGTGCGGCGCCCGTGAGCTCGAGCACCGCGACCAACAGCACCTCGAGCAGCTGATCGACGCTCTCGGACGACATCAATCGTTCGCTGAACTCGTGCAGGCGACGAAAGCCCACGATCTCGTTGCCCGACTGCGGCGCATCCGACTCGGATCGAGCTAGCGGCACTTCGCTGAACATGCTGAACGACACCTGAGCGTCGCCCAGGCAGAGCCGGTCGCCATTGGCCAAGCGCGAGCGCCGCTTTTTCTTGCCGTTGATGGTGATCTGGGCGGAGCTGTCGACTTCTTCGAGCTGGAAATCGCGGCCGTTGAAGACGATCTGCGCGTGGTGAGCATGCACCGTGGCGTTGGGCAGATGGATGTCGTTGCCGAGCGCTCGTCCGATGGTCGTGACGGGCTTGTGCAACGTAAACAACTGGGGCGCGCTGCTGGGCGGGAAGTAACGAACGGTCGCCATAAGTCAAAGTGAACGCGTGCGGCGGCGCTAGACCCCCGTCATTCGTAGACGCTACCAGACTCGCGCCGTCACTCCCACTCGCCGTGCAAGGGCCTCGAAAGGAGAGTGCGAAGCGCGTCCAGGGGGGAACGGCCCTGGTGCAGGACGGAGTGGACGGCTCCACAAATGGGAAGATCGATGTCGAGGCTTTGCGCGAGATCGTGGACACTCTTGGCCGTCCAGTAGCCTTCGGCCACGCCATCGCTTTTGCCGAGGGCTTCTTCGAGCGGCACGCCTTGGCCGAGACGCTGGCCCAGTGTGCGGTTGCGGGACAATTCGCCGGTACAAGTGAGCACCAAGTCGCCGATGCCGGACAGTCCGGCCAGCGTGCGCGGCTGTCCGCCCAGGGCCGTGGCCAAACGCGACATTTCCGCAATGCCGCGCGTAATGAGCGCCGCCCGCGTGTTCTCTCCGAGTCCCAATCCGTCCGAGGCTCCGGCCGCGATGGCCACGACGTTCTTGAGCGCGCCGCCGACCTCGACGCCAATCGGGTCCTGGCTGGTGTAGACGCGCAGCCAGTCGCGCGAGAACAGCTCTTGAACCGAGCGCGCGAGTTCGAGCCCGTGGGCCGCGGCCACCAGGTTGGTCGGCACTCGGAGCGCCACTTCGCGCGCAAAGCTGGGCCCAGAAAGCACGGCGGTGCGCTCCCGCAACTCGGGACCGAGGACGCTGACGATCACCTCGGTCATCAGCTTCTGGCTTTCGACTTCGATGCCCTTGGACGCCGAGATCAGCTGCACGTTCGGGCTCAGGAAGGGCTGAAGCAGCTGCAAGGTCCCGCGCAAGGCGTGGGATGGCACGACCAGCACGAGCATCTCGGCGTGGCGCGCGGCTTGGGCAAGATCAGAGGTAACGCTCAGCTCGGGGCCCCATTCGAAACCCGGGAAGAACCGGTCGTTGGTCCGGGCTGCGCGCATCGCCTCAGCGTGCTCGGCCTGCCACGACCAGAGCAGCGTATCGGTTCCAGCTTCCGAAAGAAGCCGAGCAAGAGCGGTGCCCCAGGCGCCTGCTCCAAGGACGGAGACTCGCATGACGCGTGCGAGACTACAGGCTGGGCTCCTCGGGACAATGGGCCGGCGCTCGGTGTATATCTCACCTGCCGCCATGCATTTGCGCCTTCGTTCCCTCGTCACGCAAACCTGTCTGCTCGCCACGCTCGGTGGGTTTTTGGCCAGCTGCCGCATCGACCCGGGCGCAGGCAAGGCAGCGGTCGCCGTCGTTGGCGCGGGCATCGTCAACGATCCGGGCAACAAGTCGCTACGCTTCGATATCCTGCGCTTCGGCATGGCCGAGTTCTGTCGCGAGCTATTGCAGAACGGAACGCCGCTACGTCTGGCCGACGACCAGCCGGTGATCGGCCGATTCTTCGCCGACAGCTGTCAGACCAAGACGATTGACGAGGTGGCGCGCAACAGCGTGCTCGTGCAGTTTGGTGGCAAGGGCTACGCTTGGACGGTCGGCACGGGCCGCATGGGGTTCCGCGCGCAAGGTTTACTCGAACTGGCACCGGATTTCCGCTTGGCTGACGACGCGCTCTACGTCTATTTCCGGCCGGTTCACGTCGATACCAGCGATTTCGGCCTGCTCATGACCGAGAGTTCGCTGACCGAGGCGGTCATGGACGTGGCCGGCGTGAGCGAGGTGGAAGTCGGCAAGGCCATCATCGACGCGCAGCTCGGACGGGGCTTCACGGTCATTCGCTATGATGCGGACGGGCACACGGATTTCGGCCTCGGGCTGATCGCAGCCGGCGAGCTGCCATTTCGTCCGTTCACCGTCTTGTCCTCACCCAAGCGCACTCTGGCCAACGGCCGCACGGAGATCTTTCGAGAGCAGCAAGACTACCTGGGACGTCTGCATGTCGAGGCGGGCGAGTCGTTGACGGTCACGCTCGCCATCGACGGCACCAAGGCCATCGACGTGGCCCTCGTGCACGCAGGCCCCGATGCGGCTTTGGTTCAACGCTACGTCACCCAGCGCGGCGCGGCCCCGCTCGACCACGACGTCGCGTTTTCGGCGCAGGTCTCGGGCGCCGCTCCGTTCAAGAGCGAACTCAAGGTGGCGGCCGGGGACTATTTCTTGGTGTTTGACCACGCCGCCGCCTTCGGCGAGACCGCGCCGGGTAGCGACGGTCTACCGGCCCGTGTGGACTACTTGGTGCAAGTGGGACCCGCCTCCCCCTGATTGGGGGTCCGGGCTTGGGCCGAGACCTCGGTCGATGCTAGATGGGCGCTGCCCTCGAGGCACACGGCGCCGCAAGGCTCCGTCCTCGCTGGCGCTCAAGGACGACTGTACGTGAAGAGCAAGATCTACCGCCTGGTGTTCTGGCCGCTTTGGTTCGTGGTGATCCCGCTCGCCCTCGCCACCCTGACCGTCTCGCTGCTGGCCGCCGGCGACAACTCGTTTCCCGAGGGCTCCTGGGGGCAGCTGCGCTATCTGGTCCAGGACCAGAAGGTGCCGGCCATCATCGTGTTTTTCACGTTCTACGAGATGCTCTTCTACCATTTTCGGTATTCGCTGCCGTGGGCCGAGCGACTGGGGATGGCGGGCAGAGCGGGTCTCCCGCGCAATCGCCGGCGCGAATACGAGCATGCCGGCCAGCTCCTCGACGAGGTCGCTCACCTGCTGCGCAAACACGACAAAGAAGTGCGGCAAAAGCTCTCGGTCGAGGCACGCGCAGAACTCGAAGGCGCCATGCAGCAGCTGGGGGCGGTCATGGCGCTGCCGACCTTCGAGCTCGCAGCCTTTGACCATGCCTACGAGGCAGCGCTGACCCAGAGCGGCAAGAGCCTGGGTCCGTGGCAGCGCGGCGAACTGCGCGAGTACGGCGAGTCGATCGTGATTGCCGTCGGCGTGGCCTTGATTTTGCGGGCCTTTTTGGTCGAGGCCTTCAAGATCCCAAGCGGCTCGATGCTGCCGACCTTGCAGATCCAGGACCACATCTTCGTCAACAAGTTCACCTACGGTCCCACCCTCCCTTTCACCCAGCGGCGCATCTTCGAGGACCTGCCGCCCGAGCGCGGCGACATCGTCGTCTTCATGCCGCCCGGTTCCGAGAACCCCACGGATGCGTTCATCAAGCGGGTCATCGCGCTACCCGGCGACGTGCTCCAGGCAGAGAACGGCCACCCCATCATCAACGGCTGGCGCGTCCCCAACTGTCGGGTGGGCATCTACGAGTTCGCCGACGAGTACGGAGCAAGCACGAAGAGCGGCGAGTTGTTCATCGAGTTCTTGGGCGACGAATCGTTTTTGACGCTCTACGAAGGTGAACCCAGCGAGCACACCGTGCGCGAGCAAGGGCCGTTTCGCGTGGCCGCCGGCGAGTTCTGGGTGATGGGCGACAACCGCAACAGCTCGCACGACTCACGGCTGTGGCGCCACGGCCTGGGCGCCGGCGTGCCCTACGAGAACTTGAAGGGCCGGGCCATGTTCGTGTGGCTCAGCTTCAATGTACTGGGCGCTGATCCGTTGGGCGTGACTTGGGACCGCCTCTTCACCAACGTCATGGGCCACCCCCGTTTGCCCAAAGAGGCGGATCCGGCGCTCAAGGCTGGAATCGAGCGCTGCCTCGTCCTGCGCCCGCTCGAAACCGAACCACCGAGTCCTGGGCTGGTCGAAGTGCAAGCCGGCCGCTGAAGCGCGGGACCAGCTCGAGCCCAGGCTCGGAGGCCGGACTGCCCGAGTAGCCCGCCAGCGTCGCCTCGCGCTGCGGCTGGGCGTTCGAGCGCGAAGCGCGCAGGCGCGGGCTGAGCAAGATCCAGAGGACTTCCGAGGGCGATGTCACAAAGCAGCGTACGGGCTTGCCCCGGCCCGACTTCCCCCACAAACGGCGACTGAGCCTTCAACGGGCCAGCGGCTCGACTCCGTCGCCAAAAGGCGAGGCGGCCCACAAATGGCTCACTCGTCGTCGTCGCGCTGTTCGTCACGCCCACTGACGACGAGGCCCCCCAACACGATGCCCAGACGCTGGCGCTCTTTGCGCGTGCTGGTGGCTCGCACGAGCGACACCAGGACCAAGGCGAGCCACGACAGATCGATGGTGGCGCCGATGATGCGCACGAGCCCCGACTCGAGGTGCTCGGCGACGAAAAAGGTAAAGCCCAAGTCGACGAAAACCTTGAGAAAGCAGCCCCAGACGGCCAAGGCATAGACCCGAACCTCACGACTCTGCCAAGCCAGGAAAGCCTGGGGCTGCACGTGCGCGAACTCCTCGGGCCGGCGCGATTGGGCATCGAGCTTTCGGATCGTGAAAAAAATGCCCAACATCACGGCGACGATGTCGAAGACGTCCATGGTCATGGGGGCCCCGGCTTACGCGCACCCGGCGATGCTCGCAAGCGAGCGCCCGGTTCGACTCGCCGCCTTTGGCGAACTCTTGTGGGACGTCTACCCCAAGGCGCGTCTTTTGGGCGGCGCCCCGGCCAACGTGGCGTTCCATGCCCGCGCTCTCGGCGCCCAGAGCACGCTGGTCAGTCGGGTCGGCAACGATGCACTCGGCCGCGAGGCGCGGGCAGAGCTCGAACGTCGCGGAGTGGACGTCAGCCAGGTCGGCACGGATCAGGAGCACGCAACGGGCACGGTGACAGTCACCCTGACATCGGCCGGCCCCCAATTCGTCATCGAGCCTCACGCGGCCTGGGACTTCATCAGCGTCGATGCAGCAGCGCACGCGCGCCTCACTTGCGTCGATGCCTTCTGCTTCGGCAGCTTGGCGCAGCGTCACCAAGTCGCACGGACGGCGCTCTTCCAAATCCTCGACGGCTTCACGGAGGCGCGCCCACTGCTGGTGTTCGACGTGAACCTACGCCCGCCGTTCGTCGATCTGGGTCTCGTGCTCCGCTCGATCGAACGCGCCGACGTCGTCAAACTGAACGAGGACGAACTCGCGTGGCTTGCGCATGCGCTCGACGTCCCTGACGCAGTCGACTGGCTGTTGGCCCAAAGGCCCCACCAGCTCATCGCCGTAACGCGCGGCGCGCGCGGAGCCGCGCTCTGCACAGGCAGCGGCAACGTGGAGCATCCAGGTTTCGCATCGTCCGGCATCGACCCCGTCGGAGCCGGCGACGCCTTCACGGCGACACTGGCGGTCGAGATACTGAACGGGAGCGCGCTCGACGTTGCGCTCGAAAGCGCTTGTCGTCGCTCAGCGTGGGTGGCAGGAAAGTCCGGCGCCATGCCGGCGCCGGACTGACCCACGCATCGATCACATCGGAGCGAGATTCACGACGCAGAAGTTATAGGGCGTCGCTGCGGCTTCGGTGCCCGGAACTTGCAGAGCCACGGAGGTGATGGCCGACCCTGCGGGCAAAACCACGCCCGCTGTCCCCCAGCACATGGTCTTGAAGTCCGCCCAAACCTTCGTCTGCGCGCCACCCGCCGTACTCAAGTCGGTGCAATAGTCGGTCGTACCGACGGTCACCTTGATGCGCATGGACGTCTGGCCGGGATTGCTGACGTTCACGGAAATGCCCGTGCCGGTGGTAGTCCACGTCGCAGGAGCCGTCCCAGAAACGTTCTGATTGACGTTGTAGCCGATCATCGCGAACGAGCCGTAAGTGGCGCCAACGCTACCCGAAGCGCAAAGCTTGGCACCGGCGCCGACGAAGCAAGGCGTCGGACAAGCGGGGCTGACGGTGGTCATTGCATCGTTCGCCGTGAACAGGTAGCCGCTCCACGCGCCCGAGGTGCCGTAACCGTCTGTTGCGAACGTGCTGTCGACTTGACCCGCCGTCGAGCCACCTGCGCCCGCGACCGTGCCACCGGCGCCCGCGACCGTGCCACCAGCGCCCGCGACCGTGCCACCAGCGCCCGCAACGGTACCGCCTGCGCCCGCGACCGTGCCACCGGCGCCCGCAACGGTACCACCTGCGCCCGCAGCCGTTCCACCGACGCCCGCGCCGGTTCCGCCGGTTCCAAAGCCGCCATCCGGTTCGTTCGACGTGGCGCACGCGCCAGCACAAGCAAACACTACCAAAGCATTCAGCCCTCGAATTGCCTTCATCGTTCCCTCAAGTCTTCCTTGATCCGGCAAATGCAGGACCGTGCAGAGCACGTACTGCCCCGTGGAAGCCCTTTCAAGGTTAAGGGTTCACTTTCACTGCCCGCCCACGGCTGTCGACAAAAAAAGACAAGCCTTTCCCGTCGCTTGCAGCAGCGCTGCAGCGGCCACGGTGGAAGCGTGTCCGTCGACGCAAGCCGACACGCAGTTCATGCCTGCGACAGTCTTGAAGATTCGCTGCAACCTTACGAGCCGGTCGGCCGGAGTAGGCCTAGCTCTTCGTACAGATAGACGTTGGCCAGAATAGCCTTCTTGAAGACCCCCAGGTGCAGCGACTCGTCCGGACCGTGCGCGCCCGTCTGAGGGTCCATGACGCCGTTCAAGATCAAAGGCAGGTCCGCGTAGCGCCGACCAAACAGTGCGACGAACGGGATCGAGCCACCTATGCCGATCTGGACGAGTGGACGACCCCAAGCTTTTTCATAGGCCCGATCGGCCGCTGAAAACGCGGGACCGCTGGGCTCGTAGAGCCACGACTCGGCGCCGCCGGGCTTGTCCACG
>JBBQHO010000169.1:0-8221 GCA_038324055.1 Polyangiales bacterium | reverse complement strand
GCCTGGGTGCGGTGGCCTACACCCCCCACGACAAGCTGAGCTTGGCTGATCGCGCACGTCGCCATGCAGCCCAGGCCCAGGTCGCCAAGTTCCTCCAGCGCTTTGCAGTCACCGGCGCCGGCGACAGCGCCAAGAAGATCGATCTGATCGAGAAGGTGTTCATCGAGCTGGCGGCACGCTTCAAGGATCGTCCCGGCGGCTACACGCGCATCATCAAGGTAGGCAACCGCCGTGGCGACAACGCACCGATCTCGATCATCGAGCTGGTAGGCGGCGACGAGAAGGCCGAGATCGCGGAGAAACCCGTCAAGGCAGCAGCAGCCAAGAGCGATGACGGCGACGAGAAGCCCAAGGCAGCCAAGAAGGCTCCCGCCAAAAAGGCCAAGGCTGCGGTCGAAGGCGAAGAGAAGTAATTCTCTCTTTCGTCCAACGCCACTCGCGGCGCCACGAAGAGTCTCGGGAAGTCCCGGGACTCTTCGCGTTCGTGGGGAGGCAAGCCTGGAGAGCGCGCGCTCAGCGCGTCGAAAAGGTGTTCAGCCTCGCCCAGAATCAGGAGCGGTCTCAGACGGTGAATGGGCCGAGTCGCTTTGCTCCGCTGAAGCGGGTTCGACCGGAGGCGGCGCTTCGCTTGCGCTAGGCAGAGTCGTTGAATCGATGCTCGGCGGAGCCAATGCGGTCTCTTCGCCGGCCGAACCGTTCCGGCGGCGGCGGCGCCAGGTCATCCACGCGATGTAGCCACCGCCAGCGAGAGATAGCCCAGCGATGCCAGCGGCCAGCAGGTAGCGCACGTAGGCGACGGCCTGCTGGGCCGGGCGCGCACTCGCATCGAGAGCGTCCCGCGCGTCGGCGCTTTCGGGATCGAGAGCGATGGCTTTGTCGAGCAACCCGCGGTCCACGACGCCCTGCTGGGCTAGCATTCGAGCCTCGAGTACGTGGCGCAGGCTCTCTGCTTTCGCGCGTTCGGCGTCCGTTTTGGCAATGCGCTCGACGCGACGAAGCGCCGAGATGGCCAGCTCGGGGCTCTGGTCCTTCTTCAACTGCGCGAACTTCGCGTAGCCTTCGGCCATGGCCTCGCGCTGTTCGAACAGGGGGCTGAGAGCAAGAACCTGATCGTAGCCGCGGCTCATTGCGTCCAAATCGCCTTTGCCCTCGGCTTGGTGCGCGACTTCGTAGAGTTCGAAGACTTTGGACGAGCGCAGTCGATCGAACTCAGTGAAGAGTTCGCGCGCCGTTCGCTTCCAGGTCCAATCGCGCGGTGCCTGTTTGCCCGTTGTGTCTTGGTAGGCGTCGCGCAACTGCCAAGCTCCGACTTCGCCCAAGAGCGCCAGCCCCTGGCGTGCCGCCGTCCGCACTTGCGATTTCTCCGTCGAGGCGAAGCTGATCAACACCCGGCCGGCGTCCGGATCACGGCTGCGGCCGAGCGCGACTAGAATGTCGGCCAGTGCGGCCTGGTCTTTGGTGCGCACGGCCTCGTGCGCGATGGCCTTGCCCAAGAGATCGAGACGCTTTTGCGCCCAGCTAGCGATCTTCGGCGCTTGGTGTCGCTCGGCCTCCAGCAGTCCGGCAACCTGTCGGTCACCCAGCAACGCGAGCTCGCGCTGCACGTGGACGCGCGTGAACTCGCCGAAGCGCACGTAAATGCGAATGATCTCGCGCACGGCGTCGGCGCTTCCGACGTTGCGCAACATATGGCTGATTGAAAGGAGCTGAACCAGGTCGCGCCATACGGCCGAAGCCGGGTCGGGCGAGGCGAGAGCGAGTTCGAGGTAGTCGCCTCCGCCCTCGTCGTTGTCGTCATTCTGGCCCTGCTTCTTCTTGCGTGAGCGCAGTCGCTCCAATAGCGAGCGCATGGCCGGCTTGTCAGCGCGTTCGGCCAAACGATCGAGTCGGCGCGAGAGCCCCGAGGCCCAGTCGGGGCGCACCTCCAGCAGCTCGCCGACTGCATGCTCTCGCACGGTCGGCTCGGCTGAGACCATGCGGCTCAGGATTGCGTCGATGGCTTCGAGCGATGCCGGACGCGGCGCCGGCAGCTCGAGTGGCGGGGGCTCGGGCAAGAGAGAGAGCGGCATGTCCGCCGGACGCGAGGGCGCTTGCGCGCTGTTCTCGCGATCGTCGGATTCGACGGAAACTGCGAGCTGGGTGGCGGACAGAGCCAGTAACAACACGCCGAGAGGGCGGCGGAAGCGTCGCTTCATTCGACGATGCGGAAGTCGGCAAACTCGCCGGTGTAGCCACGCCAACGAGTGTCGACTCGATCGACTCGGGCTGCGGTTGGGCCCTTTTGCGCCCAACCGTGTAGCTCGCGAATGCTCAACTCTTCGCCCTCCGCCAAGATCTCGATCGAGCCGTCGGGACGGTTCTTTACCCAACCGCACAGGCCGAGGCGCCGCGCTTCGCGCTGCGTCGAAGCGCGAAAAAAGACGCCCTGGACTCGGCCCCGGACGTGGAGTTGCAGCTGTTTCAAGGCCATCGCTTCGCTAGTTAATCAGAGCCAGACAGCCCACGCAAAGCGGGAAAAGGTGGACCCGCTTCGCCCGGCTGTGGTCGAATGCGCCGAGTGGCGGCGCGGCGGATTCAACAGACCCCGGGGAAGCAATCTCCAGCTGCGATGTCGCGTTTTCTGCATCGTGAGGCGCGCGTGGCAAAGGCGCTGCGCGAGGTGGCCGGTGCACTCGGGGCGTCACTCGAACTCGACGAGCTACTCGAACTGGTGCTCGGCAAGCTGACGGATCTGGTCGAAGCCGAGCGCGCGGTGCTTTTCTTGCTCGACGAGCGCAAGCGCGAGCTGGTGAGTCGAGCCTCGCCGGGGAGCGACGAACCGGTCCGATTGCCGCTCGGCGATGGCCTGCTGGGCACCGTGACGCGCACAGGACGCAGCGCGCGTGTCGACGACATGACTCGGGAAAAGCAGGTGGCCGAGTGGGACGCCGCGTTGGGCGTTACCACACGCTGCGTCCTCTTGACTCCGCTCAAGAACAACCTGAGCCGGACGATCGGCGTACTCGTCGCCCTGAACAAGCGCGGCGACGGCAAGTTCTCCGAAGACGACGAAGAGATCTTGTCGGTGTTGGCCAAGCAAGCCGCCATCGCCATCGACAACTCGCGCTTGCTCGTGACGCTGATCCGCAAGAACCAACAACTGCAACAAGCGCAGGAGCAGCTGACGCGGCGTGTGCGCGATCTGGAGCTGTTGTTCGAACTCGAGCGCTCGACCGCACAAGCCCATTCGCTCGAAGAACTGGGCCGGGCCGTCCTCGAGCGTCTGGCTCGAGCCTGCAACGCTGAGGGCGCCGTCCTGGTGCTGTCCGAGGAAGGCGCGCAAACAGCCGTGCAGTTCGCCCTCACGCGCACGCTCCGACAACCCGGCGAGATACGGGAAGAAGCGGGAGTCTTCAAGACCAGCATGGTCGAGCTGCGCGAGAGCGTCCTGAGCGCCGTCTTGACCACGGGTCATCCGATCCAGCTTGACGTGACCGATCAGTCGCTGGTGGTCTCGGGTGTCTCGTTCGTTCGCTCGATGATCGGCGAGCCGCTCGAGGGCGCCGAACGTTCACTTGGCGCGCTGGGTCTCTTGGACAAGCGAGGCGGGCCGTTTACGGCCGAAGATCTCGGCCTGCTTCGGCTCGTCAGTGCCAACGTGTCGACCGCTGTGCGCTTGTTCAACACCAACCGTGCGCGTGAGCGCGAAGAGCGTCTCTCGAGCATTGGGCGCCTTCTGTCTCAGGTCGTGCACGACTTGAAGAGCCCGCTCACGGTGATCAGCGGCTACGTGCAGCTGATGGAAGAGTCAAAAGACAAGGCCACGCGTACTGAGCAGGCCAAAGAAATTCTCAAACAATTTCACGCTTTGGGTGCGATGCAACGCGAAGTTCTCGCGTTTGCACGCGGCGAAACCCGGGTGTTCGCTCGCCGCGTCTTGCTCGACCACTTCTTGAGCGAGCTCAAGGAGCAGCTCGAAAAGGAGCTGGCGGGCAAGGGCGTCACGCTCGAGATCGCTGCCCAGCGGAAGCTAGTCGTACATTTCGACTCCGAACGCATCACGCGGGCGTTGCAGAACTTGGTACGCAACGCGGCTGAGGCGCTCGGTGCGCGCGGGGGACGTGTGACCCTGCGCGCCTGCGCCGAGGGGCCGACCTTGGAACTCGAGGTCAACGACGACGGCCCCGGCATTCCCGAAGAGATCGCGCCGCAGCTGTTTCAGTCTTTCGTGACGAGCGGCAAGCGCGACGGCACTGGGCTCGGGCTGGCGATTGTCAAACGCATCGTCGAGGAACATGGAGGTTCGATCCAGCTCGCGCCTTCGACGCGCGGCGCTTGCTTTCGCATCCGCTTGCCAGATGCAGTACTCGGCGGCGACGACAAGAACACCGCCCGCAAGGTCAAGAGCCCGGCGACCCTGACCCAGCAGGCCGTAGAGCCGCGCCCGACGACCCCGAAACAGGCCGCCAAGCCGCGCCCGACGACCCCGACCAAGAAAAAGACTTCCGCCAAGCCGCGCGCCGCGACCTCGTCTGCCAAGAAAAAGGTCTCGGCGCGGATCGGCTCGCGAGCAAAGCGACCGGGCAAGCGCTCATGAGGCAGGTGCGCTCGGTCGCGTCGCGTATCGTTCTCTCGTACGCGGTCGTGCTCTTGGTCTTTGCCAGCGCGTCGGCCTGGAGCGTCTGGACCTTTCGGGCCGCCGTGCGCGAGACAGAACTGCTCCGTGGCAGCTATCTGCCCCTCGCGCTTTCGGTGCGTGACCTGGTCTCGAACCAAGACACTTGGAACACGCAGCTGAATCACGTGACCACAGCAGGGAATCCGGCGGACATTCGCGTCTGGTTCGAGACGGCGCTTTCGATCGGTCGCCCCAAAAAATTCGCCGAGGTACAGAGCGCGCTCAGCCGAACGTTCAATGAGGAATCGAGTTTGTCGGTGCGGCGCGACGTGTTGGCCGATCTGGGCTTGGTCGACCAACTCTTGCGGCCGGATCAAGCCGAAGTTGGCAGCTTGTTCGAGGCCTTGGCGCGCGATGACGGCGTGCGCGCACGCGTTCTGCGCGATGAGTTGGTCCGGCGCGGGCTGCGCGTTCAGCGGGCGCTCGGGCGTCTCGAAGCACGGCTCACCGCTCATATGGATGGCATCGTCGATGCGGCCCGAGTGAGGGAGAGGACGGCGCTTTGGCTGCTGGTGCTGGTGGGCTCGTTGACCGTTCTGGTGGGAGCCCTGATGGCGCTGTACGCGCGTCGCGTCGTTGCGCCGATTGCGCTGGTGACCCGGCGTGCGGAGGCCGTTGCTCTTGGTGATCTGTCGGCGCGGCCCGTGATCGACTCACCCGACGAGATCGGTCAGCTGTCAGCCACGTTCGAAGGCATGGTCGGAGCCATTGGGGACGCACGCGAGAAGTTGCTGGCTGCGGAACGCCTGGCCGCCATCGGCAAGATGGCCGCTCACGTCACGCATGAAGTGCGCAACCCGCTGTCGTCGATCGCGCTCAACCTGGACTTGCTAGAAGAAGAACTAGCGGGGCCTGCCGACGAAGCGCGGGCGTTGCTGCGCGCGATCGGTCAAGAGGTGCAGCGCTTGAGCGCCCTCAGCGACCAGTACCTGTCCATGGCACGTCGCAAGGCGCCCGAGCTCGAAGAGTGCGATCTGGGTCCGCTGCTACGGAGTGCAACCGAGTTCATGCGACGCGAAGTCGAGCGCAACGGCATCGCTTTGATTGTCGACATCGCCGACTCGCTGCCCTGGGTCGAAGTGGATCAGGGGCAGCTGCGGCAAGCGCTCTACAACCTTGTGCGGAACGCGCGTGAAGCCCTACCTGAAGGCGGGCGCATCCAAGTGAGCGCTCGGCATGATGACCGCTTGGTGCTCATCGACGTCGAGGATGACGGGCCCGGGGTGCCAGAGGCGGAGGTCGAAAGCCTGTTCGATCCGTTCTTCACCACGAAAGAGCACGGCACCGGGCTGGGTTTGGGGGTGACGCGCGAGATCGCTGCAGCGCACGGCGGGAGTCTCCAGTACCTTCCGCGCACAGGCGGCGGCTCGCATTTCACCATCGCCTTGCCGGTGCCGCGCGCGAGAACAGCATGATTGAAAGGATCGTCTTGGCGTCTGGCAACGCCGGCAAGGTCAGGGAGCTCGCGGCGCTGTTCGATCAGCCGTCGCTCGAACTCGTCAGCATGAAAGAGTTGGTGCCGGTCGGGTTCGAGGTCGACGAGACCGGCCTGACCTTCGCCGACAACGCGTGGCTCAAGGCTATGCAGGTCTGTGCGGCCACGAATCTGCCTGCGTTGGCCGACGACAGTGGCCTCGAGGTCGACGCGCTTGCTGGTCGACCAGGTGTTCACTCGGCGCGCTACGCTGGTGTCGGGGCCAACGACGAAGCCAACAACGCCCTGCTCTTGCGCGAACTCTCGGGGGTCGAGACGGCGCGTCGAACGGCGCGCTTCGTCGCCGTCTTGACCTTGGCCGTTCCAGGCCCCGACGGACCGATGCGTGTGGCCCAGGCGTCCGGTGTGCTCGAGGGACGCATCGTCGAGGCGCCACGCGGCGCAGGCGGATTCGGCTACGATGTGTTGTTCGAAGCGTTGACCGAACCGGGGCGCACAACGGCTGAAATCTCGCTCGAACAGAAGAACCTGATGAGCCACCGTGCCCAGGCCGCCCGGGCGCTGGTGCCTGCGCTCGCAGCCTTTTTGAAGTCACGCGCGAGCACGCGGCTGTAGCCGTGGAAGCGGGTCGATGGGTTTGACCCCACGCCGATCAGCGTGGTATCGGCAGCCCCGGTCCCGTTGGCAGGAGTGCAACAACACTGGAAATCCGCCGGGGCCTACTCGACAGTTGGTCTCGAAATCGCTCTGAGCGTCGTCGTTGGACTCTTCATCGGGCAGTGGCTCGACAAGAAGTTTCACGGTGGCGGATGGCTCACGGCCCTTTGGTTCGTGTTCGGCCTGATCGCCGCAGGACGGTTTCTCTACCGCGCTCTGCAGCGGGCCAACCGCGACGCCGAACGCGAAGAACAACAAGCCCGAGAAGCTCGCGAAAAGTACCTCGATGACACCCAAGAACACCGATGACTTGCTCCTGTCGCGCGCCTACGGCGCCGTGGCGGTCGTGGGCGCCGTGCTGTCGGGATTGGGATTTTGGTACCAGGGCTTCGTTGCAGGTGGGTCCGTCTTCATCGGCGCCGCGGTCGCTTTGCTCAACTTGTGGGTCTTGAGTCGCGCGGTGAAGAACCTCCTGGGCGGCGCGCAAACGAAGTGGGCGGGCGTGGCGCTACTCAAGTTCATATGCCTCTTGGGCGCGACCTTCCTGCTCGTCAAGAGTGGCTGGGTGATGCCGCTGGGCCTGGCTGCCGGTTTCGGCGCCTTACCGCTGGGAATTTTCATTGCCGGAACGTTCTTCGTTCCGTCCGAGCCTTCCGTCGTGAAGGAGACCGATCATGCCTGAACATTCTACTTGGCTCACTCTCGCGCTCGCCTACGTGAAGGACACGCTCGAGCACAATGCGCACCAACTGGGCGCGACCTTCATTGGTGGTGAGGCGCCCACTTGGCAGTCGTGGGAGCCGCTCGCTGCTTCGTTGTTCGTCATGATCTTGGTGCTGCTCTTCGCCGTCGGCGTGCGCGGCAAGATCCACGGTGAGCAAGCCGTCATTCCCGAAGAGAGCCTCACGGCCCGCACCTTTGCCGAGGCCTTCCTCGAATACTTCTACGAGCTGGCCAAGAGCGTCATGGATGCGGAGCGCGCCAAAAAGTACTTCCCCATCATCGGCACCGCCGCGATCTTCGTTTTCTTCTCGAACGCGATGGCGCTCCTGCCCGGTATGCCCGTGGCGACCAGCAACCTCAACATCACGGCCGGCTGCGCGCTCGTCGTGTTCGTGCTGTTCAACCTCTACGGGCTCAAGGAGCAGGGCATGGGCTACATCAAGCACTTGATGGGGCCCGCCTGGTACCTGGCTTGGCTTATCTTCCCGGTCGAGATCATCTCGCTCTGCGTGCGCCCCATCACGCTAGCCATTCGCCTCATGCTGAACATGGCAGTGGATCACTTGATCCTGTCCATCTTCTTGGGTCTCGTCGCCGTTCTGGTTCCGCTTCCCATCATGGTCCTTGGGTGCTTGGTCGTGCTGGTGCAGACCCTCGTTTTCACGCTGCTCACCTGCATCTACATCGGGCTCGCCACCGAGCACGAAGCTCACTGAGCCTCTCCGCAGCGAGCGTCCAGTCTCGCTGCA
>JBBQHO010000168.1:0-8331 GCA_038324055.1 Polyangiales bacterium | reverse complement strand
CGGGCAAGAACTCAACGTGTCCGCGCAATGCAGCGCGCAATCGTGTTTCTGCGCTGCAGGCGCCTGGTTCACCTACTTCGAACGCGATCCGTCGAGCAGCCCCGAGGCAGCCTGCCAGAGCGCCATCCCCCGATGCCTCTCGAAGCTCACGGAGCTTTCGCGATGAACGTCCACTTGGGTGATACCCGCAGGCATGCGCACGCCAATTCCAATGCAGTAGGACGCCCGCGGCCACTACGGCGCGCCCACGTCGTGCATGAGTATTCGTTCGGCCATTCTGACGACTTGGGACCGCTATTTGCCTCCCGACCGGCCGTGCGCTTCGCTAGTGGCATGTCCACGATCAGCCAGGCCGGATACGGCGCAACCGATTCCGCTATCGAGCGCCGCGCGCGCTTCATCACCAAAACCTACAATACCCTGTTCCTGGCCATCTGCGGCTTCGCGGCGATCGAGGTCGGGTTGTTCACCTCGGGCCTCGCCCAGCCCATCGCCAAGACGATGATGGGCGGCAGTTGGCTGATCGTCTTGGGCGCGTTCATGCTCGTGAGTTGGCTCGGCTCACGCGTCGCGGCCAACAGCAAGAGCATGCCGGCGCAAATCGCCGCGCTGTCCGCGTACGTGCTGGCCCAAGCCATCGTATTCGTACCGCTCTTGTTCATGGCCAATGCGTACGCGCCTGGCGCCATCCAAAGCGCCGCCATCGTGACCATCCTGGGCTTCGCGGGTCTCACGGCCATCGCTTGGCAGACCAAGAAGGACTTTTCTTTCCTGGGTGGCGTGCTTCGCTGGGGCGGAATTGTCGCGCTGGTTCTGATCGGCGCATCGCTGATCTTCGGCTTTCACTTGGGCACGTTCTTCAGCGTCGCCATGGTTGGCTTTGCCGGCGCCGCCATCCTCTACGACACCTCGAACGTACTGCGGCACTATCCCGAAGATCGCCACGTCGCTGCAGCCTTGGCGCTGTTCTCGTCGGTGGCGCTGATGTTCTGGTACGTCCTGCGCCTTTTCATGTCATCGCGCGACTAGCCTCGGTCCGCGGGAAATTTGCCGCGAATAGGCGGCCGTCAGGCCGCGCGCGCCCCCGGCTTCGCTGAGTGCAAGCGCGCCGGGCGCATCGCTGAGGCTGCGCTATCCTAGCGAGATGGTCGGTCGACTCGCAGCTCTCCAGATCCGTCCGGCGACAACCAACGACATGCCGGCGCTACGTAGGCTCTACGCAATGGTTGATCGTGAGCACGCCGAGTTCGAGCCGAGCCTCAAGCGCGGCCGTTCGCCAACGGAGCGCGATCGTCGCCTGCTTGCTGCGTTGGGCGAAGCGACGACCCGACTGACGGTCGTTGCCCTGGGAGTGGACGTTCTGGCTTTCGCGCTGGCGTCGTTCCACCGCGACCGACCGGACGTGGTGATCGAAGCCATCGTCGTCGAGCCAGGTGCGCGACGACGGGGACATGGTCGCGCCCTGATCGACGACGTCCAGCAGTGGATGGTCGGGCGACGTGGGCGCTTCCTGGAACTCGCCGTGTACGATTTCAACGCCGATGCCTTGGGCTTCTACGAGAGCCTCGGTTTCATCTCGTTTTCCCGCAGCCTCAGGCGCTCGCGGCCCATCGGTTGACGATTCTCGCGCGCCGAGAGCCTGGGAGTCTGCGGGTCAATCGGCCCCCTGTGCCGCCAAGCGACTGCGGGCGCTTTCGCGTCGGCCCACCGCTGGACGCACCCCGTCGACTTTGCCAAGTCCGAACAGGGGCATGTTGGCGTAGACGCTTTCGTAATCGCCTGCGTGCACGCGGTAGGTCTCGTGCCAGATGCCGACGTCACCGTTCGTTCCGATGTGCTTGTTGAACGCACGCCAGGCGGGCAAGTGTTGAGCATCGCGCTGCTTCGCGTAGTCCATCAAGTGGTCCATCGACTTCCAGTAGGTGACCATGAGGGTCGTGCGACCGAACCAGGCCTCGGAGCCCAAGAGCCCGAGCTCTGGCTGCCGCGCGAGTTCCCGCAGCATGCGCGGCATGGCGGCGGCCGTGCGCCACCATTGCCAAACCTTCCACCAGCGGTTCACCCGCATGCCGATCAGAAACACAATCTGCTCTCCGCTGGCTGCACTCGTCATGCGTTGGTTGTAGGTCGTCATTTCAACTCTCCTTTTGTTAACAGTGTTCACTTAGTGCTCGAAAAAAAAGCTCTCATGGCCCAAGCCCGCGCAGCAGCCCCTGCACCGAGTCGCGATAGAACGTGGCGAAGGCCTGGTCGTCGCCGAGGGGTTGGAGGTGCCCCGACAAACGCAAAGCGACGAGCCCGTGCACGTGCGCCCAAATGAGCACTGCGACGCGCTGGGGTTCTCCCGGAGCGAGCGCGCCGGCCGCCATGCATTCGCGCACACGATCGACCAAGAAGTGAAAGGTGGTGTCCTGAGGCAATTCGGGTTCGCAGTCGACGAGAGTCTTGGGCTCTCCGTGCGTTACTTGCTCGGCCGGGCTCATGAAAATGAATCGATAGTCCAAGGGATTTTCGAGGGCGAACTGGCGGTACTGTTCGCCTGTCGCCAACAGGCGCGGCAGCGGTCCGGGCGCGCCCAGGGCCCGCACGAGGTAGCTGGAGAAAAGGTGGAAACCCTGGGTGCAAGCGGCCAAGACGAGCGCCTCTTTGCCATCGAAGTGACGGTAGACGGCGGCGGCAGACACCCCCACGCGTCGCGCGACCTCACGAAGCGAGAAGGCCGAAAGCCCCGACTCCAGGAACAGATCGCGAGCTGCCGCCAACAACTGCACCCGCGTCTCGTCGCCGAGACGCGGGTGGGGGGCCTTTTTCGCTCCGAGGCGGATGCGCGCTACCATGTGAACACCGTTCACTTAACGCGATCGTATCCTGCGGTCAAGTCTCGTTCAGCCCGTCGCTGGGTGATGAACGACAGCATCGAAGAAGCGCGAGACTCTTCGTGTTCTGAACGCAGCGGCGCTAGCGACGAGTGCTAGGCTGCTCCATGGCTCCTCCTCGACGGTCCTCAACCAAACAACTCGGCGATGACCTTTTGGCGATGCTCGAAGATCTGCTCGACGGAGCGCCGAACGAAGAGAGCGTGAGCGACGTCGCCCAGGGGACCGAAGGGCAACTCGTAGTCCAGGACGTCGCCGAGCTCCGTGCCCCCCGGGACCGCTCGAAACTCATGTAAGTGGTGCCAGAGCCGGTACGGCCCTTGGAGCTGCAAGTCGACGAAGCACACGTTTCGCTCGAAGCGTTCGATGCGCGTCTTCCAACGCAGAGGCAAGCCATGCAGCTTGAGCCTGTAGTCGATCAGCGTTCCCTTGCGGATCTCGATCGGTGGCGGGGTGATCACTTGAAAGCCAAGAAACGGCGGCGTGATGCGCTCCAGATTGAACGCATCGGAGAAGAAGTCGAACACTTCTTCGAGAGGGCGCGGCACGAATTGGTTGCGCACGAGATGGTGAACTCGACCCATGACGCGGCTGTAAGCGTGGCCCGACCGCTGCCATTCCGGCTGCATAGGGTTCGCTCGAGCCCGGTTGGCTGGGAATTTCGCCGTTGATCGAGCTGCAATTGACTGTCCTTAAGCCCCCCGTCTTCTGGCCGTCGTATCGCCTGCCATGTCAGCTGCATTCACGCACCCCCAGGGACCGACCACGCAGATGGTCACGCCGGCCGAACTCGGCGAGTACGTAGCCAATCAGCGGGCGCAAACGCGCGAAGAATGGTTCGTCGCTTCGCGTAGCCTCGCGGCTTCGGGAAAAGAGCGCGGCGAAGAGAACCGGATCATCGCGGACGTGTGGGAAAATTGCGACAACCAAGAGTACCGTGAGTCCTTCTCGCACTGGCAGGGGAGCCAGGGCTTCCAAGGTGAGCACTGGAACGCGGTCGGGGAGAAGACGCACGCGGTGTTGTCTCGCTACTTGCCGCTGTTCTCGACGACGTTCCAAGCGCGCTGGCACACGAACGAGCTAGCCATGCTGGAGTGGGGACCCGGCGGCGGCAGCAACTTGTTCAAGTTCGCTCCGCGATCGCGCGTGCAGTACGCCGTCGATCTCTCTGCCAAGAACCTCGGCGAATGTGCGGCACGTCTTGGCGACCAGTCGGCGAGGTTTCGGCCGCTCGTCCTGCGCGGCCCGCCCGAAAGCGTGCAAACGGAGGTCGGTGAACCCTTGGACCTGTTCATCTCGACTGCCGTGTTCCAACACTTTCCTTCCAAGCACTACGGGCTGGAAGTCCTGGCCTGCGTGCACGCCCTGCTCGCATCGGGCGGAGTGGGCTACATCCAGATCCGCTACGACAACGGGAACCCGATCTACCTGCCCAAGACCATCGACAGCTACGGCCGCTCTCTCGGCCACGCCTTCGCCACCTCTTACCCGCTCGACTTGTTCGCTTACATCTTGGACAAGCTGGGCTTCGAGGTGCTGGCTGCGCGGATCGAAGACCCCAACATCAATTACGCTGGCTTCGTTTTTCAGAAACGCTGAGTTCCAGCAGGGGCCGAGATTTCGCGGCAAAGTTCAATCCGCGAACCGGAGGTGAATCGCGGGCGCAATTGAGGCATGCGTAAGTCCATGGTGCCTCGTTCGACCTGGGTGATGTGCGCGCTGGCGACCTGCGCCTGCGAGATGGCGCCGCTCACGCTGGGACGCAGCACACCGGGCGGCGGCGTCGACTCCGACAACAACGGCCTGGGTGGTCAGGGTTCGCCAGTCGTCTGCAAGACCAGTTCGAGCACGACAACCTTGCGACCACTCGTGCTGGCGTTCGCCTTTGACGTTTCAGGCAGCATGGGACGTCTCGACTGTCCATTTTGGAATCACGATCCGAAGTTCAAGTGGCAACCGGTGGTCGACGCGACGACGAGTTTCTTCGAGGACCAGACGATCAGCGGCGTGCGCGCCTCGATGACCTTGTTTCCCACCTCGGCCGAACAATGCACAGAGGACAACTACCAGCAGCCGGATGTCGCCATGACCACGCTTCCGTCGAGTGCATTTGGTACCGTGCTGCATGCGTACGAGCTCGAGGTCGGCCTGGACGACTACGGCGATCCGATGCCTGAATGGGGAGGCCCTTGGCGCGGCGGGACGCCCACGCTGGCTGCGGTTCGGGCGACGCATGCGGGGTTGTTGCCCGAACGGGCCACCGAAGGAACGCGCGCAGCTCTGGTCTTGGTGACCGACGGCCTACCTGCCGGTTGCGGCGACGACATCGAGCATCTGGCCGACGTCATTGGCGCCGTGAGTGACGCGCGAGCCGACGACGTTTTCACCTACGTCATCGGCGTCCGCGAACCGACGTTGGCCCCAGGGGCTGTTCCGCCTTGGGAAGACAACGGTGAGCGCGTCTGGGCCTGCAAGAGCAACTCGGGCAACTGGCTGTGGGGCTACGACGATCCGACGACACCGCGTCCCGCGCCCGACAACCTCTCCAACTTGCACACGATTGCGGCCGCTGGTGGCACCTCGCGGGCGCTGTTGATCGACACAGGCGATCCTGCGGCGACGCGTGTTGCCTTTCGCTCCGCTATCGACGCCATCCGTCGCCAAGCCGTGCCGTGTTCGGTCGCAATCCCGACTCATCCCGACGGAACCGGATCCTTCGACAAAGACAAGATCGACGTACGCTGGGAGGACGGCGGAGTGTTGCAACGCCTGCCGTACGATCCCCAATGCGCGCCGGGTGGGGGCTGGCACTATGACGAGAGCGACCCGCCTCGGAACATCGAGCTGTGCCCAGAGACTTGCGGCAAGGTGCAGTCGTCGCTGACGCTGGAGCTGGGAGTCGATTTCCTGTGCGAGCCACGCGAGCCCAGCGTCAAGTGAGGACTCGCGTCGTTGCCCTCATCTTGGCTTGGTCACTGGCTGCTGTCGCGGAACCTACCGGCTACGAATTCTCGTTTGCCGGCGCTCCGGGCTGCGACGACCGCGACGCGTTCGTACAGAGCTTCGAGGCCCGCACCCAGGCACTGCGCCTCGTGCCCACGAGTGCTCCGAGTTCGATCGCCATCACGATCGAAGTGCGAGATTCTCACACGAACGCGGAGCTATCGATTCGGCTCGAAGACGGCCGCGTCGTCGAACGCAGTGTCGAGGCGCTGAGCTGCTCCGAAGCGATCGAAGCGATCGGGTTCGTCACGGCCCTCGCCCTGGATCCCCAGACAGCTCGTGGACTCCGCGAAAAAGTCGTGCCGTCTCGAGCCGCTGCGCCTCACCCTGTCGAGCCGCGTGCAACGCCCGCTCGGCCGCGGTCTTCTTCGCGCCCCCTCCAAGCATCGCTGGGCGCGTTCGCTCGTCTGGGCGTCGGAGCAACGCCAAACGCGGCCTTCGGCGCTGGACTCGGCACAGAACTCACGACCGAACTTGCGCCCGGCTGGCGCGCATCGCTGCGCATGCAGGTCAGTCACGAGCGGCCAGCAGACTTCGTGACCCGAGCGGGCGCGGCTCACTTCGAGCAGACGCTGGCCAGCTTGGATGTGTGCCCTCGGCGGCTTGCTTTCGGCAACGTCGAGTTCGTGCCTTGTATCCAAGTCACGGCAGGTGCCTTTCTTGCAGAAGGCCAGGCGACATACGCGCCCACCCGTACCTTGCGCGGCTGGGTCGACGCCGGCCCGAGCTTACTCATCGACGTGCCACTGGGCGACACCTTCGTGTGGAGTACTCGGGGCGCCTTGGGCTTCCCTTGGACGCGCGACGCCTTTCAGTTCGACGACGTCGTCTTTCATCGCGTTGGGTCCGTCGTAGGGGCCGTGACTCTTGGGATCTATTTTCGACTTCCATGATCGAAACGCGCAGCTTCCGGCATTGCCAACGGGTCATGTCAGCGATGATTTCAGCTGGAGCGGAAGTGTCCGTCGCACCGACAATCGTGACCGATCGTCAGCGTCTGGATGGCATGTACCGGGCTCATCACCAGTCCATCTGGCGCATGCTCAGAAGGTTGGGGTTTTCGCCTGCTCAAGCTGCCGACGCGACCCATCAAGCCTACCTGGTCGCCGCCGAGCGCATCGACTGCATCTACCTCGGAAGCGAACGTGCCTACCTGTTCTCGACGGCTCTCCGCGTCGCCAAGGGGCTCAATCGCAAAACACGGCGCGACGAACTACGGGCCGACGTCGAAGTCGGCGGCGACATCCGCACGCAGCCGGCGACCGATGCCGCCGACGAAAGGCACGCGGCGCTCGACCTGGTCCAGCGTCTGTTTTCACGCATGCCGGCGGACCTCGTCACGGTGTTCGTCCTGCACGAGATCGAAGGCTTTTCATCGCCCGAGATTGGACAAACTTTGAGCATCCCACTCGGGACCGTCGCGTCGCGCCTGCGACGGTCACGGGAGACATTCCGCACGCTGGCTCGTGCTTTGGAAAGCGAGGTACGCCCGTGAACCCTACGCACTTGTCTGAAGCTCCCACTCCCTTCGAACGTCTGTTGCTCGATGCCGCGCGCGGCGAGCGGCCGGACGCAACGCTGGAGCAGCGAATGCTGGCGCCAGTCGCTCTAGCCGCTGCTTTGTCCACCTTGGCTCACTCGCCCGTGCCACACGTGGCGCACCCAGCTTGGCTCGGCTGGGGCAAGTGGGGCATGGGCCTCATCTCGGCTGGCGCACTCGGTCTGTTCGTGACGAATGCCTTCGTGGCGGCGCGGCCGACGCCCGTCGACGCGAATGCGCGCGAACCAGCTCCACGGACCACGCCACTCGCGAACCCCAAGCTCGACCTCGAGGGCAACGCGCCACACGGGCCATCGGTTCGCGAGCAGCCGGCTGCGGCGGCTGCTGGAGCGGGCGCGGCTGCGTCCCGTGGATCCGAGCGCACCTCGCCCCCCTCGATGGCCCCGGCACGCACGGCCGGCGACCCTCTCCACGATGAGCTTGTCCTGCTCGAACGAGCTCGTCAGGCTCTGGCCCAAGGCCAGGCGAAAAGCGCGCTGGCGGTCCTCCACACCTACGACGCGCGTCATCCGTCTGGCCAGCTCGCACAAGAAGCAATCGTTCTGCGCGTGCAGGCTCTGGAAGCTCGCGGCGAGACTCGAGAGGCCGATCAGTTGGCCGAGCGTTTCTTGCAAAGGAACCCTGCAAGCGCCCACGCCCCGCGCATCGAACGCTCGACGCAGGGCAGCAAGTCAGCTGTGGCAGATCCCCTCGAAAAGAACTGAACTTTCTGGTCTCGGTTGCGATCCACTCCAAATGGTCGTGGTTTATTGCATCTCGCAATTGGTAAAGCGATTGGCCGTTCGTTGCGCTGAGAGTGTGTGGTTGTGGCACTGCGCGAAATGCAGGCATTTCTTGCCAATTCGAAAAGAACGCGCTTAGTTCAGCACTGTCGAAGCGCTTTCCTTTCAT
>JBBQHO010000167.1:0-8346 GCA_038324055.1 Polyangiales bacterium | reverse complement strand
ACAGCTTGCGCTTCTCGAGCGTATAGGGAGGGGCCAGCTTCTGACGTTTGAGATAGTTGTCGAGCCCGGTGCGCACCGCGAGCCGGGCCGCGACCTGCAACTCGGGGTCCACGGTCGTGTGGACCGTGAAGCCACCGCGCTGCGCCTGGTCGCCGACCATTTCGACCAGCATCTTGCGGCCGTGCTCAACCAGCTCGGGCGCGATGTCGCTTTCGGTCTCGACGGCCGGAGCCAACCGAATCGGGTTTTTTTCGACCGAATCGTAGAGTTCTCGCGTCATGAAGCCCTTGGCCAACATCTGCGAAAGCACGTAGGCGCGCCGCTGCTTGGCCAAAGGCTCGCTCTTGCGCGGCGAGTAGTGCTCGGGAGATGCGACGATGCCTGCCAGGAGCGCTCCCTCCGCGACGTCGAGTTCGGACACGTGTTTGCCAAAGAGAAAGCGCGAGGCTTCTTCCACACCGTAGCGGCCATGGCCGAGGTAGATGTGATTCATGTACATGCCGAGGATCTGATCCTTGGTCAGCTCTTGCTCCAGCCGAAAAGCCAGCAGCGTTTCGCGGATTTTTCTTTCGTAGCTGCGGGAGCTGTCCAGCAAGACGTTCTTGACGACTTGTTGCGTGATGGTGCTGCCACCTTGTTTGACGCGCCCAGCTCGCACGTTGGCGATCATGGCACGCACCAAGCCGATGTAATTGAGACCCTCGTGCTCGTAGAAGTGCGCGTCTTCGGCGGCCAGGAAGGCGCTCTTCACGTGATCGGGGATCTTGTCGAAGGGTACGACCGTGCGCCGCTCGGAGTAGATCGAGCCGAGCAACGTACCGTCGCGCGCCAGAATGCGCGTCACTTGGGGCGGCGCGTAGCCTTTGCGCAGCTCGTCGGTACTGGGAAGGTTCTCCGACAGTCGCAGGACCAACACGACTACGCCTATGAGCGAGAGCACTCCCGCAACCAGCAAGCCGATGGCGGCTAAAAAAAGGCCGCGCCGCACCTTGCGCCAGCGCGGCGAGCGCTCTGGGGTTGCTAGATGTTCCTCACTCATCGGATCAGGTTCATCAGCACCACGGCGAATAGACCGCCGAGCACCAAACAACCGAGGGCTACTGCCACCAGGAGACCTGGGCCCGAACGACGCTGGGGTAGAGCTGCTGCCAAAGGGCTGGAAGCGGGAACGGCGGCAGCCTGGGGCTGCGAAGGTGCGACTGGGGGTGGATGCGTAGAGGCGCTACTGGCTGCGGCAGTCGCGAAGGGCGACAGGGCGGCGGCGAAGGCGATTGCCGTCTGGTAACGGTCATCCGGATTCTTGCTGAGCGCGCGACCAATCGCGGCCTCGAGACCCGGGGCGAAGGTGCGTCCCTCGACCCTCTGATTGAGAGGAATGGGCTCGGCCATCACGTGTTTGCCGACGAACTCCATCGGAGTCTTGGCATCAAAAGGCAATTTGCCAGTCAGGACCTCGTACAGAATCACTGCCAAAGAATAGATGTCGCTGCGCGCGTCGAGAGTTTGGCCGCGCGCTTGCTCCGGCGACATGAATTCGGGAGTCCCAAAGACCATGCCCTCCTGCGTCAGGATCAGTGAGCCGGGTCGCATCTGTTGCTCAGTCACCTTGGCCAAACCAAAGTCGAGCACTTTGGGGTAGTCGACCATACCCGCCAAGTTGCAGATGAAGATGTTCTCGGGCTTCAAATCGCGATGGACGATGCCAAGCTGGTGCGCTTCGTGGAGCGCCTGGCAGACCTGCACCAAGATGGGCACGGCACGCAACGCCTCCATCGGTCCGCCCTTGCGGACGGTCTGGTTCAGGTTCTTCCCCTCCAGCATCTCCATGACGATATAGAGCGAGCCGTCCTCGGGCAGCTCCCCGTACATGAAGACCCGCGCGGTGTTGGGGTGAGCCAACTGACTCATCGCCCGCGCTTCGCGACGAAAGCGACTGACCAGATCCGCGCGCCCTTTGAGCTTGGGATGCAGTATCTTGATGGCCACCTCGCGGCCCATCGCGGGTTCCTCGCAACGATAGACGGAGCCCATGCCGCCGGAGCCGATGCGCTGAAGCACCCGAAACTGGCCGCCCATGATGTCGCGTCCGACGAACTCGTCTTTCTTTTCCCCCGACGCCATGACTGAAGAAGTGTTACCAAATACCCAGGGGCACGTCGCGTTCCCTCACCAGCTATCATGAATCGCGCCACGAATTCGCTGCCAGGCTACCTGACCAGCAGGCTCTTGACGGAGTCGGGCTTCGTCCACGCCTTCTTCACGCGCCAAGGTGGCGTCTCGCCTGCGCCTTTCGACAGTCTGAACTTCGCATCGGGCGGCGCCGATTCCGGAAGTCGTGAGGCGAACCTCGAACTCGCCGCGGGTGTGCTTGGGGTGGCTCGAGCGAAAATCTACATGCCCAAGCAAGTGCACGGCGTCACCTGTCTGACCGTGAGCGGTGCGGAAGACGCCCAGGAATTTCTCGAGCTCGAGGGCGACGCCGTGCTCGGCGCGCGCCCCGATCTCGCCTGCGCCGTGCGTTCTGCGGATTGCGTCTCTGTCTTGATTGGTTGTGTGCGGACCGGCAGGGCAGCTGCCGTGCACGCCGGATGGAAGGGGTGCGTGCGCGGGGTCATCCCGAGCGCCATCGAGGCGTTGCGCGAAGCCGGAGCCACGCGCCTGGTGGCCGCCATGGGCCCCCACATTTCGCTAGCCGCTTTCGAGGTTTCCGAAGAGGCCGCCGCCGAGCTCGTCCAGGCTTCACCCAATCCAGACATTGTCGATCGCGGGGGCGCAAGGCCGCACGTCGACTTGCGCAGGCTCGCGCGAGCTCAACTGCGAGCCGCCGGCCTCGACGACGCGTCTGTCGACGACGTGTATGGCTGCACCGTGCTCGAGCCCGACCTGTTCTATTCGTTTCGCCGGGACGGTGAGTTCAGCGGTCGACTGCTTTCGGCCATCGTCCCGCGTCAGATGGCGTAGCTGCCGCAGGAGCTAATGCCGCCGAGCGCCGCGTGTTCGACGGGCTAGATCAGCCAGGCAGAGCTCGAGACGTCCGACCCGCGTCACACAAACCAGCATCTCCTGGTCGTAGGGCGTGGTGAGGCAATCGTTGGTCAGGCCGGTGACCAGGCCGTGTACGCGCGGGTCACGGAGCTGATTCAGGCTGCGGATCTGGGTGACACGCAGGGCCAGAGCCTCGCACTCAGTGGGTCCTAGCAGTCGTGATTCGCACGCGAACAACGAGAAGCACGCCACCAGGAGCGATGCCCACCCCGTCGGACTCAAAGGATGACTCCGACACTGAAGGTGAGATCTCCCACACTTTGCAGGCTCGGCAGCGGCGCCAGGTAGACGATCTTGCCATCGACGATGGCTTGTAGGGGTTCGTAGGCCCGACCGTGCTGATCGAAAGCAACACCATAGGTGAAGGACAGCGTCGTATTGACCCAGTTGGGAATGATCTCGTAGGTGACGCCTAGACCGAGCGGCATGTTCACCTCGGTGGCCGAGCGCTTGCCCTGCAGCAAGAAGCCGTCGGCTCGAGGCATGGGGGCATCCAAACGCACCCAACCGATGCCCAGAACACCGAACAGGCGCAAGCGCGGAGTGACCTCCCAGGTCGGCTCGACGCGAGCCGCGATCGTGATGATCTCGAGGTCGGGTTGAATGAAGTCGAACGAATACTTTCGGCCCTCGTAGTCGAAGGCACCCGGAGCGACGTCGACTGGCA
Source organism: Polyangiales bacterium (assembly GCA_038324055.1). Taxonomy (GTDB): domain Bacteria; phylum Myxococcota_A; class Polyangia; order Polyangiales; family Polyangiaceae; genus NIC37A-2. Next base: position 4,634 of record JBBQHO010000167.1, on the reverse strand, counting down.
CGCGCTCTTCGCGGTAGTAGATCCGGAAACCCATCCAAGGAGCCAGTTCAGCGCGGACAAAGGCGCCAAAGAAGTAGCCTGTGCCGTAGTGAATGGACTGCTTTTCGCTAGGCCGAATCACGCTGCCGAACAGCGCTCCGAGTTCGACCTTGCGGGAAGGCGAGGTGGGCCCGTCGTTGGGTTCGACGTAGTCGGGATCTTGCGAGTGAGGATCAAGCGGCGGGAACGGCCTCGGCTGGACGGGCGCCGGTGGGGCTTCCACGACGGGCGCCAGAGCAGGTACGTCGACCTCGGTCGGTGCTGACGCTGTTGCCGGCTCTTCAGGCTTGGACTCTTCAGGCTTGGACTCGACGGTCGCGGCCCAGGCGAAGCTCGGCGTCACCAACAGCCAAAGGGCCAGGTTTCGCATTTCGCCGTGGATTCTTGTGTTGGGCCGCATTCCGTTCAGCCGCGCAGCGTCACACCCAGCTGCTGACGAGTCGATTCGAGCACGCGCGCCTCGACGTCGTCTACCTCCTTGTCGGTGAGCGTGCGGGCATCGTCCGCATTCCGACGGGCGGCCGGATCACGGTAAACAACCCGGAAAGTCACCGAGCGATGCCCGACTGGCACAGATCCTCCGCGGAACTCCGTCGCTACCTCGACCGATTCACACAAGGGACCACCGGCTAGGGCGATAGCCGCGAGCACGTCGGACGCCGGTACCAAGTCGCTGACGACGAGCGAGAGATCCCGACGGATGGCCGGCAATTTGGGGATGGGTTGGTAGCGCGCGCCGCGCCGACCGACTGCTTCCATCGCCGCGAGATCGAGTTCGACGACGAGCGCCGGGCCGTCCAGGTCGAACGCCTTGACCACGTCGGGATGGAGCGGACCGAAGCTGCCGACCACGCGACCTTCGACCTCGATCGACGCCGCCCCACGAGGATGCAGGTGCACGAGCCCCAGCTCGCGCGAGACGCGGGCGCTTCGACCGGTCATGCGTTCCACCATGCCGACGGCCACGGCCTTGGCATCGTAGATGTCGACGTCGGCCGGATCGAGCACGAGGTGCTCGTCACGAGGGCCAGCCAAGATGGCCGCAAAGGTCGGCTGCTCGTAGGGCAATCGGCCACGATCTTCCGGTTGCTCCGGTCGCGCTTCCGAAAGCGCGTGCGCAGTGTCGACAGGCAAGAAGATCGAGCCGAGCGAGAACAGCTGCACGCGCTTTTCACCGCGCCGGCTGGCCCGACGGAGCGCCTCGATCAGACCCGGCAAGAGCGACGTCCGCAGGACGCTGCGCTCCTCCGTCAGCGGATTGCTGAGCGTGACAACCGGCAGTGGTGCGGAAAGCAATTCCAGATCGCGTCGCGCCACGAAGGAATAGGTCAGGGCCTCGCTGAGCCCGAGTTCGACCGCGCTCTGCGAGGCTAGACGCAGCATCTTGCCCGAAAGACGGGGCGTCTGCGGCGGAATTGCAGGTAGAACGGTCGGTATGGCGTCCAGTCCGCGAATGCGAGCGACCTCTTCGATCAGATCGGCTTCGATCGCGACGTCCGGCCGATGTGAGGCGCCGCGAACCAGTGCGACTTGTCCGGCTTTGGTGTCGCGCGCGTACTCGACGTGGAACCCCAGACGCCCGAGTGTGCGCGTCGCCTCTTTGAACGGCACGTCGACGCCCAGCAAGCGATCCATCCGTTCGTTGCGGAATTCGATGGCGGGGATGTCGATCGCCTCTCCGTCGGCGCGCACGCTGCCCGGCGCCGCTGTGGCGCCCGAGAGCTCGCACAAAAGCGCGCGCGCGCGCTCGAGCACGACGGCCGTCGCTCCATGGTCGGTACCGCGCTCGAAGCGATGGCTCGATTCCGTGTGCATCCCATGGCGACGTGCGGTGCGGCGCACGCTGCGCGGCGAAAAATAGGCGCATTCCAAGAGCACGCTCTGGGTCGTCTCCCCAATCTCGCTGCCTTGGCCGCCCATCACTCCGGCCAAAGCGGTCGGGCCTCCACCATCGGCAATCACGACGTCATCGCCAACGAGTTCCCTCGTTTGACCGTCGAGCGTGACAAGCGTCTCCCCCGCCGTAGCGGTGCGGATCACGATGCGCCGGTCACGGACCTGCGCCAGATCAAAGGCGTGTAGGGGTTGCCCGAACTCGAGCAAGATCCAGTTGGTCACGTCGACCACGTTGGAAATCGGGCGAGTGCCCAGCCGGTGCAGACGCCAGCGCATGTGCGCAGGAGAAGGCGCTATGCGAGCTCCGTTGACGACGGCGACGCCGTAGCGTGGGCAGCGTTCGGGTGTCTCGTTGACGACCGTGAGGAGCGTCGAGACCCCCGGGCCGGTTTCGGCAGGCGCCGGCGCTTGCGGCAGAACGAGTTCGATCTCGAACAAGGCCGCCAGATCACGCGCCACACCGACGTGCCCCAGCGCATCGGGGCGATTCGGTGTGACATCCAGCTCGAAGACGACGTCGCGTGCTTCGGGGAATGCATCGATGAAGCGTGTGCCCGGTACATGGCTGCGGGGCGCGAACGTCAGAATACCGTCGCTGGAGTCGGCCAGGCCAAGCTCGGCTTCGCTGCACAGCATGCCTTCGCTGAACACGCCGCCGATGTCGCGGCGCGTCAGCACGAAGTCGACACCAGGCAATTTCAAGCCCAGCCCTGCCAGCACGACGATTCCACCTGGAGCAGGCACGTTGCTGGCGCCACAGACGACCGTCAGCACCTCGGGCGCGAGCGGCGCAGGCGCTTGGCGCGACGGAGGGGCCAGCGAAAGTGCCGGGGAGACGACGCCCGCGGCCGGACGCGTGCGCACGGTGACGAGTTGCAGCGTGCTGCGCGCCGGGTGCGGGGCGATCTCGAGGACCTCCACCAAGATGAGCGGGCGCAGAGCGGTCTCGTGATCGATCACCCCGTCGACGGCGAGGCCAACCGCGGTGAGCGCTTCGGCCACTTCGCTAGGGTCCCGATCGAGGCGGGGCAGGAGCTCACAGAGCCATCGGTAAGAAACGAGCATGAGTGGCCGCGCTTGTAGCACAACGGGCGTGACCCGAGGCCCCCTGGAGGGCTGACACGACGCGTTCCGGTCCCCCGGGAATCCCCGCGCGGACCCGCAATCCCCCAATACTTTGCCCCAAGGCTCGGCTGTGCTGGGATTGTCGCGTCATGGATCCCACCAACACCGTCCTCAACTTCTGGTTTGGCCCCCTGACTTCCGACGGGCGCGCGCACGGCGAGCTTGCCGCGCGTTGGTGGGCCAAAGATCCCGAGTTCGATCGCGAGGTGCGCGAACAGTTCGGCGGCCTACATGCGCAGCTCAACGCTGGCGTTCGGCCCTCGTGGTCGTACTCGCCGCGCGGCCTGTTGGCCGCAGTCCTGGTGCTTGATCAATTCTCGCGCAACATGTTCCGAAAGACGCCCGGCATGTTCGCTGCCGACGTGCAGGCGATCGCTCTCGCCTTCGAAGGCATCGCACTCGGCCACGACCGTAAGCTGCGTTTCGCGGAGCGAACCTTTCTCTACATGCCACTCATGCACTCGGAGCGCCTTGACGTGCAGGTGCGCTGCATCGACCTGTTCGAACGTTTTCGTGCGGAGCAGACCGGCGAACATGCCGAGGAGCTGCAGGCTCAACTCAAGTTCGCCCGTGCCCACCACGATCTAATCAAGCGCTTTGGTCGCTTTCCTCACCGCAACGAGTGGCTCGAACGCGAAACGACGCCCGAGGAGCAGGACTACCTCACGCAACCGGGCTTCAACGCCATTTGAAGCTCAGTCGCCGGCTAGCTCGAACAGTCGTGCGGGCTCGAGAATCTGGAAGCCCGGGCTCGGGTCTCGCGCTGCGCGCAGGCCCGCTCGCGCGACCTCCTTGACGTGGATAGCGCGAACGCCAGCCAGTGCTTTCCAGCGTGGTAAGAGCCGCACGATTGGCAGCGCGAACCGCTCGCCCGGGCGCACCTCGGCGCGATCACCGTCCAAGAAGCCGGGGCGCAAGATGCGCGTGCGCGGAAACTCGAGGGCCTGAACGGCGTACTCGAGTTGGCCCTTCATGCGTGGATAGAAGAAGGACGAGTCAGCGCTGGAGCCCGCAGCCGACACCAAAACGTAGACGTCGGTACCGTTGTCGCGCGACGCTCGTGCAGCCCAGAGCTGGTAGTCGTGGTCAACGCGGTATTGGGCTTCTTTGCTGCCTGCAACCTTGAGGGTCGTACCAAGCGCCGAGAACACGGCTCCGCCGCGGACGAGCCCCGCCCAGCTCTCCGGTCGATCGAAGTCGACCACGTGTTCTTCGAGCTTTTGGTGCGTCTGTCCGCTCGCACGCCGTACCAGCGTGGTGACGCGCTCGACCTGAGGGTCTCCGAGCAAAGCCGAAACCAGCTCCCGGCCGACGAGGCCGCTCGCACCGATGACGACTGCAGACTTCCAAATCGAGGACATGCGGAGAAGATAGCCACAAAATACGAAACGGCCGCCCCGGAGGCCGGCCGCTCGTGACCCAACGGTCCGCCCTCACTCCATGGCGGGCATCTGCATGCCCTCGAGACCGGGCATGCCCATGTGCGGATCGTCGCCTCCGGGGGGACCCTTGGCGTCGTCGCCCGCCTTTTTGGCGAACTTGGTCTCGTCCGCCGTAGCCCAGTCGCCAGCCCA
>JBBQHO010000166.1:0-8403 GCA_038324055.1 Polyangiales bacterium | reverse complement strand
GCCCTCGAGCGCTCCAGAGCCCGGGCGCGCCGCTAGCCCAGTGCGCGCTGGTCTCGAGCGGCTGGAGCGGTGCTCGCCTCGTCGCCTACCGCTCTCTCAATTGCAGTTGGTCGGCGCCCCGTTGACGTTGGTCCACGTGCTGTTGCTCGCACACGGATTCTCCGAAATCGTCGTCCCGCTCACTGCGATGTTCTGAATGCGGATGTCGCTCGACGTGCCCGCGATCCGCAACTGCCCAGAATTGGCGATGCGACTCTGCGCGGCTGCGTTGCCCACGGTGACGTTGTGGGCGTTCTCCAGCAGCATGCTGTTGTTGCCCGTGCCTTCGATGTCCACCCGGTCGATACGCGCGGCTCCGCTGCCCGAAACCGAGAAGATGCCGCGTCCGCCCCCGCGCGCCACGACGCTCTTGGCGATGATGTTGACGCTCGCGTAGCCGCCACTGATGCGCCCGTTGTTGTTCGCCATACGGAACGCCGCGTAGCCGGTGCCGACAGCGCAATTGGTGCAACTGACCTGGTCGATGGTGGCGTTGATGCTCCGATTGAGAAGGAGTCCGCACTCACCCACGTTGTCGCCTTCCACTCGGCCAATGGTGATACCGCTGATGCCATACGTCTCGACGATGTGACTGCCCATACCCGACCCGAACACGTAATCGATGCGCAAGTTCTGGTTGAAGTTCGAATCCGAACCCGCACTGCCGCTGGTGTCGACGCGAATGCCGATGCCCGCCGAGCGCGTGAGACGAAGATCGATTTGTCCGAGGTGCATGTTGTTGGTCCCACGGAAGAAAATGCCGTACTGCGGCGAGCCCGTCATCTTGAGATTCGGGATTTCGATGTCGCGAGCGTTGCGCGCATAAAGCGGGGATCTATCAGAGCCAGAAGGCGTGCCGCTCACGTTGATGGTGCCGCAGACGTTGAGCACGGTGTAGCTGGGGATAGCTACCTGAGAGGCCGCCGAGATGTCGCCCGACCCTTGAACGAGAATGGCTTCTTTGGATGTGCGCCCGGAGGTGAGGCTCCCGTACGCCGCCCGCAGAGCAGCTTCCATGTTTGCGCCCGAGTGCACTTGCTCACCCGCCCTCGTGACGGTCCAGGTCGCGCCTGACTTGCTCATCAGCGTTCTGTAGCCCGCTGTGGATCCGTCGCAGGCGTAGGTGCCGCCGCTGCCGCCTCCGGCGCCACCGGTCCCGGTCGCGCCGCCCGACGAAGTCGTGCCGCCCGACGAAGTCGTGCCGCCCGACGAAGTCGCGCCGCCCGATGACGACGTCCCGCCAGTCGCCGACGTCCCGCCAGTCCCGAAGTCGCCGCCGCTCCCGCTTGCCGCGTCGCCCCCAGTTCCGAGCGCGGCACCGTCACCGTCGCCAGGCGCGTAGTTGCCCCCCACCCCGTTTCCCCCGGAAGCCGCTCCGGCGTCTGCTGCCCCGTCCTCCGCCGGGCTCCAGTCCGGTTCGCCTCCCACGCCTGAACAGCCAGCAAGAGCCAGGACGAGGTAGCCGGCGGCGCAGAATCGACGAGTCATCGAGAGCAATGCGTCTCGAAGTCCCCCTCGATCTGGTGCGATCGCGGATTGTTGCTTTTGTGGCGGCTATGCGGGCCCTATCAGAAAAATTCGCCTCTGGTCAGATTCCGTGACTAGCGCGAGCACTCTTGCACCAGAGAAAGTCGAAGCCCACTGCAAGGGCCCCTCCCGCTCGAGCTGAGGCAACGTTTTGGCCCCGCGCGGCTCGTGGTAGAGCACGCCATGGATCAAGCCACCCGGCGGATTGTCCAGCACACCTGGACCCAATTTTCCGTGGATCGTCGGGCCGGCGCCGATATCTTCTACTCGAAGCTCTTCGAGCTCGATCCGGCGCTGCAATACCTTTTCAAGGGCGACCTCGACTCCCAGAAAGAGCGCTTGCTCGACATGTTCAACATCGCCGTGCGCGGACTGGACCAGTTGGACGGTATTGTTGGGCCGCTGCGCGAACTGGGCAGGAAGCATGTCGCGTACGGCGTGGTCCCCGCATACTACGATACGATGCGCGTGGCGCTCCTGTTTACCCTCCAGAGCCAGCTTGGAGCGGCCTGGACGCCCGAAGTCGATGACGCCTGGACCCGCACCTACGAACTCATGGCCGGCGCCATGAAAGAGGGTGCTCTCAGCGGTTCGTGAGGCGCGAGCAGGGCGCGCACAATGAATGAAACAGACCCGGGCAAGCGCTGCCCGGGTCTGTCTGCCCTCAGTTCCGCCAGGCGTACGGCGGAGCGATGGTGACTTCGGCGATCGACATGCTGGCCGTGCCTGAGTCTACGAAACCGCTGAAACTGCCGCTGCTCCGATTCAATGAACTGCCGCGGTACTCGATGTCGCCCAAAAGCATGGCCGTCCCGGAAAGGCCCTGATTGGCCTCGTAAAAACCAGGTGGATAGAAAGTCGCTTTGACCGACGCTGAACCGCTCACGTTGAAGCGATTGAGCACCGCAAGGGCTCCGACGACCCCTCCGCTCACCGTCGCGCCTGCCAGAATAGTGGCTCCGTCTTCGATGCGCGCCGAGCCACTCACGTTACCGCCCAGCACCTTGGCGCCTGGTCCCACGTAAACGGTGGAGGCCAAGTTCGCGGGCGCGCAGCCGCCGCCGTTGGAGTGACGCACCGTTCCCGAGGGGCAGGCGTCCTGGACGCCGTTCTGATAGCCCTCGGGCCAGGCGCCGCTGAGCTCCACCATGTAGGGGTAGCGGTAGATCGACGCGTAGGGCTGATCCCAATAGATCTGCTTCTGAACCGACGGCGTTGCCGTCACGACGAGCCACAGGGCTTCGCCTGCCGTCAAGCAGAAGGTCAACTCGCCATCAGTCCCACTCTGCAAAGGACTGTAGCGCGCCGCGGTCAGGGCTGTGTTGGTCGAGACCAGCCCCCAACGCCAATCCGAGTTGGCCGCGCTCTGCGTCACACCCCGGAACTTCACGGTGACCGTGGACTTTCCGGGCTCGGGGAAGAGTCGAACGACGTTGTAGCCGTAGCGCTGCGGAGCGCTGTAGTAGGGCGATTCGAAGCGACGCGTGGTGGCGAAATTGCTGGCCAATGGCTCCAGCTTGGTGACGCGATTGCGGCGCTCGGGTCGGGAAGTATCCGTGATCGCTCCGTAGGTCGAGCGGAACGCAGCCGACGAATCCTTGTAGTCCCATGTGACATTGTGCATCGCCCAGTCACCGAAGAAGTCGTTCATCTGGGAGATGGTCCAACCGCGGCTCTTCAAGATGGCTGAAAACGGATCATTGGATGACGGTGAGGTAGTCCAGATGTCATTCACTGCCTTGGAGCACTGCTTGTCCTTCAGATACTCCATGAACTGCCAGTTGCAGTAGCGATCACGGGTGGAACCCAAATAGAGGTGCGGAGCGTTGGCCAGCATCTCGGAGCAGTGGACGTTGTTCTTGTATTCGGGCAGCTGGTGCGGGCTGTAGTTGGCATGACTCTCGTAGGTCCAACCGGCGTAGTTTGCTCCACCTGCGCCCACGAGACCGCCATGGTGAGACTGCACGCCGTGCATGAACTCGTGTCCCAGGCCCCAGCGGTCTGACGCGGCGCCCGGCCCCACCCACATACCGGGAACACGCGTCGCCGACCCAGCGCTGTAGGCGCCACCCAAAAGCGGATAGGTGTTGTCGATGTGGATGCCAGCCTTGTACTTGGTGGTCTTGTCGCAATAGGTCTCAGGCATGAACATCGGCGCTCCGAAATACGACTTCCAGATCCCCTCCAACGTATCTGCTGCGGCCTGTGCCTGAGTCAGCGTGATGTTGGTGCCGTCTTTCCAGAAGAACGCGAAGTGCGCAGACTCGAGGCGGAGCGTCATGCCGTTCTCGACACTGCCAACCGAGTGCGGGGGCGCGACCCAAGTGCCTGCCGCGCAAGTCTTGTAGGGCGTTGTGGCGCAGCTCGTGGCCCAGGAGGTTCCCGTCGTGCCCGTTTGGCAGGAGTTCGTGCCGCCGGTCCCGGTGCTTCCGCCGCTCGATGTCGTGCCGCCGCTCGATGTCGTGCCGCCGCTCGATGTCGTGCCGCCGCTCGATGTCGTGCCGCCGCTCGATGTCGTGCCGCCGCTCGATGTCGTGCCGCCGCTCGGCGTCGCGCCGCCGCTCGGCGTCGTGCCGCCCGTCGAACTCGATCCACCGCTCGATGTGCCGCCCGTCGCAGTCGATCCGCCCGAACCCGAACCCGAACCGGCGCCTGTAATAATTGCCGCGATGATCGTCGCGCGTTGCGTGCTGGCTGCGCTGTTTGCGCAGAAGCCGAAGCTGGCTGTTGCACCAGGCGCGATCACTCTGTTGTAGTCCACTGGCGACGCGACGACTACGCCGGTGCTGCCAACAATCGTGCTGCTCCAAAAGTTGGACAGCACGCTGCCGTTCAGGTTGAGGTTGACGCTCCAGTTGGTCACCGGCGCGGTGGACGCGTTCTTCAGCGTCACATCAGCGCAATAGCCAGCGCCCCAGTCCGAGCTCAACTTGAGGCTGATATCGACGCCATTTTGGACGAGCGCATCGCGAGCCAAGTCGACCTCTTCCTGGTCGGACCCTCCCACACAAGCAACTAACAAAAAAGAAAAACCGAGCGCGCTGCTGGCGCCCCCTCGCAATCGAACCATTGCTCCCGCTTTCTCCCCCAGCTGGGGGTCACGGGTACATGTCGATCGCGAGACATCGGATCATGCAAAAAGGAACGTGGGCAGTCGCGTTTCGACGACCCTCCTCGGGCCGTAGCGCCAAATTCCACGGAGCGAGTGCCGAACGACTCAGTTCTCGAGCCCGACCTCGAGCAAGACGACGCGGCGCGCGGATACGTCAAAGCTCGCGGCTTCACCGATCAAGACGTAGGAGTGGCCCTCCTGGAGCGTCTCGGTCACTGGCTCGAGTCCGCTGTCGCAGGCTGGCTCGGTGTTGGCGTCGAACAGCGTGAGGCCGGTTGCGTCGGCTGGGATGAGCAAAGCTGCCCCGAGGTTGGAACCTCCGCTTTCACCACGATCGGGACTACAAAGCGCGTCGGCGCCTGCCAGCACGAAGTCGCCGCCGTCGATCTGTTCGAACGGGTTTGCCCAAACGTAGACGTGCGCCATGCCCGCCGGCGGCACGGTCAAGTTGTGCTCGTAAAAGTTGCTGGACGAGATGGCCAGGCTGTCGCCGCTGAAGTTCTCGACGCTGGCGAAGGCCACGGTCAGTACGTCCTGCTCCTCGAAGGCCTCGTCTCGACTCACCAGGAACTGTGCTGGTCGTGCCTCCGTCTGGCCTGCAACGACGGCGAAATAGTGGGCCTCGTCCTCGTCCAGCAGCGGAAAATCTGCGCGGCGCGGCACCATGAATGGGGTGATTTCGCCGTACGCGATGGTGCCGATCAGCTCGCTGTCTTCGATCGTCATCCCCCAGTAGAAGTCCAAGTCTACCCCAGCCGTGCCGTCGGACACGAAGTTGGCAAAGCGGATCTTGCCAGGCAGATCCGTGAAGACCATTTCTGTGCCGCTGCGACCGCCGCTGCCGCTGCCCCCTGTCGCGCTATCAGTGCTGTCTGCGCCGCCTCCGGCATCTGCAGTGGCGCCGCCGTCGCCGCCTCCTCCGCAAGCCGTAAAGAAGAACGAAACCGAACCAACCAACAAGATCGAAGCGTAGCGCATGAAAGTTCCCTTTTTCTGGGGCGTCCGTGCGCCGCCCGACACAGATAACCGGATGCAAGCGTCTCTGGCAATGCTTTGCCGCGCCCCCGCTGGGAGGCTAGTCTTCAGACATGTTGCTTACTCGTCAGCCCACGGGCTTCTGGTTGGGTCTGTTCCTACCGCTCGCTGCTGCGTGCGGAGGCAACTTGAGCGAGGACGCCAGCCTCGATTCAGACGCCGAAGGGACTGGCGGGAGCGAGGCCACGGGAGGCAGCGCGGCCACGGGTGGCGCACCAACTGGGGTCTGCGAACTCGCGGGCAAATTCTACCAGCAAGGCGACATGATGCCCTCGAACGACAGTTGCAACACCTGCACCTGCGACATGGGTTTCCACTCTTGCACTCAGATTGGATGCCTGAAGCCATGCGGTGGCGAGGCCGGCGCTAGCTGCAGCACAAACGAGTACTGCGGCTACGCGGTCGGCGAACTCTGTGGCCAGGCCGACGCACAATCGCAATGCCTAGGGCGACCAGAGGCCTGTGACGACAGCTACCAGCCGGTCTGCGGTTGCGATGGCCTCACGTACAGCAACTCTTGCGCCGCCAACGCCGCCGGATTTGGTGTGATGAGCGAAGGCGAGTGTTCGCCTTGAGGCCTGACCGGTCGTAGGACGAGAGGGTCCTGCTGGGCGCCGACGCCCAGCAGACCACTACTCGTTGTCGCCCCCCGTAGCCGCCGCACCGCCAACCGACGTGCCAACGGGATCCCGAGCATCCGGCCAGGTCCAGTCATTGACCTCGGGCAGGTCAGCCCCGAACTCCCGCGCATACCGACGCGCGCGAAGCCGCATGTCAAACAGCTCCTGCCTGAGCGACGCAGCCCGCGTGCCGAGTCCGGGCACGCGATCGATGACGTCCATGACCAAGTGGAACCGATCGATGTCGTTCATCATCGCCATGTCGAACGGTGTGGTGGTGGTGCCTTCTTCCTTGAACCCGCGCACGTGCAGGTTGGAGTGGCCGTGACGGCGGTAGGTGAGGCGGTGAATGAGCCACGGGTAGCCGTGGTAGTTGAAGATGATGGGCTTGTTTGTCGTAAAAACCTGGTCGAACTCGCGGTCGGACATGCCGTGCGGGTGTTCCTCCTCCGGCTGCAGCTTCATGAGGTCTACCACGTTGACCATGCGCACCTTGAGCTCCGGCAGGCGGGTGCGGATGATGTCGATGGCGGCCAGAATCTCCAGCGTCGGCACGTCGCCCGCGGCGGCCAAGACCACATCCGGCTCCTCGCCAAGCCGCACGTTGGAAGCGAAATCCCAAATGCCGAGGCCGCGCGTGCAGTGGTCGATGGCCTGGTCCATCGTGAGCCACGACGCCTGCGGTTGCTTGCCGGCCACCACGACGTTCACGTAGTTGCGCGAGCGCAAGCAGTGGTCATACGTGGACAGCAGCGTGTTCGCATCCGGCGGCAGGTACACGCGAACCACTTCCGATTTCTTGTTGACCACGTGATCGATGAAGCCGGGGTCTTGGTGGCTGAAACCGTTGTGGTCTTGGCGCCAGACGTGGCTCGATAGCAAATAGTTCAGTGAGGCGACGGGCCTGCGCCAAGGCAGTTCGTTCGCCACCTTGAGCCACTTTGCGTGCTGGTTGAACATGGAATCCACGATGTGGATGAACGCCTCGTATGATGTGAACAGGCCGTGCCGGCCGGTGAGCAAGTAGCCCTCGAGCCAGCCTTGGCATTGGTGTTCAGAGAGCATCTCGACCACGCGGCCCTGCGGCGCCATGTTTTCGTCATCCGGCTCCGTACCGGCGTTCCAGACCTTGTTGGTCACTTCCAGCACCGCCCCAAGGCGGTTGGATGCGAGCTCATCGGGCGCGAAGATGCGGAAGTTGTCGGGATTGGCAGCCATCACTCCGGTGAGGTAGCGGCCCAGCACGCGCGTGGCCTCGACCACCGCGGCACCGGGCACCGGAACGTCGACCGCGTAATTCCGGAAATCCGGCAACCGCAGATCCTGCAGCAGTAGCCCGCCGTTGGCGTGTGGGCTGGCGCTCATGCGCAGCGTGCCTTCTGGAGCCAGCGCGGTGACCTCCGGCAGCGGCGCGCCAGCCTGATCGAACAGCTCATCCGGCCCGTAGGAGCGCATCCAATCCTCGAGCACGTGCAGGTGTTCGTCGGTGTCGCGGGCCGATGCAAGCGGCACCTGATGCGAACGCCACGACCCTTCGGTCTTCTTGCCGTCTACCGTTGGCGGGCACGTCCACCCCTTGGGGCTGCGCAACACGATCATCGGCCACATGGGGCGCGGCATCTCGGGGTTGATTCGCGCCTGGGCCTTGATGGCTCCGATCTCGTCCATGACTTCGTCCAACACCGCGGCAAAGCGAGCGTGAACGGATGCGTGCGGTTCGTCGTCGAACCCGCCCGTGAACAGGTGCGGCTTGTGACCGTAGCCCTTCATGAGGGACACCAGTTCGTCCTCGCCAATACGCGCCAGCACCGTTGGGTTGGCGATCTTGTAGCCGTTCAGGTGCAGGATCGGCAGCACCACGCCATCGGTGGCTGGGTTGATGAACTTGTTGGAGTGCCAGCTGGTGGCTAGCGGGCCAGTCTCGGCCTCTCCGTCGCCCACCACGGCCGCCACGAGCAGGTCTGGGTTGTCGAACGCGGCGCCATACGCGTGGCTGAGCGCGTAGCCCAGCTCGCCGCCCTCGTGAATCGAGCCCGGAGTCTCCGGCGCCACGTGCGAGGGGATGCCACC
>JBBQHO010000165.1:0-8599 GCA_038324055.1 Polyangiales bacterium | reverse complement strand
ATCTGGGGCAACTGGGCCTCGAACTCGAGCTCGAGTTCGAGCGTCTCCCCCGGCGGGAGGGCCTCGGGCAAGGGCACTCGGATGTCCGTGCGGTCCTTCGCGTCGTTTGGCGAATGGAGCGCGCTCGCGCTCCACAGATCGAATGCGCCGTAGCGAGCGCTCTTGAGCCACAGCACGCGCAGGTGGCCCGGCGCACCCTGACGTTTCCCGCTTCGTCCGCCCGCGCTACGCAAGTAAAGCGTTTGCTCGTTCTCGAACGCGTTGAGGTAGAGATGAAACCAAAGCTCGGTGAGCGGACGACGCGAAACGTTGCGAAAGACGACGGTTTCACGCGCGTGGACGGTGTGGTGCCGAGCGTCCAGTCGCGCGTCCAAGCGATAGCTGGTCACGGGCTCGGCGGCTTCGAGCGGGACCGGTGGGCGGCCCACGGCCGACGCCAGAGGCGCGCCGAGCGTCAGCGAACCGGCGACGCTGAGCGCACCGACGGCAGCTGTGGCCCGCTGTCGAGCGGCCCGGGATGCTCGAAGGCCGCGCCTTGCCATGCTCGGAGAACTAGCGACCCAGTCCAATGACCTTTTGATCCAGCAGATCACACAGGATGCGCAGGGCATCGAGGCGCGGCATGCCGGAGACGTCGAGGAGTTCGTCGACAGTCGAGCCGCCGTCGATCATGGCCAGCAAGAAACCCGCCCGATGATCGAGCGAGAGCCAGCGCAGCTGATCGGTCCCCATTTTGACAGATACTTCACGATCCATGCCGGCGATGCGGGACGCGTACATGTCGTAAAGCACGTCCCGACACTTCACGGCGACCGCCTTGGCTTCGGGCTCGTCCGGCTCTTTGGTGAGGATTTGTTCGGCCACCGCGAGTGCGCCCGAAAAATCACCCATGGCAAAGCGATCTTTCATTTCGCCGAGCGGTTCCGGTGGCGCCAGTCTGCTCCGACGCTCGACGAATGCGAGCCCTTGGCCTTCGAATGACGGAGTCGATCCGGGCCGTGTGAGTGGCGTCACGGCGCGCCGAGCACGCTCGAGGGCCGAGGTCGGTTCCTTCTGGCTGTGCGACCGAGCATCATCACTCAGGCCGGGACGCGGTTCGCGAACGCTCGCTTCCGCCACGAACGGTGGTGGGTCTGTAGGCAAGTCGTGCTGTGAGATTGCCCCAAACGCGCCCGCGCGCGGACGCGGTACGCGTGGGACCGTGCGGGCGCGATCGGATTCGTGGCTACTGCCAGGTGGCGGCGCCGTGGGGTATTCGCTGGGACTCGGGGCACGGGCGCCGTCGAGTGTTGGACGATCGAAGACGTCGTCATCGTCGTCCATGAGATCGAACTCTCGCGGATTGCGGTCGCCACTCTCGCTGTGCACCAAGTCGAGCGCATCGCCGGGGGCCGGCGATGTCGGGAGCTTACTGAGGCGCGGCGGTGGCTGTTGCGGCAGTCCGGGTGGCGGCGGGGCTTCGGCAACCGACCGATCCACTTGAACGGCCGCAGCCATGACGCGGCGCGCGAACTCGTCGCGCGGCTCTTTGGGAATTTGCGTGACCCGGTTGCTGTACTCGTCGTCCGGCAGCTCGGCGATACTGATCATCGGCGGCCGACTGGGAATTGATGGTGCCCGCGTGGGTACTACGGTCGGCGGTTCTTCGCCCCAGCCAGCGTCGATGGCGTCGAGCTCCGGCGGAAGCAACGAGAGCCGACGCGGCGGAGACGAAGGCGGCATGGGTGGGTCTCGGGTCGGTGTCACGAACCGCTCAAGACTCCTCGGAACATCTTGTCCGTGCGCTCGAGCTGAGCGACCTGCTCGCTGACCTTCGCACCATTGCGACTTTGGATGGCCTGTCGCGCCGAGGTAATAGCTCGCTTGCCCTTGTCGACGGCGTCGCGGCCAAAGTCTGCGCCGCCCACGGCGCGTTCGACCTCGCCGAACAGTCCTTCGATGCTGGCAATCAGCGTTTCGGCTTTCTGCTTGGCAGCCTCGAAAGTCTCGTCGGTCTTGCGTTCGACCATGAAATCGCGGGCGTCGTCGGCCATTTTGCGGATTTCCTCGGGTGTTAGGCCGCTTTGGGCCGTCACCTGGATCGACTGCGCCTGGCCGTTCTCGAGATCCTTGGCGCTGACGCTGACGATGCCGTCCGTGTTGATCTCGAACGTCACCTCGATCTCGACGTGACCCTTGGGAGCCCTGCGCAGGCCCGTGAGGATGAACTCGCCGAGTAGCTCGTTGTCCTCCGCCTTCTCGCTTTCACCTTGCATGACGATGATCTTCACGGCCGTCTGGTTGTCTCGGCTGGTAGTGAAGGTCTTGCCCATGCTGGTGGGTACGGTCGTGTTGTGGGGGATCAGCTCTTCGAAGTGGCTACCGAAGGTCATGATGCCCAAGGCGTGCGGCGTTACGTCGAGCAGCAGCATCTCGCGCTTGTCTTCGACCAACGCAGCACCCTGAATGGCGGCGCCCATGGCCACCACTTCGTCCGGGTGCACGCCACGATTTGGCGAGCGCTTGAAAAAGCTCTGCACGGCGTCCTGAATGGCCGGCATGCGAGTCATACCCCCGACCAGCAGTACATCCTCGATCTCACCGACTTCGAGCTGCGCATCCTCGAGTGCTTGCCGAGAAATTTCGACGCAGCGTTCGATCAAGTCGGCGGTCAGCATTTCCAACTTCTGGCGGGTGAGCGAGGTCTGTAGGTGGAGCGCCTCGTTCGAACCGGTGGAGATGATGAACGGCAGGTTGATCTCGGCTTCTGACACGCCTGACAGCTCGCACTTGGCTTTTTCGGCGGCGTCGCGCAAGCGCTGCAGCGCCATGCGGTCCTCGCGCAGATCGATGCCGTGCTCTTTGCGGAAAGTGTCGACCAGCCAGTCGATGATACGTGCGTCGAAATCTTCCCCACCCAAGAAGGTGTCGCCCGTGGTGGCGATCACCTTGAACACGCCTTGCGCACCAATCTCCAAGATCGAGATGTCGAACGTGCCGCCGCCCAGGTCGAACACGGCCACGGTCTTGTCGATGTTCTTGCCGAAGCCGTAGGCCAGCGCCGCTGCCGTTGGCTCGTTGATGATGCGGATGACGTCGAGCCCGGCGATCGCGCCGGCGTCCTTGGTCGCTTGCCGCTGGTTGTCGTTGAAGTAAGCCGGGACGGTGATCACGGCCTTGCTGACCGTCTCACCCAGGTACTCTTCGGCCACGAGCTTCATCTCCTGCAGGATCATCGAGCTGATCTCCGGCACCGAGAACGGCTTGCCGCGCAGCTCGATGCGCACGTCGTCGTGGGGGCCTTCGACGATGTGGTAGCTCGAGGTCATGAGCGCGTTCTTGACTTGCGGCGACTCCCATTTGCGACCGATCAGCCGCTTGGCGGCGTAGACGGTGTTTTCGGCGTTGGTGATGGCCTGACGCTTGGCGATGTGGCCGACCAGACGCTTTCCGGCCTCCGTGACTGCCACGATGCTGGGCGTGGTCTTGTAACCCCCGCGATTCGGAATCACCGCCGGCGTCGCCTCTTCGAGGATCGACACGCACGAGTTGGTGGTTCCGAGATCGATACCGATGACGCGCTCCATGATTTTCCTTAAGAAATGCGCAGACTCCTACGGTCCGGCGCCTTTGAAATGTTCAAACTACTTGAGCTGCTTTTGCAGCTGCTTGGCTTCTTCGTTCTTCGGATCCAACTCGAGGGCTCGTGAGAGCTCGCCGAGCGCACTCGTGCGCATGTTGGACAACTCGTAGGCTTGGGCCAGCACGATGCGTGCCGACGACCGCTTGGGATCGAGCGTCACGGCCAAGCGCGCCAGCTCCACCATCTTGCGCCTGTCTCCTCGCGCGGCCAGCAAACAAAACGCTGCGCGCTCGTAGAGCGGCGAGGCGCGCTCGACATGGCTACCGCTGCTTTTACCACGCGCCGCGCGCTCGTAGGAACGCGCAGCGCGATCCATGTGACCGTCGGCCTCCTCGTACTTGGCTTGCTCGATGAACCGGTCGGCCATCGACCGATCCGCCTCTTCTTGAATTTCTTCGAGCAGATCGCCGATGCGGGCGTCCTCGGGCACGAGCGACAGCGCAATGCGCAAGCTGTTGAGCGCTGAGCCCCACTCTCGCTTCCCGCGAGCTTCCTCGGCCATTTCGACGTAGCGCTGGATCTGCGAATTTTCGCCGCCGTGGCGCGCCTCGTAGCGCGCGCGCATCTGCTCGGAGACGACCTTTTTGACCTGTTCCTTGTCGACCGAGAGTAAACCCGAGGTCGAGGTCGAAGATGACGAAGACGGTGCTTGGCGATGGCCGAATTTCTTGGCCAGCAAGCGCCGGGCGGCAGCAGGATCGGGCGCGCGCAGGCCGCTTTGCGGACCCGGGCGAGGCTCCGCCGGTGGCTCGCTCGACGGCTCGAGGTCCAGTGGCGGCAGCGACGAATCACCGTCGAGTGTCGACTCGAGTTCGAACGGCAGGAGCGCATCGGAGAAGATGCTAGGCGAACGCGGCGCTCGCGGAATGACGGGCTGCACGAGCGAGTCGCGACTGCCTGCAGCAGCGGCGCCAGAAGGCGAAACGGGAACGCCAGAAGGCGGAAGTGAATCGCGCACACCGTGCGTCGCGCGCCGACTCCGCAGGTAGCGATCATAGTCGCTGCGCAACTGCGCGCGCGTCAACGTGTCGTGTGCCTTGGTCAGCGCCCCGAAGATGCGCTCGATACGGGCCTTGTAGTTCCCGAGATCTTTGCCGAAGAAACGATCGGCGTGGAAGACGCTGACCCGCTCGAAATAGGCCGATTTAATGGTCTTCCGGTCGGCGTCGTCGGACACGCCCAGCAGCTCGTAGTGCGAATAGCGATCGAGATTGCCGTGGAGCTCGAGGATTTCCTCTTTCGTTGCGCGTGGCAAATCTGCGGGTTCGTCGAGCAGCGCCTCGTCGAACCTCGGGCGTTGCTTCTGCTCTCGAGTCAAATGCGCCTCTCGATCCGGCGGGACTGTTTCGCTTGCATTTCGCTCAACCGAAGTAGGTTTCTCACTGACCGTTCGCATGCGCGTCGAACTGGCGCTCGTATTGCCGAGCGAAGAAATTCCGCTTGGACGTTCAGGGGCCGCTTCGCCAAAGCGAATGGCGCCCAGAGCTTCGAGCCGGACCAAGATCTCGCTCACGAGCTCCTCATCGAGGCCAGTTCCCAAACTCAGCTCCGCGATCGTTGCCAGGCCGTCGACCTGGCTCAGGACGAAGGCCTCCCTCGGCCCGATCGGAAGCGAGGTCGGATCAATCCCGGCGGTGGGATAGGGGAGCAGGTAGGCTGCGCTCATGGACTGCGACTGAGGAGACCGTAACTCCGCAGTTTACCTGGGAAATCGACCAGGCTTCAACTGTGCTGGATCGGGGCCCGTCCAGAGGCGTTGGGGCTGGTAAACCGGATGATGGGCGTGTTTCCTGAGGATTTTCAGCGAAGCCGGAACCGGCCCGGCGGCCGATTTTTGGTGACCAATGGGGATTCGGGCGGCTGCGCTTGCTAGGAAGCCGACCCAGTGAACACCAGGTCTCGAGTTTGTCGGTCGTGCGGTGGTTTGAACGGAGCGGGCGAGAAGCGCTGCTACCGCTGTGGCGTCGCGCTTGGTGGTCTCGGTCCGGCGCTCGGCGATTGGTTCAATCGTCCCGCAGTGGCCACACAGACTCTCGTCGCGCTCTGTTGCGTGAACTTCGCGTTCTTGGTTTACGTGAACGGCTCGATGCCGCTGTCGTTGATCGGCGCGGGCCCACGTTTGTCGGCGATGGCTCAGAGCGGCGCTATCATGCTCGATTTCGCCAGCCGCGAACCCTGGCGTCTGCTCGCGGCCGTCTACGGCCACCTCGGCGTGCTGCATCTGGGCATGAACATGCTCGCGCTCGTCCAGCTCGGTCGCGCCGTTGAACAACAGCTTGGCAGCGCTCGCTTGGTCATCCTCTTCACCGTGACGGGCGTGCTCGGTTTCGTCGCCAGTGGCTTTTGGTACGGCCATTTGAGTCCGCCTACGGCTGGCGCGAGCGGCGCCTTGTTCGGGCTCTTGGGGCATCAAATCGGCGTGCTTCATGCGCAGAACAACCCGAACACGAAGAGCCTGCTGCTGCAGCAACTCGCCTATGCACTAGCCATGGCGCTGCTTTTGCCAGTGAACAACGCCGCGCACTTTGGTGGCTTCGCGGCGGGCTTCGGCATGGGCTGGCTGTTTTTCTTCGAAAAGCGCCCAGCCCGGTTCGAGTCGCTGGCACGGACCACAGCTCTCGTCTGTTTCGGCCTGGCTGTCGCCAGCGTCGTACTCAGCGCGCGTTCGCCATTGGTCGCCGAAGCGCGTGTCTACGACGCGATGCGCGACTGACTCTGTCAGCGCCGGCGCTCGGCTCGAAGCAGCCGGCCCGAGGCAGTTTTCTCACTCCGGCATGTAGCCGCGGGCTGGGCCGCCCAGCTGGGCTGCCAGTAGGGTGGTGCCGAGCCAAGCACCTTCGAAAGAGGCAATCTCGGCTTGATCGGTGTGCCTGGCGGCGCCGCTCATGGCGACGGACAGGCGTGAGAGCATCGTGCTCTGATCGGCTGCACGCGTCCAAGCCCGGTCGAGCGCGTCCTGGCAGGCGAGCAACGCGCAGCCTTCGTCGCAGCCGTCGTGGACCGCTCCACCGCTGGCGTCTACGAGCTTCGCAGCAATGCTGGCGCAGTCGGCCAGCGCTGCCAGCTCTTCGCTGGGCCCAGGCGACGCCTCTTGCTTGGCCGTGTGCTCGACGATCGACGTCAAGAATCGACTGGCCTGGTACTCGAGTGTGCCGCCGAGCACGAGCACATCGCTCGGCTCGAGCGAGCGAGACCAATTGGATTCGGTGAAAAATCCAGATTGCGCAGCCGGCACGCCGGCTGCGAATTGTAGCGCAAAGGTGGCTTTTTTGGGCCCAAACGTCAGCAGGCCCTCGAAGGTGCTCGCGTCGACCAGCGTGAGTGAGGCCGCCTCGAGCAGCTGCTGAACGCGGCCGCGCAGAGCCTGGGAACCTGACAGCTCTGCGAGCACCAGCGCGTGAAAGTCGTTGTCCTGAGCGTTCTGCTCGAAGGCCAGGCGATCGTCGTCGTCTTTGATTCCCGCCGCCCAATCGGCCAGTAAGAGTTCGGCGTCGTCTGGGTGCGCGTCGGCGAAGGCAGCCGTCGTGTCGGCAATCGCAGCAGCCAGCTCCGCAGAAAATTCGGGCGTCGACGACTCGATGCCGAACGCCAGCTGCTGGCTGCCGCGGTCGAGCCGGAGCGGCAAATCCGTGACCAGCACGTCCAGCTTTCTCAGCTCGTCGGGCTCGAGTCGAGGAACCGTCAAGCACCCTGCTGCCAACTGACCCGCGCGCACGACCACGGCGATGCTGGGTCCGACGGGAATCGATTCGACCAACAGCGGCGCCTTGCCCCTGTCGACCAAGGGGCCGTCGTCCAACAAACTGACCAAATTCACGCAACTGACCCCAGCACGCGCTGAGGCCGTCCACGTGCCTAGCTCGCGTGCTCCAGCATACTTTGGTGTGATTGACAGGCTCCCGTAGCCCTCCGCGCTCACCGAGACGGCGCGCCGTGTTTCCGTTCCATCATCGAGCGAGGCACGCACCAAGAATGTCGCGGCGACGCTCGTCGCGCGCAGCGTGACCTTGGCCTTGCCTTCGGCGTCGCTCGTCGTTTGCGTCGGTGTCAGCGAGGCGTCATGGAACTCGGCCGGGTCACCCGCCAAGAGGCCAAAGGTGATGCGACGCTCGGCCGGCGGCGAGCTGATGACACCTAGGTCTATCTCTTCACCCGGCGAAAGGGTCAGCGTGGTGCCCGGCGTAAAGACGATGCCGAGGGTCGTGGGCGGCGGGGTGGTCGTGTCGTCGCCCCCGGCCCCGTCGCCTTCGGCATCGCTGCAGGCGAAGCCGAGCCACATGGCGGCGAACACGGCAGCGCTGCGCAGGGCTGTCGATCCGCTCGAGTGCGGGCGGCGCCTTCGAACGCACGCTGTTCCGTGAGGCGCTCGGCGACCTCGTGCCTTTCTGGCGAGGGAAGGGGTCGCGTCGCCAGAAAGCCAAACAGTTCGCACCATGTCCGGGCATTCTACATGAAACCCGGGCAAGCGCCCGGCGTTTGTGGTCGCCGCCCGCTCTACCTTATCGTGGGCTCGCCATGACGATGCGTCCGATCGATCCCAGGGTTCTCGTCGTCGACGACGAGCCCGCGCTCCGGCAGATGCTGGCCATCTTGCTCAAGCGCCAAGGTTACGAGGCGGTCCTCTGCGCAGGCCACCGTGAAGCGCTCGAGGCCTTGCAGACTGCGCCGCGGCCGTTTCCCGTGGTGCTCACCGATCTCTCCATGCCCGACGGATCGGGGCTCGACGTGTTGGCTGCGGCCAAGTCGCGCAGCGATTTCAGTCAGGTGGTGCTGATCTCGGCGCATTCCACGGTCGAAAACGCCTTGGAAGCGATGCGCGGTGGCGCCTACGATTTCGTCACCAAACCCTTTGACGCGGCAGAACTCGCCATTCTGATTGCCAAAGCGTTCGAGAAACACGCTCTAGCGGCCGAGAACGCCGCCTTACGAGCTCGCGTCGCCGGACTCACGCCGCGAGGCATAGTCGGACGGAGCGAG
>JBBQHO010000164.1:0-8622 GCA_038324055.1 Polyangiales bacterium | reverse complement strand
GTGCCGGCGTGACCATGGCGACGAGTATCGCTTCAGCCCTGACGCGCATTCCCGTGCGTCACGACATCTGCATGACCGGCGAGATCACGTTGCGCGGCCGCGTCATGCCGATTGGGGGTCTCAAGGAGAAGCTCTTGGCGGCCCGTCGCAACGGCATGAAGACAGTGCTGGTGCCGCGCGAGAACAAGAAGGATCTGAGCGAGGTGCCCGAGCAAGTTCGGAATGCGCTCCGCATCGTCTTGGTCGAGCACATGGACGAGGTCCTGCGGGAAGCTCTGCTCGTCGAAAATCCCGAGACGTTCTTGAAAGGACCGCTGCCTCAGGTCACGGCCACGCCTCCTGCGGTCGAATACCGCGAGGTCGTCGGCGGCAACCCGAGTGACGGCGATTCGAGCGCTCACAATGAGCCGCCGCATTCAGCCAACCTGCCGAGTCTGTCGGACGAGCGCCAGCCCGCCTGAAGCGGGCGAGGTTGGGGCTTGCGCCGGCTCCGAGCTGCGGCTAACTCTCCGCCCCCCGGGCGCATAGCTCAGTTGGTAGAGCACGGCCCTTACAAGGCTGGGGTCGGCAGTTCGAGCCTGTCTGCGCCCACCGGGATTTGCTCGTCGGCTTTTGCCCAAGCTGGAAACGCGAGTTCCTTCGGGCCCTCGACGGACCGAGAGAGAACTGGAAAGGATGACTACGTTTGGGCTGGGGCGATCTGCCACGAGACCCCCTGATCCGTAGGCAGAGCGTCCTTCTGAGGGCCAGTTTGTTCTTTATCGGAGAAAAATTCTGCCCTCTAGCGCGTGACATCGCGCCCGAGTCCTGGGCGGATGGCGCACGCTTACGATGACGAAATTCTTCGCAGATTTAGGCACTTATGCATGCGGGCTTCGGGCGCTTGGGCTCGCGGAAGCGGGCCGAACTCGGCGCCCGATCACCCCCGATCGAGCCGACTGAGGCAATATGTCTCCTTACAGACTCGGCAAGTTTGCGGTTAAAGTACTCAAAGCTGGGGCCGCCTCGGTCCAAAGGAGTCGCCATGGTCAACGCACAAGCACAGAAGCTGACGCTGGTTCCAGTCGTCGCAAACCGAGCCGCCCCCGAGAACCTGGAGGTACCCGAATCGGGTACGCGCCTGTCGCCCCGCGCCGCGGCCAACCTGGTCTCGCACCACGCTGTCGGCCACACCAGCCGGCTGAGTCGTGAGTCCTTCCTCCAAGGGGACTGGATGATCGTCGACGTCGAACGTCGTGGCACCGAACTCCGCATTCTTCTGCGCGGCGCTGCTGTCGTACTCAGCGCTCGCGAGCGTGAGGTTCTGCAGGCCGTGCTCGAGGGCGTTCCGGATCGCACCGTTTCGCAGCAGCTGGGCATTACACGCCAGTGCGTGTGCGGTCACTTGGGCAACGCCCTGGCCAAGGTGGGCACGACCTCGCGCTTCACCGCGCTGCAGGTTTGGCGCCTGCTCCGCGAGGTCGAGCGGGGTCGCAGCGGCCGCGCGCAAATCGCCGAGGTCGGCTATGGTGACGAGTCGCTCGTCAGCCTGCGTTGCCTCGTTCCGCCCCGTCCCGAAATCGAAGTGCGCTTGTCGTCGGCAGAAACGCACGTCTCGTGGCTCGTCTGCGACGGGCTTTCGAATCGTGAGATCGCTGTGTCGCGCGGCAGTGCGGAACGCACCGTAGCCAACCAGGTCGCGGCTATCTTCAGCAAGCTCGACACGAGCCGGCGCTTCGACGTCGCGCAGTTCTTGCTCGGGCTGCGATGATCGCTTGGCGGTGAGGGGAGGCTGACCGCGTTCCCTCACGCTGCCCTCGACCGCCCCCGTCAGCGGAGGCGCGCTTTACTTTGGGGCGTGACGGGCCGCGACACGCGTCTTGAGCTTCATGGCCGTGCTGGTGCTCGAAGGGATCGGCTGCTGCGAACCCGGGCGAGTCACGCGGGTCTCGACGAGTAGGTTCATCGTCAAGCTCGAGTCGACACTGAGCTTCGCCAAGTCAATCACCAGAGTGCCTTGGCCGCTTCCGGACAAGCGAAGCAGATCCACGCTCACGCCTGCGGGCAGGTGCTCGCTGAGCAGGCGCTGGCTCGGAGCGGCTTGGGAGACCTCGACCCGCAGCGAAAGCACCGAGCCGACCAAACGGGTGAGAACGAACGTGCTGGTCTGCGTGGCCTCGACGCCTTCGGCGACGATTTTCTCTTCGCTCGTCCACCGCGCCCCGTGCCCCACGGCTTCGACCGGAAGGGGCAAGAAAGCGTTCGACAGACTGTCGCCAAGAGTTTGGAGGAAGGTAGCCGCTTCAGGGGTGGGCGCCACGGGCAGGATCACTTCCACGTTCGTTTGATCGCCGCGCGCGCCCCACGAATCGGTGAGCTCCAGCCCCTCGAGCGCGCCGAATTGAGCCTGGAGACGCGCTAGATCTTCGGAACCCAGCCCCTGCGAAGTCGGCACGAAGCGATCGAAGTGTGCGGATCGACGCGAGCGGCCCTCAACGAGTTCACCAAGCGTCAGTGTGCCTGTCACTTCGAACTGCATGGCCGCTGAGCCCGGCATGCGCTTGCCCGCGACCCGCAGCGTGGGTTCGATGTTCATCTGGATCGAGAACGCTTGTGGCGCGCCGGGCGCGAGCGCGTAGCGGAGCTCGTGCAGCGTCCCGCTGCCGGCCGACTCGAGTTTCACATCGCCGCGACTCGGTCGATTGAGCGGCAGCACGAACGGCACGGCCCGGTCGTTTGGTATGGCGGCCGGGGTTGGCGGAACCACGGGGGCGGGGGCGGGAACTGGCGCGGCGCTGTGCTGGGGCGCGGCGCTGTGCTGAGGCGCGGCGCTGTGCTGAGGCGCGGTGCTCGCGGGCGTTGGTGCTGGCTCGTTGTTGCAGCCGAGGACGCCCAACCAGCTCGCGGCGAGCACGGCGATGGGGGCCCGCTGAGTTGTCGGGCGGCGCCCCTCGGTCTCGGCCCAAAAGCGCATCGCTGACACGGTAATGGCGCGTCCGTCGCGACTCAAGCGAGCCGGACGAGTCGATCTTGGACAGGAAGGGCTTCGGTGTAGGCTCGGCCGGCCATGGCTCTCGTCTCACCCAGCATCGAAGCGCTCAGACCCTACCAGGGCGGCAAACCGATTGAGGAACTCGCTCGCGAACGCCACCTGTCGGACATCGTGAAGCTGGCTTCCAACGAGAACCCACTGGGTCCCAGCCCGCGCGCCGTCGAAGCCGCGCACGCGGCGCTGGCTCAGGTCCAACGCTACCCCGACGGAGCTGCGCTGCGTCTACGCCAAGCCATTGCCGATTTCCACGGCGTCCGTCCGAGCGAAGTCGTGCATGGCAACGGCTCCAACGAACTCATCGAGTTGATCGTGCGCACATTCACCGTTCCGGGGGACGAAATCGTCTTCGGGCAGCCGTCGTTCAGCATGTATCCGGTGGTGGCAATGGCCCAAAACGTCGCGTTCACGCGCGTGCCGACGACCAAAGATCTCGTGCACGATTTGCAGGCAATGGCCCGCGCAATCGGTCCGCGCACCAAGGTCGTCTTGATCGACAACCCGAACAATCCGACCGGCACCTATGTACCGCGCGCCGCGCTCGAGGAGTTCTTGCAAGCAGTGCCGCGAGAGACGATCGTCGTGCTCGACGAAGCCTATTTCGAGTACGCCTCCGCGCCCGACTACCCCAACGGTCTCTTGCTGCGACACCTGCACCCGCGCATCGTCGTCCTGCGCACTTTCTCCAAGGCCTACGGCCTAGCGGGGCTCCGCGTGGGCTACGGCATCGGTGCACCCGAGTTGATGGGCTATCTCGATCGCTTGCGCGCGCCATTCAACGTCGGTGTTCCGAGCCAGGAAGCCGCCATTGCCGCGCTATCGGACGCTGAGCACCTGAACCGCTCGGTGGAATTGAACGAAGCGCAACGAGCCCGTCTGTTCGAGCGGCTCGGGGCGCTGTGCGCGCGCGTCTACCCGAGCCAAGCCAACTTCATCTTGGTCGACTTCGGTCGGGACGCCGCTGACATCGACGAAGGCTTGCTGAGCCGCGGCGTGATCGTGCGGCGCATTCCTGGCCTCGATACCTGCTTGCGGGTGACCGTCGGCACCGAACGAGAGAACGATCGCTTTCTCGATGCACTGCGCGAGGTGCTTTCGTGAAGCGAAAACT
Organism: Polyangiales bacterium; assembly: GCA_038324055.1. Taxonomy (GTDB): domain Bacteria; phylum Myxococcota_A; class Polyangia; order Polyangiales; family Polyangiaceae; genus NIC37A-2. The sequence goes on along the minus strand of JBBQHO010000164.1, from coordinate 4,483 downwards.
CGGCCTGTTGTTGGGCCTGCTGTGTCTCGCGCCTGGCCTGCTGAGCGCTTGTGCAGCTCCGCCCGAGCGCATTTTGCAAACGGCGGCGGGCCGACGTGCGCCCGAGGCGGAGGTGGACGGGGACCCTTGGCGGCTGCTTCCGGGTGGAGCGGTCGCGTGGGCGCACTTCGACGCTCGAGCGTTGGCGCGGGCTCCGTTCGGCGCCGAAGCGAATCAGTTGTTCATCAGCCACTTGCCGCTCTCGGGTGGCAAAGATTTCGATCTGGGACGCGACGTCGACGAGTTGATGCTGGGTGTCTACGCGACGGCTGGCGCCGACGTGGCTGCGGTCGCACGCGGGCGCTTCGACCCAGCACTCATCGCTCGCTCCATCGTGCAGAACCCCAAGACGCAGACGGGACGACCGATCCAAACCAACCCTTTTGCCGGTCAAATCATGTACGTGTCGGACGGTTGGGCGATGGTGCCAGTCACGTCCAAAACTCTCGTCTTTGGCACGGAGATCGGCGTGCGTCGCGTGCTCGAACGCATCGAAGTCAGTCGATTCACGCGTGCCTTGCCCGCCTGGTACGAGCAGATGCTGAGTGAAAAGGCCGCAACTCTCGCCATCGGGATCGACTTGGACGCGCAACCCGTGCCTTCGGTGGTGCGCACGCGCCTGGCGTTTTTGCAGGGGCTGCGCGCCGGTCGCTTGCTTGGCAATTTCGCGGAACCCGGCCTCAATCTGGCAGGGACGCTCAGCTACGACAGCCCGCAGTCCGCGCAAAGCGCGGCCGTCGCGCTGGAAGCCCAGGCGGATGCATTGCGCCGCGCCGAACTCCTCCTGGCGCTCCTCAAGATACCGCGCCCGCTGCGGCGTCTCGAAGCGCGTGCCACGGGCAAGGACACGCAAGTAGCCGTCGAAGTCGACGGACGCGCGATTGCGGCCGTACTCACCCGCACTGACGAAGTGCTCCAGCAGCTCGAGCTCGAGGCTCCGCCCGAAGTCGCGACGACGACCGCGCCAGCGACGCCATGAGGAATGACCGATGGTCGCGCAGCTGATCGTGCACCCGCAAACGGGGCCCTTGCGCGGGAGCGTTCCGGTGCCGGCAGACGAACAGGTCGTTCTTCCACGGCTAGCCCTCGGCGTGCTGTCGCGGGGGCGGAGCACGTATTTCGGCGCCGGTGGTGGCCGCGCTGTAAGAATCTTCCTGGAGGCGCTGGCGCGCTTCGGGGTCGTCAGCGAAGTCGAAGGCGATCGCGTCGTCCTTCAGGGTACTGGCATCGCGGGTCTGTCCGAGTCGAGCGAAGCCCTCGATTTGCGCGGTGAAGCCCAAGCAGCCGCGCTGCTGATCGGTCTCGTGGCTGCGCGCCCGTTCGAGACCGAACTCTATGTCGACGCTGTGGTGCTCGACACGCTGGGCCCCGTACTCACGGGCCTCGGTTTGGCCGAGAGCGATGGCGAGCCAGGCGCGCGGCGTTTGCTGTTGCGCGCGACGGGCGCGCGGCCTGAAGGCCTCGAGCTGGTGACGAGCGGTCTGTTTCCATGGGTCAAGCAGGCGCTGCTTTTGCTTGGTTTGCGCGCATCGGGTCCGACGTTGATCGAAGAGCAGTTGGCTTCAGCCGATCATTTGGAACGAGCCCTACTCCGCGTACGAGCACCGTTCGAGGTCGTAGGCTCTCAGATCCTGCTGCATCCGCCGCGTGACGAAGACGCTCTCGCTCCGTCTACCTGGGAAGCCGTCGGCTCCATGGACCTCGTGGCGTATTTGGGTGCTGCTGCTTGTCTCGTCCCCGGCAGCCGCGTCGAAGCGCGCGGCGTGGGCACGAACCCCACGCGCTCGGGTTTTCTGACTCTGGCGCGCTTGCTGGGCGGACAGACTGGCTTTTCGCCGCAAGGCGACGCGCAAGGCGAGCCCTTTGGCAACATCTGGTTCGGCGGTTCCAAGCTGCGCGCAGCTGATTTGGCAGGCGAGCAGATGGTGCGCCTCGGCGACGGCGCGCTGCCTCTCGCGGTCTTGCTCGGGCAAGCCGACGGTACCTCGAGTTTGACCGATTTGGTGTCCTCCGGGCGAGCCAGTGAAGCGCGCGTGTTTCAACGCCTCGGCGGCTATCTCATGAACGCGGGCATCGTGGTCCAACCGAGCGACATCGGCCTCACACTCCAGGGGCGCTGCGGGCAGCGTTTTCGGGCGCTCGAAGTCACGACGGGCGGCGATCCTCGACTCGGCCTGCTCGGCTGCGTGCTCGGGTTGTTCGCCGACGGTCCAAGCGTCGTCGACGACGTCGATTGCTTGCGCGAAATTTTTCCGCGCTGGGTCGGGACCCTGCGCGCGCTTGGCGCTACAATCGAGGTCAAAACGACGTGAACAAGATCGAACGAAGTCGTCCCGTCGTCGCTATCGACGGCCCAGCTGGCGCAGGCAAGAGCACGGTCACGCGCCAGGTGGCGGACCAGCTCGGCTACACGCGGGTCGACACGGGTGCGCTCTATCGCGCCGTCGCCTGGCTGGCGCTCGATCGAGGAATCGGGCTCGGAGACTCCGACGCGATCGCCGCGGTCGCTCGTGAGCTGGCCGGGCCGGGCTGCATCGCCATGGCCCCGGGCGTCGATGGCACGCGCATCGTCGTACTTGGGCGCGACGTTTCGGCAGCCATTCGCGATCAAGCCGTCGGGTTGGCCGCCAGCCAGACGTCGCAGCTGCCAGCAGTGCGCGAGGCGCTCCTCGCCATGCAGCGTGAACTCGGTCGCGACGGGGGCGTCGTGCTCGAAGGACGTGACATCGGCTCCGTCGTTTTTCCAGATGCCGAAGCCAAGTTCTTCCTCACTGCGTCGAGCCAGGTGCGGGCAGAGCGTCGGCGCGCCGAACTCGACAAGTCGGGTACGGCCCCGTCGCTCGAGCAGGTGAAAAGCGAAGTCGAGGAGCGCGATCGGCGCGACTCGATGCGAGCGGTGGCCCCGTTGATCCGCGCGCCGGATGCCGTGCTCGTCGATTCGTCCGAACTCGGCATCGACGAAGTCGTGGCGCGCATCGTCGCTCACGTCCAAGCCGTCGCCCGCGGACTCGCCGGACGCACTACAGATTGAACCGCTGCCGATGCAAACACGGCCGATTGCGCCGCAGTCGATCGAGACTGTGGCTGGCTGGGCGCGCGCTCTGGCCCTTGGCCCTGGGGCTCATTGTCGCTCTGGGGTGCGCCAGCAACAACGAGCCGCCGGCGATGCCACGGCCCGAGCAACGCGCTCCTGCTAGCTATTTGCCCCGCGATCTCGACGTCGCGGTCACGCTCGATCTGGCCCGTCTGCGTCAAGATTTGCCCGCAGGGGCGACCGAACGGTTGCTCGCTCAGGGCGCGTTCGGTGGCGACGAAGCGACCGCCCAGACGCTGGGGCGGGCGCTAGAACACGCCCAGCGCATTTGGATCGCCTTTCGACCCAGCACGAAGCTCTTGGCGCTCGACAGCGTCGTGGTGCTCGAGGGTGACTTCAGCGGCGCACCCAGCGAAGCGCGGCTTTCCGCTTTTCTCCCCGGTCGCGACCTGGGCGCCGGGCTCAGCGTGTTCGAGGCCAAAACGGTCAGTAGCCGAGCGTCCGTGGCGCGCCTTTACTCGTGGAACGAACGCATTTGGATCGCCGCCAGCACGGCGGAGATCGATGCAGTCGAGCGGACCGTCGAGCTCGGACCCAGCGAGAGCGGGCTCGTTCCGCCGTCGCGCGGGGTCTTGGCGCTGGCGCTGCGCGTGGGGCCTTTTCGTGAACGCATGCGCGACGAGTCGCCGCGCGGCGCGGCATTTCTCGAGGGAGCGACCGTGCTCGAGTTGTCGGGTGACCTCGCAGCAGAAGGGCTGCGCTTGCGCGCCGATCTCGAGTTCGAGACCTCGGACGCCGCCGAAACCGCCCAGCGCGCGCTCGGCCTCTTGCTCGAGCTCCTCGCCGAGGGCTCGCCGGGGCTGTTCGTTGGCTCTCCTCAGAGCGAAATCGTCGAGCGGACGCTCACGGTGGAGCTCAAAATTGCGCCCGAACGGCTCTGGGCTTGGCTGCAGGGCGCCTGAGCGGCGCCAGGCTGCGCCGAACGTGCACGGAGCGCGACCACTCGACGACGGCTCGTGCTAGAGGGCCAATCCTCGATGGACGAACGACCCGGCCTGGCTTCGCGCACAGTGTTCATCGGCCTTGCCGTTAGCTTGGCGCTCGCGCTCGGCGTCGCCTTCTACATCTACGTGCGCTACGTGCGCTACGAGCCCGTCGCCTCATTGCATGTGCCTGCTCAGTTCGACACCGTCGTGCACGTCAGCGTGCAGCAGGCGGTCGTCTACGAGCCATTCAGGAAACACCTGCTTCATCTGTTCGAAGCCGGTCGCCGAGGTCCTGAGTCGCGCCTCTTGCACCTCGAACGCAAGACGACGCTCGAACTCGGAGTCGACAGCCGCGAGGCGGCTTTTGGCTTTGGCTCCGAGGGCCACTAGGTCATCGCAATAAAAGGGCTGTTTCGGCGCCAAG
>JBBQHO010000163.1:0-8626 GCA_038324055.1 Polyangiales bacterium | reverse complement strand
GGGCGATTTCGCTGCGCTGTTCGAGGTCTCACTTTCGAGCGGAGGAGGGCGCCAAACCGCACCTCGTCTGGTCGCGGGACAACAGGTGGAAGGCACCGTGATCGAGATCAGCGGTGGCCTGGTGATCGTCGACGTGGGTGGTAAGGGCGACGGCAAAATCGACATCCTGGAATTCGAGGATCGCGGCGTGCAGGTCGGCGACAAAGTTCGCGCGACCGTCAAGATCCCGCATGCCAGTGGGCCCGAGCTGACTATGGCACTTGGTCGTGGAGGCAGCGCCATCACCTCGCAGACCTTGCAGTACGCGCTCGAGGGCAAGACGCCGGTGAGCGGAACGGTTTCTGCTGCGGTCAAGGGCGGCCTGACTGTCGATCTGGCCGGTACGCGCGCGTTCTGCCCGATCTCGCAGATCGACGTGGGCTACGTGACGGATGCCGAAGTCTACGTCGGGCAGACGCTGGAGTTTCGGGTCATCGAGATCAAAGAAGGCGGTCGCAACGTGATCGTCTCCAGGAAATCGCTGCTGGAGGAACAGCGCAAGGCTCAGGCCGAGGAATTGGTCGGGACAATCAACGCCGGCAATACCGTCATCGGCACCGTCAAGAGCACGATTCGCCACGGCGCCGTCGTTGATCTGGGTGGTCTGGACGGCTTCATTCACATCTCGGAACTGTCGCGCAGCCGCGTGGAAAAGCCCGAAGACGTCGTGAGCGTGGGCGAGCAGGTCACCTGCAAGGTGCTTGGTGTCGAGAAAACCGAGCGCGGTCTCAACATCCGACTCTCACTCAAGGCCCTGAGTGCCGCGCCTGTTTCGAACAAGCCGAGTGTCGAAGTCGAGGAGATCCTTTCCGGCAAAGTGGCGCGCCACGTGCCCAACGGCATCATCGTCGCGACCGACAAGGGCGAGGGACTGGTGCCCACGCGGGAGCTCGAGCTTGCGCCAGGCGCCGACTTCAAGCGTTCCTACCCGGTCGGGTTCGAGCTGCGCGTCGTCGTTGTCAGCCGCGATGGCGGCAGCGGCAAGTTGCGTTTCAGCGTCGGCCGCGTGGCTCAGGTCGAGGAACGGCAGAACTTCAAGGCGTTTCACCGGGAGCCGGAGGCCGCGAGCACGAGCGGCATGGGGAGCCTGGGCGCGCTTCTAGCGGAAAAATGGGGCCACTTGAGGCCACCTGCAGGTGGCAGGCCCGCGGCTCCCTCGACGAGCCAGGCGGCGGTCGCAGAGCCCATGACCGTGGCTCCCGCTGAGACCCCTGTCGCTCGACGCGCCGATGGCGCTGGCGTCCGTCGGGGGCGTTCATGAGCACTGCAACCTTGGCCGCACGCCACTGCGTGGCTTGCGATGGCAGCGTCCCTCCGCTCACGCCCGGCGAACGTTCGCTGCTGCTCTCGGAGCTCGACGGCTGGAGCGTCGTCGAAGACCACCATCTCTCGAAAGATTTCACCTTCCCCAACTTCGTCACGGCTCTGGCCTTCGCTGACCGGATTGGCGCGATCGCCGAAGAAGAAGCGCATCACCCCCAGCTCACCATCGCTTGGGGGCTCGTTCGCGTAGAGGTCTGGACGTCTGCCATCAACGGTCTGACGGACAGCGACTTCATTCTCGCCGCCAAGTGCGACGAAGCGCGCCTCGCCTGAACCCGCAACTCGACTCCGGGGCGACTCAAGTCGCCGCGCGAGCCGCACTCTTTTTCATCCGCGCTTCCATCTCCGGAAAGACGTGACGCTCGAGCGCGGGCGCGTGGATTTCGAGGAACCACTTGCGCCAGTCGATGGTCTCGGGGTGCCAAGGAAAGAGCGCCTGCTCTTGGGGACCCAGTCGTCCAAAGGCGCGCCGCACCTCGTCGGCCTGAAAGACGTAGTGGTACTCGGCCACGAACGGCAGGAACGTATCCATGACCCGCGCCAGACGCTGCTGTCCGACGGCGAAGCCGTCCAAGCCGCGCGTCACCGGCGCCACCATCTCGCTCAACGGGCCCTTGGCGACACGACGAATGAACCCGCTGACACGCTCGGCGCCCCGCGCCAGGGCGCGAGGGCCGTACGACTCGTACTCCTGCTTGTTGACGAGAATGCTCTCGAAACGCCGCTGAATGGCCGAAACCAACGGGCCGCCTTTGCCGGTGCGCGCGTAAAGACCGCGCTTGTGCAGGCCCGAGAGCTCGAAGAAGCGCGCCATCGTGCACGGATTCAGATCGCTGGCCGCCGCTTGGTAGACGGGCGCGTTGGTGCCTTGGAGCAGTTCGCCGAGCGCCAAAGTGAGCGCGGCGCACACCAGGTCGCAAGGAATGAGATCGAGGTTGTTCGAAGAGCCGGGCACCTGCAGGCCGCCTTGACGAATCAGGAAGATGAAGGGCGAGGTGGTGTTGATGCCCTCGTTCCAACCTGGGAAAGGAAAGGCCAGTGTAGATTCGACGATGGCTGGTCGAACGATGGTGAAGGGCAGCCCGCTCCGCGCGACGATCTGCTCGCCGATGCTCTTGGTGTAGGTGTACGTGTTGGGCCAGCCCCAGTGCCGTGCCCGTTCCATGCCCAAGGTCGACAACTGACGCCGCAGGTATTTTTTGGCGTCTTCAGGTGTGCGATCGCGCCACGCCGGATCCTCGGCTCGCTTCTTGGTCAGCTCAATGAGCGCCTGGCATTCGGCGATTTCGCGCTCCGGGTCCCAGGTCGAGGGGCTCAGCTGGCCGACGTACGGAAATGGAATTTCGCGTGGATCTCGTTCGGCAATTCGGCCGGTACGGCTGCCCGCCGTGAAGCACGTGCTGGTGTGCAAGATGGCAGCGCCGCCCAGATTGCGGGCGAGCTGGACCAGGTTCTGGCAGCCGACCGAATTGACGGACAGGGCTTCGTCGAGCGGCGGATCGAAGTCGACGATACCCGCCACGTTGACTATTGCGGCTACACGGCCCGCAAGGCGCTCGCGCAGGTCGGGGTCGAGGCCGCAGAACGGCAAGGAGATATCGCCGGCGATGGGAGTGATCTTGGAGCGCACGAACGACTCGAACTCGGCGCCGTGCTTGGCGCGCAATGGCTCGAAGACCTCCGTGGCCATCACCTTTTCGATGAAGCGGCGCTCGACACTCAGGCCAGCCTTGGGCCGAACGACCAGATAGATGTGACCGAGCGCCGGCAAGTGGCTGAGCACGAGCGATAGCCAGACCTTGCCCAGAAAGCCGGTGCCGCCCACGACGACCAGTTGCTTGCCTTCGAGTTCGCGACGCAGGCTGAGTGAACCGGGCGTGGGGTTGTCCGACATGTGGCGCAGGCTCTACATCGAAGCGGCTTGTTGGAAAAGCTGACCGCCCCCGAGCCGGGGCCGGGACCCCAGCGCGAGTAGGCTCAGGTCGCACTCTGGAGCCCCGTGGCGCCGTTTACGTCGAAAATGGCTCGTTCTCGAGCGCGCCAGACCCCTGCCATGGCGCCAGCAATCGACTACGGTTGCAGCTGAGTCTTTCGCCGATGCCGAACCCCGATCCTTCGCCCGCTCCGGGCGCGACCCCCGCCGCGCCGCCTGCTCCTGCTTCGCAAGCACAGCCCGCGCCGCTGCCTGAGTACGTGCCCGACGACGAACTGCTCGGTCGCAGCGTGAACGACACCTATCTGATCGAGGCTGTGCTGGGCGAAGGCGGCATGGGCCGCGTCTACCGCGCGCGCCACACACGTATCCCCCAGAAGCGCTACGCTCTCAAGGTCCTTCACCCCGAGTTCGCGCGCGACCCCGAACAGCTGGCGCGTTTTCAACGCGAAGCCGAAGCCGCCGCCTGCGTTTCCCACCCCAACGTCGTCGGCGTCTATGACGTCGGACGTACTTCCGACGGCTACTCCTACATCGCCTGCGAGCTGCTTTCCGGCATCGATCTCGATGGTCAATTGGAGCGCCTCGGCAAGATGGCCGTGCCGGCTGCCGTGCGCATCGCCATTCAGATCTGCGACGCGCTGGATGCGGCCCACACGCAAAACGTGGTCCATCGCGATTTGAAGCCGCAGAACGTGTTTTTGCTGGCGGACGGGAGCGGCAAGGTGCCGGCCGATCCGATGGTCAAGGTCGTGGACTTTGGCTTGTCGCGCTTCCTCGATCACACGGACGCCCAGATCACCAAGGCTGGTGTCGTGATGGGCACCCCTGCCTTCATGGCGCCCGAGCAGGCCAAGGGCCAGCGCGGCGATCATCGCGTCGACATCTACGGCATCGGCGCGATCCTCTATGCATCGCTGACCGGTCGCCCGCCTTTCGAAGAGGAAACGCTGCACGCCACTCTGCTGGCCGTGATCGTCAACGAGGCCGTGCGCCCGCGCACGTTGAGCCCGGAAATTCCCGAGACGCTGGAGCTGATCATTCAGCGCGCCATGGCCAAAAACCCGGACGAGCGCTACGCCAGCGCGCTCGAGCTGCGCAACGCACTCGACGGCTTCTTGGCGTCGACCGAGGAACACCCCGAACCGCGCCTGGGGAGCCCGATCACGCGCAAGCCGACCGGACGCAGCTCTCGCATCTTTTTGGGCGAAGAAACCTTCGATCTGGCGACGAGCCGCCCGCGCCTGCTGTTCTTTTCGGCCATCGGTGTCTCCACCTGCATCGCCTTCGCCGGCAGCGCCATTAGTGGCCTCGAGCTGTTCACCGGGCCGCTCGGCTTTACCCGCACGGAACTGGGTCTGTTGCTCTTGGCGATCACCGGCACGCTGCTGATGCCCGCAGCTCTCGGCATTTTGCATTTCAAGAAGAAGGTCTGGACGAACAGCGCCAAAGTCTTGAGCCTGCTGACGCTCATTCGCGGGCCGCTCTTCGCCGCGTTGGTGGCCTACGGTGTGGCCTCGATTTTCATCCGCTTCGCTGACGATTTCGTCGGGCGATTCGGCTTCGACGACTTGCTGGTGCGCGATCCGGGCATCGGTTTTCCCGGCTTCACTTGGCTTTTGCCCCTCGTCGCCACGGTTGCCGGGGGTCTGAGCCTCGCCCGCAAGAAGTGGAGCGAAGGCGACGTCACGCCGATGCGTCGGCACCTGCTCGGCGCGCCTCTGCTCGCCTTCACCATTGTGCTGGGCTTTGGCATCGTGTTGCTCGGCTTCCACTGGCGCAAGTCCGAGCTTGCGGAGCACGCAGCCCAGCCCGTCACGCAGGCCCAAGCGCCATCCACCAACGCGCCAGCGGCCGCAGCAGTTCCCGCCCCCCCCAGCCCAGCAGAGCAAAAGGCCGAGCCGAGCCGCCTCGCCAGCGACGACGAACTGTCGGTAGCCATTGCCGCTGGCGTCGATGGGCTGCTGCCGCTGGTCGAGAAATACCCCAAGGATCCGCACGTATTGGAGCCGCTCGTGCTGGCCTTTGCCAGCCGCGCGACCGGCTTCGCCGACGCGATGGCCATGACCCGGTCGCTCCTGACCGTGGCTCCAGAGAAATCTTCGAGCGAGGCGCTCGGCCTGTTGGTGAAGCGCTCGGCCCAAACACCGGGAGCGGCCTCGGCTCTGGCCTTCGAAATCATGTCGGAGAAGCTGGGCAGCCGCGGCCCGGACTTGCTCTTTGAGCTGAGTCAGCAAGATCCAAAGGGTAAAGAAGCTGGGATCAAGGCGCGCGACCAGGCCCTTTTGTTGTTGGAGAAGGACAGCGTGCGCGCTCACTTTTCACCGGCGCTCCGGATTGCGATGGATCTGGACAAGGCGCCTACCTGCCAAGCACGGCTGCCGCTCTTGAGCCGTGCCTCGAGTCTCGGCGACGAACGCAGCGTGGCGATCCTCAATCCCCTGGCTGCTGGCAGCAAGCGCGGCTGCGGCAAATGGAAGAACCTACCCTGCCCCGCGACCTGCAAAGCCGAAGCGCCCGCCTACCTGGACGCGGTGCGCGCCATCTCGGCACGCCGAGGCGGCACCCAGCTCTGAGCGTTCGAGTTCAGCGCTTGCGGACCAGATCGAGCACGGGCCAATCGTAAGAGCGTGCCAGTAGCCGCAAACGACCGTCCGGGTTCACGACGGTCGGGTGACCGACGACGCTCAGCATGGGTACGTCCGAGTAGCTGTCCGAGTAGGCGTAGCAGTGGTCGAGATCGAAACCGGCCTGGCGCGCGTGATCGCGAATCAGCCGCGCCTTGGTCGGGCCCGCCACGATGGGCGAGAGCAACTTGCCGGTCGCGACGTGATCGCTCATCTCCAGGCGATTGGCGATGACGTGGTCGGCTCCGACGTGCGCCGCGAGATGTCGCAGGATGCTGTCGAGCTCACCCGAGACGAGGACGACCTGACGCCCTTCGCGCTTGGCCTGTTCGATCAGCTCCATCGCGAACGGGTAGAGTGCGGGCCGGACCACCTTGTTGTGGACTTCCTCGCTCAAAACCTCGAGGCGGTCTTCGCTGACGCCTTCGTAGGCCGAGTAGAGCAGTTCGTTGAAGCGCCGCCGATCGCGGAGTTCGGCCCACGCCATGGCAGGACCGCGCAGGACCGCTCGGGTCAGCTTGCGAACGGTCTGCAGCGGCGTCGACTGGTTCAGCAGGTAGAACAACGTCGGATGGATGAGGTTCGTCCGGACCAGCGTTCCGTCTACGTCGAAGTAACTTGCAGCCACGGTTCGCCTTTGAGATCGACCCGGCCAGGAGCTTGGTCCCCGGGGGCCGCGATTCTACGGGTATCGGAGCATTTGGCCACCTCCCGGAAGCTTGCGCGCTTGCACCTTCCCGCAGGCTCTGGCGCGGGCTTTTCGCGGCCTTTTGGGCCGGGGCCGTGACTCGGGACAAGGCATCTTCTATGTCGCCGTCCGCCATGCAGATCACCAAAGACGCGGTCGCCTCCATCGAATACACGCTGACCGACGAGAGCGGAAAGGTGCTCGATACGAGCACCGGTCGCGGGCCACTGCTCTATCTACATGGTCACGACAACATCGTGCCGGGGCTCGAGAAGGCACTCGAGGGCAAGAGCGTCGGAGACAAGCTCGAGGTCGTCGTGCCGCCCGAGCAAGGCTACGGCGTCTACGACGACACGCGCACCTTCGAGGTGCCACGCAGCGAACTGCCGGCCAACATTCAGCCTCAGAAGGGCATGGAACTCAGCATGCGCGGACCGAACGGCCAGTCCGTCCCGGTCACGATCGTCAAGGTCAAGATCAGCACCGTCGTCATGGACGGCAACCACCCGCTGGCCGGCAAGAGCCTGCACTTTGCGGTCGAGGTGACCGAAGTCCGCAAGGCCAAGAAGGACGAGCTGACGCACGGCCACGCTCATGCGGCCGGCGGCCACGGCCACGGCCACTGATCGGTGGACTTTGGCGCCGAGCAGCGGTGGGCGACGCCCTATTCGCCCACCGAACGCTACTGGCGATCTAGTTCGACCAGGCCAAGCGGAGTCGGCCGTCCGTGTAGACGCGCTTGGACTCCGCCAGGCCCGTCGACTCCTGCTCGATGCGACGATGGACCCGCTTGGGGGGCACGACCTGCGCGTCGCGGCCCAGGTCGAAGCGCTGCTTGCGAACGAGCGCCACGTAGGCTCGGTCCAGATCGAGCGCGCGCGCTGGGCTAGGCAAGACCAGCCAGGAAAAGTCCCGGTCGCCGCCAGCAGCTGCGCGCGCCACTAGTTCGTGCCGCGGCGACCCTTCGACGAAAAAGCGCTCGATGATTTCCTGATTGGCGCGGAATTCGTCGCCGCCGCCCACGCGCTCCAGGTACGTCTCGAACTCGCCCTTTTCATGACCGAGCTGGGGCACGTCCGGAATGCCTCGCAAATCCTGGTAGGCCCAACCGTCTGATCCGGGCAGTTTGCGCACGAACGAGAAGGTCTGATCGACGGTTACGCCCAAATTGCTGTGGCAGCCCATGCAGGCCACTTGCTCTTGATGCGTCTGCAGGCGGAGCCGACCCTCCGCATCCTCGATGAAGCCCTGCAGGGTCCAACCATATCGATTGCGCAGGCCGGTCTCAGCCGCGCCAGGGTAGAGCGGTAGCTGACCTTCGTCTTTCTCGTCGAGCTCGCGCGCATAGACGCCCAGCAGTCGCGACTCCTCGAGATCTTGGATCTTCCTCATGTAGCGCAGCTCCTTCATACGCTGCGCCATGAAGGTGGGAGCGTCAGGGTCAAGGTAGCGCACGGAGTGCAAGAACTCCGTTTCCTGCGGAAACAGATTGCGGCGCAGTCGCACATCCTGGGCGTCGCCCAGGAAGTGATCCGGGATGCCGACCACTTCGGTCGCCGCTGCGTCCAGGCGGCCATTCCGATCGAGATCGTACTTGACGACTCGTTCATCAATGGGCTCGACCCGGCGACGCACCTGGGCGTTGTCGACCTTTGGATCGCCAGCGAGGGAGGCCTCCAACAAGGCCAGGTTGGCCTTGTACACCTCGAGCGAAGGCTGTCCGCCCAGGCTGCGGAAGCGAGGCGCCAGGCGCACCAGCACGTCGTCCGTACTGCCGTTGGTGGGCCAGAAAACACCAGGAAAAGGCTTGTAGCGCAGCGCGCGCCAGCCGCTCCCGTCGCGGGCGAAGCCGAGCGCATCAAAGCCGAGCGCGAAGTCGAGGTCGGGAACGTAGCCGCCGTAGTCCTTGCGCCGTTGCAACTGCCTGCGCAGCGGTGAGTAGTTGTCCGCCCGTACGTACGCCAGGGTCCAGGCGTCGCTCAGCTTGCCCGTCGTTTCCGCGTGATCGTCGAACAG
>JBBQHO010000162.1:0-8640 GCA_038324055.1 Polyangiales bacterium | reverse complement strand
TCGAGGCGCGTGGACAGAGGACTTTCTTGGGACATGCGAAGCGGCTAGATGGGACGATTTGCCCCAAAGCGCTGCGTACTCTGCGTACAGACCAACGTCTGGGACCACGTTCACCCACACTATCGCATGAATAAGCACCCGCCGCTTGCGTCATTTGCTGGACGGCTTCATTTTTTTCAGATCACGCGCTTTTCAGATCCACCTACAGTGGATTGTGATCGGACAAGCCTCGCGCGAACTGGCCACTCGATAGAGGGCGCCACTCGAACGAGCCCTCGCTGCGCCGGGCCTCGGTGAAGATGCGCTCGGCGCTCGATCAGGCGCTCCGACGAACGCTCGTCTTGCCGCTAGCGCTAGCACTGGCACTCGAGGAGCGAGCGACGGCAGGCACGTAAGCTGCGTCATCGAAGGCCGCTTCGTCCCAGATGCTCTCGTCGGATTGTTCGATGCTGGAGCGACGCACGGTCGCCATGCCCAGACCCGAATCGAGCCGCGCCGTCTCGAGGATGGCCTCGCACAAGGCGTTGAAATCGTAGCCGGCAGCGGCCGCGATTTTGGGCAGCAGGCTGGTCTCGGTCATACCGGGCAGAGTGTTCACTTCGAGCACGTACTCGTTCATGCCTTCGGTGACGAGCAGATCGACACGAGCTGCTCCGCGGATGTCGAGAGCTTCAGCCGTGCGCTGCGCCAAGTTCAGGATACCCAACAAGCGCGTGTCGGCGACGCGGGCAGGTAAGAAATACTGAGTCTGGTCCGAAACGTACTTGGCCTGAAAATCGTAGATCTCGCCAGCAGGCGCGATCTCGATTGCGCCGAGCACGCGGCCATCGAGGATGCCGACGGCGATCTCGCGTGCCTTGACGAAGCGCTCGACCAACACCGAGTCGTCATAGAGCAACGCGTTGTCGACCGCGGTTTGGAGCTCGCTCATGTTCATCGCTTTGGCCACGCCGACGCTGGAACCTTCGCGGCGCGGCTTGACCACGACGGGAAACCCGAACGAACCGTGGAGATCTTTGAGTTCATCGACGCCCGAGCGCGCCACCGTGTAGTAGGGCGGAGTCGGCACGTTGTGCAGGCGAAAGAGTTCCTTGCTCTTGAGCTTGTCCATGGCCAGCGCGCTCGTGAGCACGCCGGACCCCGTGTACGGGATGCCAAGCAGTTCGAGCACGCCCTGGATGCAGCCGTCCTCGCCTTGCTTGCCGTGGAGGGCCAGAAAAGCCACGTCCATTTCGGCGCTGGTCAAAGCGTCGAGGGCCTCGAGGCCGCCGCCGATGTCGATGCGCACCACGTCGTGACCCGATTGCTCGAGTGCACGAGCCACGGCTTCTCCAGAACGAAGCGAAATCTCACGTTCGCTCGACGTTCCGCCCATCACCACACCCACGCGTACTGCTTCCACCTGTCGACTCCTTGGCTTTGTTTGGGGCGGGCCCGTTCGTTGCCCGGCTGAAACACCGCTAGCAGGGACTTTGTGAAGCACCCAAATAAGTTGCGAAAGTCGGCCGGCCCGGTAGCCCGGTCCGCGGATTGCGCGATCGCTCAGATTGGAGATTCGGCGACCACCAAGGCGACCGTGATGTTGTCCTTGCCGCCTCGCCCATTGGCCAGATCGATCAAGGCATCCACGGCAGCAGACGCGCCAAGCTCCACGATTGCCGGGATTTCGTCGGTAGCTAGGTACCCGTGGAGGCCGTCGCTACAGAGGACGAAGACGTCGTCGAGCTGGACGTCGACCTCCAAGATGTCGACCTGCACGTAGTCCTTGTTGCCGACCGCGCGGGTGATCACGTTCTTCTGCTTGGAGGTTTTGGCCTCTTCCTCGGTGATGAGGCCCTGCTGGAGCTGCCAGTTGATCAAGGTGTGATCTTCCGTCAGCTGCTCGGCGCGGCCCGCGCGCACGCGGTAGATGCGGCTGTCGCCGACCTGGCCGAGCAGGGCGCCCGTGGGGGTGCCGAGCATGGCCGACAGCGTCGTGCCCATGCCGCTCTTGGAGCGATCCTGTTCGGCCATGCCGAACACCATGTAGGTTGCCGCTTGGATGGCGGACTCGAGGACGCGCGCGCGATTGGGTTGCATTGGGTGCGCGGAGGTGCCTCCCAGCGGCGCCGGCCGCGAACTCTCGCGGTGGTTGTGAAGGCCGCCGCGCACCATTTCGTGCACCGTCTCGACCGCCTGCTGACTGGCCACCTCACCCGCGGCCTGACCCCCCATGCCGTCCGCGACGACCCAGAGACCGAGCTCGTCGTCGAGCAAGAACGCGTCCTCGTTGTTGGTTCGGCGCTGACCCACGTGTGTCGCAGCGAGTGAACGAAGAACGATTGAGCGGGTCCCCATGTGTCTTCTGCGATTGCAGCAGAGGAGAGCCGCATTGAGCAAGGCCTATGAAGCGAAGGTCACCAGAAGAAGCCTTGCTCCGTGGCCGGAGGCCAAATACCGTGGTGAAAGAAGGGGCCGCTGCGGTCAGATGGGGAGTTCAGCCCGAAGTTTCGAAGTCAGAAGCGAACGCCCCGAGCGGGTTGTCGCCGCTGCGCTTCATCAGTCGACTCAAGTGGGCCCCCCAGGCGTCGGCCTGTTGTTCTTGAGCGCTGGCCTGGCTCAGCGGGCAGAACAGATAGCTCGAGGGCTGCAGAGCGATCCGCGGGGCCGGCCTTGGCTGGTGGCTTGCGCGCGGGGCGTTTTGACAGAACGCGGGGAATTGGAGCAAGAGCCAGCAGCGGCCGGCCTGGTGCTGGGTGAGTTGCGAGCCCAAACCGTGCCGAGTGAGTGTTCCACGGCAGGCTTTGGTGCGGATGTGGGCGAGGCGTTGAAGCGACGCCCCAGCGCCTGCGCGCTCTTGCTTTCCAACACTCCTCCAGAGAGCGACGGTTGGCCTCTCGAACTCGCTGAAAAGCTCGATGGTCGCATAGGTCGCGTCTTCGGAGCCGGGACCTTACCTGGCAGCGAAATTTTCTGGGTGACGCCAGGAACTGACGCGCCCGAACGCGCCGACACTTTGGCGCTCTTGCTCGAAGGAGCTGCCTCGCCGCGCGTCATCAGTAGCTCCGCGGCGCGCTTGCTCTCGCCGTTATGCGAGGTGACCCGAGTTCGAGGCTCGATGATTCTGGAACTGGACGGTGGTGCCGCGCTCGGCTTGTTGTCGCAGTCGGCGCAAACGCTGGACGATCAACCGCTCATTCTGGTGGCGGTGGCGTGCGGTGAACGGCCGCTGGGGCGCGAAGGACGCTCTCTCGGTCTGCGGCCGATTCTGGGCGTCGATCCAGGGCAAGGCGGCGTGCTCTTGGCCGAAGAGCTGCCTCTCGGCACGCGGGTCGCCTTTGCCGTGCGGGATGCACACGCGGCACGCGCAGATCTCAAGGCCCACTTGGAGACGCTGCGCCGGAGCTCGGCGGGAGCGGCGCCGTTGTTTGGATTGTTCGCCAATTGCGCGGGGCGCGGCCGCAGTCTCTACGGTCATGCCGATGTCGATGTCCGTATTGTTCGCGAACAGTTTCCCGAGATGCCGTTGCTCGGACTCCACTCGAGCTTCGAGCTGGTGCCCGAGGACGGTCGTCTGGGGCGGCAGATTTACGCGGCCTTGCTGGGAATTTTTTGGCGCCCGAGCTGAGTTCCGTTTCGCGCGGCCTCAACGGCCGCGCTGGCTAGCGCTTGTTTCGCGCTTTCTCGACGGCCGCGCTGGCTAGCGCTTGTTTCGCGCGGCCTCAACGGCCGCGCTGGACTTGCATCCGACGTGGGACGAGGCCGCTTTGTTCGACCATGCGTTTGGCCTCCTTTTGTAGGAGCGGATGGCCCTTGCCTTGCATGAAGCCACCGAGCAGGCGCGCGTCGATCTTGAGCATCGCGCGCAGCACGCGTTTCAGTTCCTTGCCCTTGCCAGCATGCGCGTAGGCGTACGCCAACGAACGGAGCAGCTGCGGCTTGAGTTGGACGTACTGTTCGTCTTCGAGGTCGAAGATCTCGAGCGTTTCCACGGCCCGATTGGCGTCGCCCGAGCGAGCCCACGCTTCGGCCGAGATGGCCGCCATCATGGCGCGAGCGCGCATGTCTTGGTGTCGCTTGAGATCGATATTGTCGACCAGCTGCCGCGCGAGACTCACCTGGCCCAGCGTCAGATGGATCATGGCGCGCTGCGCCCGCGCTCCGTCGGCAACGGGTCCCATGACTTTGCCGAGATCCACTTGTTCGAGCGTGGCCAACGCCTTCTTGGGATCCTCCTGCATCTCGAGCTGAGCTCGAGCAAAAATGGCAGCCGTGTCGTTCTTCTTGCTGCTCGACTCGAGGCGCTCGATGGCAGCACGCCGATCGTCGGCGGTTTCTACCCCACGAAGGATGCCGGCCATCTCACGTGCACTCTGCGTGCGACGAATGGTCCAGACCAGCACGCCGATGACCAGCACCGTCAAGACAGCCGGAACGATCAGAGCCGTCGTGGTCACCCAGCGGGTGGTACTGATGCCCGCTATCATCCCGCCGACTAGCCAAACGGCGCCGACGATCAGACCGACGCGAAGCAACGTGCTCCGCATCTGGGCGGGCCCCAGCGGATCCGGCATCTCCGGTGTCTGAGCGGTCGCGAACGGCGCCTTCAGCTGAGCGCGACGTTCTTTTCCGGACACCAGCGGACGCTCTTGAGCGCGCCGAAGCTTGCGAGATTCCTTAGCCACGGCGGGGCCTATACCTCAAGGCCGCGCCTGGCGCAGCAGCTCTCGGACACCCATGCTGTCCGGACCCGCATCCTCCAGCGTGGTGAAGCGGAAATGATTGAAGATGCTCTGGGTCAAAGACAGCACGGGCACCGCGAACAAGGCGCCCCACAAGCCAAAATAGTGCTCGCCCACGAGGAGCGAAAAGACCACGAGCACGGGATGAATTTTGGCCGAAACGCCGATGATCTTGGGATTGAGCAGGTTGGCCTCGACTTGGTGGATTCCCAGAATCCAAACCAACACCCAAACCGCAGTAAAGACATCCTGGGTCAAGCCGACGAACACGGCGGGCACGCTGCTCAGGATGGCTCCGAAGATCGGAATGATGCTGAGCGCGGCCGCCAACAGCGCCAGGATGGGCCAGTACTTGAGGCCGAAGATCCAAAAACCGATGGCCGAGAGCACGCCGTTGACAATGCAGATCATGAGCTGTCCGCGCACCACGCCTGACAAGCCGCGGTCGACCCGCGAAAGGAGGTGCTGCCAGCCAGGACGGTGACGCGGCGGCACGAGCGAGCGGAAGAAAGCGAGGATGTTCTCGCGCGTGTACATGATGTAGCCACCGACCATCAGGATCATGAAAGTCAGGAAGATGGAACGCACGACGCCGCTGATGATATCGCGGCCGAGTTGGAGCACGACCAAAGCATTCAGCTCGACGTAGCGGACGAAATGTTCGATGCCCTGATCCACCAGTTCCGAGACTTGGAACGCAGCGGCAGCCTTTTCATCGCGGGCGCCCACGCGCCAGTGCCCGGGCGCTTCTTCGACGATGTTGAGTCCCGAGCCGATGGTGACGACATCCGAACCGTCCGCGGCTGCACGGATACTGATCGCCGGCTTGTTCTCGCGAACCTTGGGCTTCTGAGCGGGGCCCTCTCGGTAGGCCTTCACCCAAGCTTCGATCTGCGGGCCGTGCCGTTCGGCCGCGCCGCGCACGAGCCCCGGGACGTCGCGCGCTACGCGCACTGTCTCTTGGTACACGCGCGGACCCAGTCCCCAGGCTGCCAAGAATAGGCTGCCGAACACGAAGAAGTAGACGCCGACGATTGAGACGGCGCGCGGCAAGCGCAGACGTTGCTCACCCACGACAACGAGCGGCATGAGCACGTATGCGATCGTGAGCCCGAGCACGAACGGCAACAATACCTCGCGTACGGCGATGCAAAGCGCGACCAGCAGCACGCCGGAAACCAAGAGAAAAATGATGCGACTCCGAGTCCAGCCACCGCTTTCGTGCTGAGGCTCGATGTCCAAGATATCCATGGCGCGCGGACACTAACGCACAATCGCGCCGCTGGATCCCCACCGTGTCGCATTTCGACGGGCGCGAATGCGGCTACGCCGAAGTGCCTTTTCGGCTGTGGCTGAAAACAAAGGGGCGCGAACCTTGCGGTTCACGCCCCCTTCTCGGATTCCTTGATGAAAAGGAATCAGCTCTCGTTGTTGTCGCCGCCGACCTGCATGCCGGACAGCTTCTCCTTGAAGAGATCGCCAAGCGTCGCGCCCTTACCAGAGGACTCACGCTTGAGGACCTGGATCTGCTCCGCTGCCGGGCTGTCACCGGGGTTCAGCATGGTCATGGTCAAACGACGATCCATCGTGTCGATGTTGGCCACTTCGGCGCGGACCTTGTCACCAGCCTTGAGGGTGGTGCCAGCGGGGATCTCGTTCGACGGAATGATCGACTCGATGCCGTCCTTGATGCGAACGAACGCGCCGTAATCGGTGGACGCCAAAACGAGGACGTCTTCCACCACGGTGCCCGGCTTGTAGAGCTGGAGCAGGTCGCCCCACGGATCGTCGTACAACTGACGAACACCCAAGCTGACCTTCTTCTCGTCGTGGTTGATCGACAAGATGATGGCCTCGACGTCGTCACCCTTTTGGTAAACGTCCGCCGGGTTGTTGATCTTGACCGTCCAGCTGAGGTCCGTCTTGTGGACCATGCCATCCACGCCATCTTCGATGCCGACGAAGACGCCGTAGTCGGTGATGGATCGAACCTTACCGGAGATGCGGTCGCCGGGCTTGTAGTTGTCGGTGAAGACGCTCCAGGGATCGGGCTCGAGCTGCTTCATGCCCAGGCTGATACGCTTGCTGGCCGAGTCGACCTCGAGCACCTGGCAAGCCACCTCTTTGCCGATCTCCAGCACCTTGGAGGGATGCTTGACCTTCTTGGTCCAGCTCATCTCCGAGACGTGAATCAGACCCTCGACGCCCGGCTCCAGCTCCACGAAGGCGCCGTAGTCGGTAAGGCTCATGACCTTGCCCTCGACGAGCTTGCCGACCGGGTAGGCCTCGGCTGCATGGCTCCAGGGATCTTCCTGAGTCTGCTTCATGCCCAAGCTGACGCGCTCGGTTTCGGCGTTGTACTTGAGCACCTTGACGGTGACCTCGTCGCCCACGCTGAAGACTTCGCTGGGGTGATTGACGCGACCCCAGGACATGTCGGTGATGTGCAGTAGACCATCGATGCCGCCCAAGTCGACGAATGCGCCGTACTCGGTGAGGTTCTTGATGGTGCCCTTGAGGACTTGACCCTCTTGCAAGCTCTCGAGCGTCTGCGCCTTGAGGCTGTCGCGCTCTTTCTCGAGCAGCACGCGGCGAGAAAGCACGATGTTGCCGCGCTTCTTGTTGAACTTGATGACCCGGAACTCGAAGGTTTGACCGATGAGCTTGTCGAGGTTGCGGATCGGGCGGAGGTCAACCTGGCTACCCGGCAAGAAGGCTTTGACACCGCCACGGATGGTGACCGAAAGGCCCCCCTTCACGCGCTGGCTGATGGTGCCTTCGATGATCTCGTCGCGCTCGCAAGCGCTGGAGATCTCGTCCCACACTTTCATCTTGTCGGCCTTCTCCTTGGACAAGGAGATGAGACCTTCATCGCTTTCGCGGCTCTCGATGAATACGTCGACCTTGTCGCCGACCTTGATTTCGATGGCGCCTGCGGCGTCCATGAACTCGTTCTTGCTGAGAACGCCTTCGGACTTGCCGCCGATGTCGACGATCACGAAGTCACGATTGACGCGAATGATCACGCCTGTGACGATTTGCCCTTCGCCACCAAGCTCGTGCTCGTGGCTGGTCGCTTGAGAAGATTCGAAGAGCTGGGCGAAGCTCGAAGAAGAAGAAGCCGCGACCTGTTGTGTTTGAGTCATAGAGTAACGCGTGTTGCGCACGAGGGGTGAGAGAGACCCGGAATGAGGCGGTGTGGCAGCACGGAAAAAACCCTCGCGAAACGCCTCCGGGGGGACGTGGGGCTAGCGCAACACGGGGAGAGCGTCAAATCTGGCCACGCGGCCGAACACGCTGACAAGCGGCGAGGCGCTCACTGGGGCAGCGCGAGGCGCTGGCGGACGAGGACGGCAAGGCGCGCCATCACGGCCTCGAGTCCCGCGCGGTCGAGTTCCCCACGCACGACGAAGGCGTGGGGCCCAGCGGGGGTCCACCGAGCGCTCTGGAGCGTGGCGAGCACCGCCCACGGTCCCGCGGAAAACTTGCGGAAAACATCGAGCGGCTGCTCCCACCCTGCCCCATCGACCTCGAAATGCGCCTCATAGGGGAAACGGCCGTCCGCGGCCCGCAGCTGAGCGCGCACCCCGAGAACGCGGCGGCCCCCACCTACGACCCAGCCGCCAGGTCGCGCTGCGACGAGCGAGCCTAGCGTTCCGCGCTGCCCCAGAGGCCGCTGAGGCGCGGAATCTGCGAGCGCCTGGGTCAGGATAGACTCGCTCTGGGCCAGGATCAGCGTTCCGTCTTCGGCGACAGCGAACTCGGCACCCGAGGCGACGCGCAGACGCTCGGGGCCTGCGAGCAAGGTCGATGGGATGCCTTCGTCATTCAGCATGCGCTGGGCGCCAGCGACCACCGCTTGGCGCCGAAACAGCCCCCCCATTGCGATGACCCAGCGGCCCTCGGAGCCAAAGCCAAA
>JBBQHO010000161.1:0-8692 GCA_038324055.1 Polyangiales bacterium | reverse complement strand
CTTGCGCAGCCCCGAGTTGGCCCCAACGGGCCACGGGTCCTCAGAAACGAGCATTGAACGAATGAGTAAAGGCGACTTGTTGGAGATGGAGGGCGTCATTCAGGATGCCCTCGGCGGTGGTCAGTACACCATCAAGGTCGATCAGGGTGGAGCCGTCGTGCGCGCCCAACTCTCCGGTCGCATGCGCCGCCATCACATCCGCGTTCTGCCGGGCGACCGCGTCCGCGTCGCCGTTTCTCCTTACGATCTTTCGCACGGCCTCATCGTCTACCGCGGCCGCTGACACGACCAGTGGGTGACTCGAGCCCAGCATGACGCGCAAGCCGAGCAGCGAGCGATCTCCTTCGGGAGTCGCTCGTTTCTGTTTTGGTGCCGCTCTCTGCTTGCTGGGCTGCAAACGTGATCCGGAGCCGGCGCCCGAACCGGCACCGCTGCCAGCGCCCGAAGCGTCTGCACCCGAAAAGCTTTACCTCCCCGACGACTACGACGCCGGCCTCTCGAGCGGGGGCTCCCCCAGCACCAGGAAGCCGCGGCGCTGTCCGGACGAAATGGTCTTGGTGCAAGACGGCTTCTGCATCGATCGCTTCGAAGTTTCTCTGATCGAAGCCTCGACGGCGCGCGAGCTGTCGCCGCACTACCCCCCGACCAAGCGCTACGTGACGACTTTGTTCGAGCGCTTCAAGAAGACGCCCGCCCGTCCGCAAGGCCCGCTGGCCTCGTTCTTACCGCTTCCGGCGCCCGCTGACTTCCAGTTGAACGGCAACTTCGAAGCCCGCGCTGCTTCGAAAAAGGACGTGCTGCCTGCTGGTTACTTGAGCAAGTACATGGCCGAAGCGGCATGCCAGCGCGCCGACAAGCGCCTGTGCTCGCGCGACGAGTGGGTCACCGCGTGTCGCGGCCAGCAGAGCCGACCGTATCCGTATGGTGCAAGCTACGAAGAAGGCAGCTGCAACGTGAATCGCAAGAGTCACCCGGCGCGGCTGCTGCACGGAGACGCTTCCAAAAATCATCTCGATCCTCGCCTGGGACTGACCCAGGACGTCGATGGCCCGCTGCTCCGCCGCACCGGCGCGACACCGACATGCCAGAGCACTTGGGGGGACGACACCATCTTCGACATGGTCGGCAACATCGACGAATGGATCGACGAGCCCGGAGGCAGCTTCTTGGGCGGCTTCTTTTCACGGGGCACGACCTCGGGCTGCGCCTCGAGCATCGACCTGCACGGTCCCGACTATCTCGACTACAGCCTGGGCACGCGTTGCTGCGCCAGCGCCTCCCCCTAGAGGCTTGTATGACCACTTCTATATGGTCGTTTTGTGGTATTGTGTAACCAGATGTAGGTAAGCTTGGAGCATGAATCGCCGCCAAACTGTACTGGGGCTGCTCCTCGTCTGCTCTTCCGCTTTGGGCGGCTGCTCCCATCCGGCCGAACGTGCCCTCGAGGGTCGCTGGTTCGGCGACGCAGTCGAGAACTTCTCGCTCGAAGAAATGGCAGGTGCCACCGCGTGGGCTCGCGGCACCAGCTTCGAATTCGACGGACCGCGACTCACCGTCGCCGTTCCAGCCGAAGAGCCACGCCAAGGCACCTATCGCTTGGCAGCCATCGAAGATCGCACCGTGAAACTGACGGTTCTCGATTCATCGGGTGAGCAGAGCGAGCTCGAATTGATCGTCGACGATCGCGAGAGCTTGCGTTGGGTCCTGGGGGACGGCCGGACGCTGGTGCTCAAGCGCGCACACGATTGAACGCCACGCAGCACGAACGCAAAAAAGCCCCGCATGCGGGGCTTTTTCGTTCCCAAACCCGGACAGGCTCAGAACAGATCTTTGAGCTGCGCAGCTTCGGACTTCTTGCTCTCGAGCAGAGCATTGACCGCGCGCAGGACGCGAGTCTTGGCTGCACCCGGAACTGTCTTACCGGCTTCGATCTTGCCGAGGAGTACTGCGGTGACGGGGCGACCCGAGCGACGCTTCGGTGCGTCGGCTGCCATGGGCTTGCCGCCGTCCTTCTTGCTCAGGCGCTTGGCCAGGCGAAGAGCACGGTCCGCAGGACGGAGCTTCTCCAGGTCAGTCGAGACAGCCACGATGCGGCGGGGGTCGAGCTTCTTGGATGCGAGGAATTCGGAAAACTTGCTGGCCATCTCGGGACTTCTCCTAAAGGGATTGGGGCGGGGGTCTTAGCAGCATGCCCCGGCGTGTCTACCCTGCTCCCATGACCACCCCCGCGTTCCACGCGCTCGAGGCCGCCGCCCAGTTCTTGCGCCCGCGCTTCCCCACCCCCCAGCTCGGTCTCGTCCTCGGCTCGGGTCTGGGGCACCTCGCCGACCAGATCGAAATCGTAGCGCGGGTACCCTACGGGGACATCCCGCACATGCCCGCCCCCAGCGTCGTGGGTCATGGCGGCGAGCTGCTGGTCGGGCGCCTTGCTGGCACCCTGGTCGCCTGCTTGAGCGGCCGGGTCCACCTCTACGAGGGCCACGCGCCCGAGCGGGTGGTGTTCGGCGTGCGCCTCTTGGCACGGCTGGGCGTCGAGGCGGTCGTGCTGACCAACGCTGCGGGCGGCATCGCACCGCAAACGGGCCCAGGAACGTTCCTGGTCATCAGCGATCATTTGAACCTCACCGGTCAATCGCCGCTCGTGGGTCCCAACGACGAGCGACTCGGACCTCGGTTTCCAGACATGAGCGTGGCCTACGACGCCGAGCTGCGCGAACTGCTGGTCGAGGTAGGCGCCGAGCTTGGGGTCCCGCTCGAGCGAGGAACCTATGCCGGGCTCCTGGGCCCCTCCTACGAAACACCAGCCGAAATCCACATGCTGGAGGTGATGGGCGCCAGTGCCGTCGGTATGAGTACCGTCTTGGAAGTCGTGGCACTGCGGCACATGGGCGTGCGCGTCGCAGCCGTCAGTTGCATCACCAATTGGGCGGCCGGCAAGAGCACGGCACTGCTCAACCATGCCGAGGTCGCCGAAGTCGCTACCCGAGTGAAAGAGCAATTCGGCCATTGGATCATCGAGTTTTGCCGCCGAAGCCCGGCTCTACTGACCCGCTGACCCTCGGTGGCCCCCCCCCAAGAGCCGTGTCACCCTGGTTGTGCATGGCAGGGCCGAACCTGAACGCTCCGCGCATCGTCCTGGGGAATCCCCCCGAGTTGATCGTGTACGACCGGGAACAACCCTGCCCCTACCTGCGTGAACGCACCTCGCGGCTGCCGCTCCGCCTGCCGTCGCGCCCGCTTTCGCGCAGCGAGCTCAGCGAACGCCTGGAGCGCGGCGACCGCCGGCAAGGCTTCGTCCTCTACAAGCCGCAATGCCCCAGTTGTGTAGCGTGCGAGGCCATCCGCATCGACGTGCAGCGCTACGAACTCAACTCCTCGCAAAAGCGCATCGCGCGACGCGGCAATCGGGAACTGGAAGTGCGCATCGCGCCCCCCAGCGTCGATCTGCGACGCGTGGAAATCTACAACGCCCACAAGGCCGGACGCGGTCTCCGCGACGGCCAGCCGCCGATTGACGCCGACGGCTATCGCGATTTTTTGGTGGCTTCTTGCTGCGACACGTTCGAGCTGTCGTATTGGCTCGGCTCAAAGCTCGTCGGAATCGCCATCGTCGACCGAGCCGAGGACGCACTCAGCGCGGTCTACTGTTGCTACGATCCCGCTTCCAGCCGCTACGGCATTGGCACCTACTCGATCTTGAAGCAGCTGGACCTCTGCCGCGAGTGGGGCCTCCGCCACCTGTACCTGGGCCTGTACATCGCGGACTGCTCGAGCATGACCTACAAGGCCAACTACCTGCCGCACGAGCGCTTGTTCGACGGCGCCTGGCAGACGTTCACGGAAGCTGGCTGAAGGCTGAGTCAGCGTGAGCGCGCAGACGGCGCTCCGCGAGCTGTGGCATCTTCGCCAGCCGCGCGGCCGCCCGTGGAGCGAGCGGACCGTGTGCTGCGGCTTTCGACAAGACGTTTCGCGCGGCCGCAGACTCCTGCGAGTTTGCCGCAGCCAGCCGCAAGAGTTCCCTCGCTACTGGCTGAAACAGCTGCGCGCCCCAACGGTTCGCCAACGCACGTTGGCCCAGCTGGATGGTCGCTTCCTCATCGCCCAACGCCCAACTTTCGGGGGCTTGGTGACAGCAACGACAGGCGGTGGTCCGTCCTTATCGAGGCTTGGCTTCAGGCGTGGCCGGCTACGGGAGAGCAATATCCAGATATCCCAACCCAGGGTTTCGGCTGCGAATTTCAAAAACTTTCGAGTTATGGCGCGGTGCGCCTCTTTCGGCCAAGCGCGCGCGACCCACGCAAACGCTCCAATATCAGGGCGTGATGGTTCGGTGGACGGAGCAAGATGAAATACCTCGTTCTCACCACGCACGTCGAACGTCCACTCGAACTCGTCAGTAGTCACAGTGCTCGTTCTCATCGCCATTCCTCCACGCCGCTGCATTCTGAAACGCCATCGGGCCGCTGAGAGTTTGGGCGTGCGGATTTTGGTGGACGTCAGGACGGAGCGGCCTGCCCCCGGATCGCCTGCGCAAAAGTGGGGTCACTATTGGCACCACTTTTGTGAGCGAGGAGGGGGTGAGGCAAGCACGAACTGCCTGGCCCTGGCTGCGCCGCGAAAGGCGGGCCTGGCGGACTGCCCGACGCAGCTACGGCAGATCAGCTGTCGGACTTCGCGCGGTACTTGTTCCACCAGGTAGCGAACTCGCTGAACTCGATGCGACGGTTGCCGTTCACGTCGAGCGCCAGAAAAAAGACGGCCGCCTCCGTGCGGGACAGGTGGGCCCCGAGGGCTTGCACGAGTGCACTGAACTCACCCTCGTCGATATGGCCATTTTTGTCGGAGTCGAAGCGCTCGAACTCGGCGCGTAGAGAAGAATCGTCGGACATGCGGCGCAAGGATAGAAAGCCCGCCCGTGCGCGGCAAGAGCGGAGCACTCCCTCGGGCTCTCGGAAGCTGATCGAGCAATGAGTCGGCGCTGCTGTTGAGCCCCTCTCGGAACTGGTATCGCGGAAGACATGTGGTTCGTGAAGCTCTGTCTTGCGGCCTTTCTGTTCCTCGTGAGTTTGGCGCTCGGGCTGCTCATGGGTTTGGTTGGCCTGTGGAGCCCCCTGGCCTTTGCGCTGCTCTCCTTGGTCTTCACGACCCTGTGGAGATTGAAGAACGGATCGGGGCGCGACCACGTCTATTTCATTGCCTACGTCGCCAGCCTCGTCCTCGAGACCGCGATGCTCTCCTACTTCATCAAACAGCAGGCGATGGGCCTGCGGAGGATTATGGACGGCTATTCGGCTCCGTCGGCAACGCAGGCGCTTCTCGCACTCGTGCCCTTGGCTGTCTACGCGAGCTGTTTGTCTGCCTGGGCTTCCAAGCCAAGGACCTAGGGGAAAGGCGCTCGACAGTCGATGTCTGCCGCGTGACACGACTCGACCGCATCGAGCCCGAGGGGCACCTCGCCCCTCGCCAGCGCGTCGAGCTCTACGTCGTCGCGCCAGGTGTGCACTCCCATGTTGTCGGTCCGGTCGATGACAATGCGCTGGGCGCGCGGCCGCCAGCGGTAGCGGTGAACCGCTATCCTTCCGCCACGTCCGGGCACATGAATGCGCAGCACATACTCCTTGTGACCCGGATGAGCCTTGGAGAAGGCGAGCAGGCGGCTTCCGACCAGCTCGGCACGCCAATGCTGATCGATGAGATCCTCCGGCGCTTCGATGAAAGGTCGGCCGCGCGCCAGCTGCACGAAGGGACCGGGCATCGTCTTGCAGTCGAGCTCGACCGTATCCCCGGGCAGCCTACGAACCTGGTCGGGGTGTGCGTAGCCGTCGCGGACCTTCTCGAGCACCCGGGCGAGTAACGTCGGGTCGTCTTGCCACGCCAAGCCGTAGCTCCCGCGCGCGCGCAGAACGACGGAGCGGACCGCACTCAGCTGGACCGGCATTTGCCCGGATCGTTCTCGATCGAGGACTCGCTGCAAGTGGGGATCGAGATCCCGAGGCTCGCCCAGACAGAAATCCAGGTCACCCCGAAAGCAGGGATGTCCCTCGTCGAGAAGCAGCTTCCTTGCGACCAACCACGGCTCCGCCAGCGGCGGCTCGGCCTTACTACGGCACGCAGCCGCCAAGAGTATCGCGACCAAGAGTGCGGACCACCGAGGCGGCGCGGCCTGGAGGCTCATGGCTCTAGCGAGGGGCGAGCGTGACTCTGAGGGTAAAGTCGCCCGTCTTGAGGCCTTGGGCACCTGCAACTCCGATGACCGCGTTGTAGGGGTTGTTGATGGCCGTCAGCACCACAGTCTCGGTCACGCCTGGGTTGTAGGGCTGACTCGTGCTGTTGGATCCATAGCTGGCTTCGCAGCTGACTACGCTGGAGACGTTCGGCGGCAAGTCATTGCGAGTGGTGCCCATCGTGTAGGCGTAGAGGCTCAGATCTTGGTCGGCCTTCTTGGGAATCAACTCCACTGTGGCATTGGTGTAGCGTGGAAGGGAGAAGCTGTAGGCCACGTGTTTGCCGTCAAAATGGGCGTTCTTGGTGGCGGGGAAGCACGCGACAGAGCTGTTGGCCGCCCAAGCCAAATCGATCTCCGTCCCACCGTCGATCTTTCCAACGATGCTTTGGGAACCAGGCCGAGCGACCGTCACCGGCGTTGCGGCCGTGATAGCGCCAACCACAGGGGGCGCGGCAGTCGCCAGATCGAGCGTGAGAGTGAACGCCCCTTCACTCACCTTTTGCGCGCCCGCCACGCCCACTACGACGCGATAGGGATTCGTCGTCGCATTCAGTTCGACGACCTCGGTAGCGCCAGGATTGTAGGGACTGCTGACGCTCTTGGAACCGTAACTGGCCTCACAGCTCACGACACTCGTCACGTCGGGTGGCAGTTGCTGATTCGTGGGACCGACGCTGTAGGCGTAGAGACTCAGATCCGACTTGGCTACCTTGGGCTTGAGGCTGATCTTCAGCACGGAACGAGGCGGCAGATCGAGCGTGTAGAACACATGCTTGCCGTCGAAGTGGGAGTTTTTGACGCTCGGAAAGCAGGCGACACTGGACTGCGTGGCCCAAGCCAAGTCGATCGAGGCCCCGGACTTGATGTTTCCCTGGACGCTGACCTTGGAATTGGACGCGACCACAACTGGGGTGGCGGAGCCCACGGCGACGGCTTCGCTCCTGGCGAAAACGACGAGCCCCGAAAATGCTCCCGCCAAGACCAAGTTGCGAAATGTCCTGTATTGCATGCGTGCGATGGTCTCCGCGCCAGGTTCGCTTGTAAAGCAGTCATCCATGCTGACGGGCAACGGGCAACGGGCACGTCGCACTCGCCGAGTCGCCGCCTTCGCCGTAGAGCAGCTGCTCAGCGCGGACGGTGCGTCGTTCCGGGACCCGGAGTGACGAACAAGGCAAGGAACGGTTCGAGCACGCTACCCGCCCACGACCCGGCCCGCTCGAAGGAATGTCGCCGGTGGGAACCGCTCACGCTCACTGCGGCTAGGGAGCCCCTGTCGAACCTGCGCCGGCTTGTTCTGGGGCTCGATTTTCAGCAACCTGCCTGGCCATGGCGTCTTCGCGTTACCTCCTTGTCCTGCTCGGTATCGCTACGGTCATCCTTGTCTGGTCGGGCATCGGCCCGCGTGATCGGCTGACGTGGCTGCTCGAGGTTGCGCCAGCACTCATCGGACTGGGCGTGCTGGGGGCAACGCACCGCTCGTTCCCGCTCACGAAGCTGACCTACCTGCTCATCGCCATTCACTTGGCGATCTTGTCCGTCGGCGGTCACTACACTTACGCCGAGGTGCCCGCCTTCGATTGGATTCGCGATGCGCTGGGGCGAGCGCGCAACGACTACGACAAGGTGGGCCACTTCTGGCAGGGCTTTGGGCCAGCGATCGTGGCGCGCGAGGTCATCCTGCGCACCTCGCCGCTTCGCCCCGGCAAGTGGCTGTTCTTTCTGGTTCTGTGCTTCGCGTTTGCGGTGAGCGCTGTCTACGAGCTCATCGAGTGGTGGGTGGCCGCGCTGTCGGGCGAGGCTGCGGACGCGTTTCTGGGAACACAGGGCGACGTCTGGGACACGCAGAAGGACATGTTCACTTGCGGTTTGGGAGCAACCTGCGCGCTGCTCGGCCTTTCGAGGCTGCACGATCGCCAACTTGCCGAGTTGAACGATCGGTCAGCGTGAGACCATCTGGAGGGACTCGCTCAGCAGGACGCTGCCATCGCAGTTTTCTCGCCACGCGCCCGCGCTCAAGAGTGCGGGGATACTTCAGCACCTGCGCGGGGACAAAGAGCGACCGGGAGCGGGGCACCCGGTGAGTGTCGCCGATTCGAGATCGCGTGGGGCCGCCATTTTTTCGGAGCGGGAGGGAGTTTTTGTCCTCTGCGGAACGCACACCAGCTGCTTTACGCTGTGAATCACGAGTCAGCCGATCACGTGCCCCTCTGAGATCTACTCCGATGGGGCGCGCTTTTCCGCGCCGCTGCGCACGACGCGCGCGGTTCGTGAATTCGGATCTGGACCGCCACGCCAGGAAGTCATCCATGAAACTCGTCAGTCTATTTTGACTACCACGTCGAATTCGAAGGGCGCTACTACAGCGCGCCCTACCGCCTCGTGCACGAACACGTCGAAGTACGAAGCACGGTAAACGTTGTCGAGATTTTCCTGAGCGGCGAGCGTGTGGCAACGCATCAGAGAAGC
>JBBQHO010000160.1:0-8710 GCA_038324055.1 Polyangiales bacterium | reverse complement strand
CTTGCCCTTGGCGAAGTCTTCCTTGGCGGCGATGTCGTAGAGCACGACGTCACCGAGTTGCTTGGTGACCGCGAGGTTCGCGAGCTCGCCGCCAATGTTGCCGGCACCAATGAGACCAATCTTCTTGCGCTTCATTTTGTGAGGATCCTCGGTTGGAGCGCGGGCCGAAGAGGGCCCAAGCGCAGGGTCTCGCGTAGACCACTTGGGGGCCCGGGGCAATCCGCAGCCCGAGTCGCCAAGCGGGTTCTGCCGCCGTTCCGCCCGCTTCCTTGGCGCTTCCACGCCTGGCTGGGGTGAGGCGACACGCTGACCTACAAAGGACCCATGGCCGCACAGACATTTCCAATCGGTTTGATGGCCCTGGCCGCTGCTCTGGCGCTCGGTTGTTCAGGTGCGAGCGCGCCGCCACCGACTGCAGTGCCTCCCGACTACGAGGTGCTCGCCGTGACCAAGGTCCAAGCGCCGGCCGATCCAAAGAAGAATGCCGCAGCTCTCACGCTCGCGATCGACGGCTACATCTACGGCTATCCGCTCGTCACCATGGAAGTGATGCGGCGTGTGGTGACGAATGTAGCGGCGCCGACGGGTCGCGGTCGCGCGCCCCAAGGTCAGCTAGCGCCCGAGCGCACCTTGCCGACGGCGCACGAGCGTGACATCGCGCCAGAGCTGGACACCTTGAACACCACGGCCTGGATCGACGTGTCCGACGAGCCGTGGGTCATCGAGTTGCCGGCGACTCCCGGACGCTACGCGGTTTTTTCATTCTTGGATGGCTGGACCGAGGTGTTTGCCAGCCTGGGTACGCGCACGACCGGTGGTCGGGCTCAAAAGATTGCGCTCACAGGCCCAGGCTTCGCGGGCCAATTGCCTGCCGGCGTCGTCGAGCACAAATCGCCCACCGGCCTCGTGTGGATGCTCGGTCGCATCCAGAGCGGTGATTCACCCGCCGACTTCGCCAAGGTCGGCGTGCTGCAAGATCGCATGCGGCTCTACCCGCTCAGCGCGGCCGGTCAGGCCCTTGCCCCCGCCGCAGCGCCTGTCGATCCGCGTATCGAAGCCAACACGGCGGTGCGCGAGCAAACCCGCGCGCTCACCTTCGTTCAGTTCTTTCACTTGCTGGCGCAGCAGATGGTCAACAACCCGGCGGCGCCTGCGGACGCAGACTTGATCGCCCGCCTGGGCGCTTTGGGTTTCGTGCCCGGGCAGCCCTTCGACGGCAAAGCGCTCGATCCAGCGGTGCTCCAAGCTCTCCGAGCCGTTCCCAAGCGCGCCCAGGGCGAGATTTTCGCTCACCTCGCAGAGCGCACCAAGTCGCAAGATGGTTGGAGCTATCAGGTCGCAGGCGTCGGCAAGTACGGCGATCGTTACCTCGATCGCGCAGCGACGACGATGGACGGCATCGCGGCTTTTCTGCCTGAGGACGTGGTGCTCCCCGTCTCGCACAACGACGTGAACGGCACCAACTACAGTGGTGCGGCCCGCTACGTGCTTCACTTCGACAAGGGTCAGCTGCCGCCCGCCGATGGCCTATGGTCGCTCACCCTCTACGACGAGGCCTTCCGGCTGGTCGACAACGAAGATCACCGCCACCGCGTCAGCTCCAAAACGGGTATCAAGCCAAACCGCGACGGCTCACTCGACATTTACATCCAGCGTGATTCGCCCGGGAAAGGCCGCGAGACGAACTGGCTACCACCTCCCATCACGAAGTTCGTGCTCGTGCTGCGCCTCTATCAACCACGCAAGAACGCCCCCTCGATCCTCGACGGCTCGTGGAGTCCACCTGGTGTGATCCGCGTCGAGTGAAGGGCGAGCGGCGCGCTTGGCGCGCCGCTCGACGCCAAGCGTGGCGCGTCAATCAAGGCAGAGCGCTAGGCCCCAGCGGATGCATCGGCGGCTCTTCGACCGGATCGTCGCGCCCCGGGCTCTGATTTGGTTCGCGCACCGGATCGCTTTCAGGCCAAGGATCTTGCGCGGGCGGTGACTCGGGAAAGGGCTCACGCATAGGCGGCGTCTGAGGCCATGGCCGCTGGGGCGGCGGTGTCTCGCGCGGATCGCCTGGATCGCCCGGAGGCACCAGCGGCAAGCGCGGCGTGTCGGGACCGTTCTCGAAGGGGGTGGCATTCAGCTGGTTCAACGAGGCCATAGGCCTGTGGCTTGCAAGTGCGAGGCCAGCGCAGCGCGCATGGAATCGGGCCGCAGCGCGCTGTTGGGTGCCGCCCGTTCGCGGCTCTACCGCGCACCTGTGGCAAATCCGCGCAAGCGAGCGGATAGCCGTTCGACCCGCGCCGAGCACGAGGAGCGCCGGTCGCCTTGCTCTTGGGCGCGGGACGGCTCAGCGAATCGGGAGCCGATCGGGGTGCGCTGTCAGACCGCGAGCCTCAAAGACTGGCCCGTGCTGAGGCACTCTCCAGAGCCGAAGCTGCTCAGACTGCTGATGCCCATCAAGGACAAGACGTCCATGTAGAGATCGGAGAGCGGTCGCCCGTCACCGGCAGAGCCGAGCTCCTGCCCAAACTTCAGGTCGCTTCCCTCGCCGCACAGCAGGATCGGAAGGTTCTTGGTGTGGTGAATGTTGCCGTCGGACATGTCGGAGCCATACAACACGAGCGTCTCCTGAAGCAGCTCGAGCTCCTTGAGGCGGGCCAAGAGATCAGCCAGAAGCCCGACCTGCACCTGCGTGATCGCCTTGAGGCGATCGACGTTGCTCTGAGTGCCGCCGTGATGTGCGCAGCCGTGATGCCCGACCCCTGGGCCGATTTCTTCCGCGAAGTTGATGTCGTCGGAGACGGACGGACCGTACATGAAGGTCGCAACGTTGGTCAGGCCGCAGCGCATGGCGAGCGCGGTCATTTGGTGCATCAGCCTGAAGCGCTGCACATAGTTCGTGTTCGGCGAGCTAAAATCGCCAGAGGGGTCCGGGGGCATATCCGCGCAGCCCACGGTGGGAGTTGCGATCTGCAGCTCGAGCTCTCGCACCGTTTGCATGTACGAGTCGAGCACCGGTCGATAGCTTTGGGGCAAACGCTGGGCAAGTCTCGTCGCATCTCCGTGGAGGTGGTCCAGGATGCTCATCTTCCTACTGCGAATGAACTGGAGGTGCGCAGCCGCTTGCTCGTCCTGGGTCGTAAAGAGTTGCTCGAAGAGCCGCGCAGGGTCGGCCACGGGCGAACGGTACTGGTCTGCACTCTGCCAAGCGATGCGGTTCAAGTAGTCGTGCGAGTAACCCGGGTGGTCGTTCAGCTGATGCTGGTGATAGTACAGCCCGCCAATCTCCAGCGAACGAAGCGGGGACGGATAGGCGTCGGCGATGTGCTGGTCCAAAGACTTTGCGCAGCGGGCAACGCCTGGGTCGCCCAGCTGGATGGGATGGCACGACAGAAATCCAGCGCAGTTCTGCCAATGAGGGTCGATTCCGCCGAACCCATTGCGCAGCCCCCGCAGGAGCAGCGTGTTCTGTCGATAGCTGTCCAAGGGCGCGAGGGCCTCCTGGAAGTTCCAGTCCCCGTCGGCTCCCTG
The DNA here is from genome assembly GCA_038324055.1 of Polyangiales bacterium. Lineage (GTDB taxonomy): Bacteria > Myxococcota_A > Polyangia > Polyangiales > Polyangiaceae > NIC37A-2. The sequence continues at coordinate 5,191 of JBBQHO010000160.1, read as the reverse complement.
GGGCATGTACGAGCCGTTCGGAAAGTAGACGGCAATGAAGCGCTTGCGGGTGGCGGGGGCGGCCCGCGCGTCGGTCGGCACGACACTAGCAAGCACCGGCAGAGCTAGCTGCAGGCCCATCCACCTCAAGATATGTCGGCGTTCTGGATTGAACTTCATCGTGCGATATCCGCTAGTTCGAGAGACTTCAACAGGGCAGTGACGGCGAGCTCTTGGAGTGAAGGGGACGAACCGTCCTTCGGCACGGCGAGCTCCCGTGCAACACAGGCTTCGTTGGCAAGTGGTCCGCGGTGGAGCGCGTAGGTCAGCGCCTTCGTTGCAACACAGGTGCGGTACTCCTCGGACTGCTCTATTGCGGCAGCGAGGGTCATCGGATCCGCGACGACCTCTCCCAGTAGTTCGAGATCGCTGACGATGGCGTGGCCATTGTCGTCGATCTCCCTCCAGAGACCTTGCCGATCGTACTTCTCCAGGGCCAGGCCAACTGGGTCGATCTGCCCGTGGCACGCGATGCAGGAGCCCGACGCCTCCCGGTGGAATTCCATTTGTTCGGAGAGGGGGAGGGTCCGGTCGATCTTTTCAAAGGACTCGGAGATCTCGGCGACGGTTGCAGCATCGAGTCTCGGCATTTCTCGACAGAGCAGGCGGGTCAGGGCCCAGAGTCCGCGATGAATGGGGCGACGGAACTCCGAGCCGGTGGCGGTGCGCCTGAGAAAGTAGCCTTGGGAGAGGAGCCCCCCGCGTTCGTCGGTGACGACCTTCTGAACCGGCTCCCCATCGAGGTCGAACTCGAGGCCATAGTGCGCAGCCAGTCGTTGGTCGACGATGGTGAACCCCGGCTGCAAGAGTTTCTGTGGTGTCAGGCCTCGTGCGAGCACCTCGCGGAACACGTCTCGCGTTTCGTTCTTCATCGACATCATCAGCGGGTCGCCACCCGTGGCGTCTTTGCGGAAGTCGAGCCACTGCCCGCCGAAGTCAGTCATGAAGCGCTCTTGGTATTGAGCGAGCATCCGCCGGGCCTGCTGTTCGACAATCTCCGGATCATCCAGTTCCCCGCTGCCGGCTAGCTCCCAGAGCTCGTCGTCTGCAACGGAACTGCGGAAGAACAGAGCGAGCTTCGATGCGATCCGGTAGCCTCGCTCCGCTGGCTCGAATCCGCCCGGTACTAGCTCGGGCTTGAACATGACGTGTGGAGAAAGCAAAGCCGCCTGGACGGCCGTAGTGAGGCCTTCGTAGAAGGGGTGGGGCAGCGAGGCGGCGGCAGCTTCCAGTTGGGACGACTCGAGCAGGCTCTGGTAACGAGTGCGCTCTTCGGGGCGCAGCGGCCGACGAAAGGCGCGGCTAGCAAATCGGGTCATGACTGCCGCGCCGCAGTTGGTCCAGGTGAGCGCGACTCCGTCTTCGGGCGCCGCGGGCGTCAGGCGGGACGGGCAAGCCGAGGTCAACTCGGGCGAATCGAGCACGAGCACAGCGAGCTCCGCTGCCGTTCGCAGCTGCTCATCGAGGGCCCGTGCGTCGATGCGCGTCGCGCTCATCGTATCGAAGCCGTAGACTTCTGCGACGGGTGTCCAGGCGATGAAGCGCTCATCGCCCACGGGTGAGCCAATCACGTCCGAGGCGATGTTTTGATACTCCTCGTTCGAGAGCCGCAGGAGTTTTGTCACCGGGCTCGCCCCTGGAGCAGCGCACTCCGGAGGAGTCTCCCCGATGTCTCCGTCGTTGCCAGTCCCTAGAGTCGCGGTGCATGCCGCGAGCGACAGGAGGAGGAACGGCGCTGCCACTCGGCCCAGGCGACGGTGCGCGCGAGCCTCTCGCGGCTGGTCCGCCCCCGCACCCTGTGCACGGCTGCATCGGTGCGAAGGGCAGGAGAGGGTCTGCACGGAGCGGCTTTCGTTTTCGGAAATTCGAGTCACCGATCGTTAGTGGCTGGCGAATCGCTCTTCGGTTCCGGAAAGCTCGAGGCGCTCGAAATACAGCCAGTTTTGGAAAGTTGCAGTCTACGTGGCACGCAGAGACAGGAGCAGCCTCGGGCCTCAGATCAGCTCAGGCGGCAACTTCCCTGAGACACGGGGCTATTGGCACCACTTTTGGGATCGCGGCGCGGGGTATGCGCGGGTCGCGTCGTTCGTTTCGGGCCATCAAGAAGTGGGGTCACTATTGGCACCACTTTTGGGATCGCGGAAAGGGCTATGCGCGGGTCGCGTCGTTCACGTTTGCCAACTCTGTTCCAAGAGGTCAGCTGTCAGCGCGCGCGAACCAGCCCGGCCCGAGCACGGCCTTGACCCTTCGAGCGTGCCGCCACACACTCGCACCGTGACTTCGGCATTTGGCCTCTCTGCATCGCTCGCTTGTCCGGCTGCCTTCGCGCAACTCGGTTGGTGGACGTCCGTGCATGAGCGGGCGCAGTTTTCCTGAGGTTTTAACGAAGAAAGGAAGGCGACCCGGGCGGTCGCCCCTCGTTTCCGTGGCCGTTCGGTGAAGCCGAAAGACCATGAAGCATATCGCAAAGGCCGGACAGGCCGACAATCAGCCCTCGGCCGGAGCGGCCGACAATCAGCCCTCGGCCATCCAGGCCGACAATCAGCACTACACGTTCGGTGATGGCGAACGGGCTGCGAGGCGCCTCGAACTCTTGGCCCAGGTGTTCGAACCGACGACGCGCGTCTTGCTTGTCCGGGCGCTCGGCTTCGTCGAGCGGCGGCCATTGCGCGTGCTCGACGTCGGCGCCGGTCCGGGCGCTACCACGGCGCTACTGGACGAAGTGATCGCGCCCGCGCAGTTGACGGGCATCGATAGCTCGGAGCGCTACGTGGCTCTCGCGAGGGCAAGATTCGCGCGGGCCTGGGCCCCGGTCCGGGAGCACGCAACGCCACCGCGCGAGCCTCGAACAGCCCAGTTCTTTCAGGCCGACGCCGCACGCGCACCGTATCCGGGGGCGCCTTACGATTTGATCTATTGCCGGCATTTGCTCGCGCATTTGCCCGATGTGCCGCGGGCGCTTGGCGCCATGCGGGGCGCGCTCCAGCCGGGCGGAGTGCTCGTCTTGGAAGAGACCGCCGAGATGACGTCGGCCGAGCCTTTGTTCGCTCGCTACTACGCGATCGTGCGCGAACTCCAGGCCCACTACGGGCAGCGCATGAACATTGGAGTCGATCTGGCGCAGCTGGCGCTCGAGAGCGGACTCGACGTGCGACTGGGCGTGCAGATGCGCACGCTGCTCGATCCGATCAAGATGGCGCGCCTGCATTTCGAGAACCTCGGCACCTGGTCGAAGGACGAGTTCATTCGGCAGCGCTACGCGCCGCGTGAACTCGACGAGCTGGCTCAGGAACTGCGCGTCGTGGCCGATGGCGAACGCGCGACTCCGCCGGTCGAGGTCACACTGGGCCAGGTTGTTGCGCGTGGCGCCTGACGTCGGTCGCGCCGTCGGCGCTGACTTTCGCCCCAGCGGCGTGGGGACTGACTTTTGCCCCAGCCGCAGCGGCGCTCATTTTTGCATCGTGTGGCAGCCGAAGCAGCCGAAGCCCTGGTGCGTTTCCATGTTGTAGGGCTCTTCGCCGAGCAATTTGGCCATTTCTGGCACGACACGACTGCCCATGAACTTCATCATTTCCGGGTGAGCCTTCATCTCGTCGGCCATGTGATCCTTGGCGTCCAGCGGCAGGATGTCCTCGTTGGGCATCTTGAAGTTACCCTTGGCGGCGCGGCTGCCGTGGCAGGTCTTGCACGTGACCTGCTTGAACTCGTCGTCGCCGCTCTCTTGGAAGACGCTCGTCATCTTGGGCAAGACGACCGACTTCATGTAGTCCATTTTTTCGCCGGGCTTCATGTCCTCGAACTTGGCGACTTCGGCGTTCGACTGAGCGGGCGTCTCGGTCGAACTCTCTTCGGCGCCTTCGGCCTTTGCGGGACTCGAACCATCCGCAGGAGTCGCTTCGTCTCCCGGCGCGGTTGCAGGCGCGGCCGAACCACCACATGCGACGATGGCCGCCAACAAGGAACAAACGACGAGGCCGAGGCCGGCACGCGAGAAGGAGCTGCTCATGACGGGGGATCCTAACGGTTGTGGGCAAATCTGCCAGAGTCGCGGAGAGTCAGGGCTTGGAAGTCGGAGCGGGGTCGGGTGACGGAATGCCGTGCAGCGCGTAGATGCCGAACTCTTTGGCCAAGACGCGGGCCGCGACCTGGCCGCGTTCGGTGACGGGCTTGTAAACGTCCGGTACTGGCACGGAGGCGGGCTCGGGCTCCCAGACTTCGGGGCGGCTCAGCAATTCTTGCTCTTGCACGGGCCGCGAGACGAAGCCGACGACTGAGTCGAGAGCGGAACCGAACTCGTGCATCGAGACGTAGCGGTGGCGCGGGTTCTTGCGAGTGGCGCGCAAGACGACTTCTTCGAGCCCGGCCGGCAGATCGTCGGCGAGCCAACTGGGCGGCGGGATGGGGCTGAACAACTGGTGCCGCAAGAGATCGCCCGAGTTGTGTGCGTCGAACGGCAGGTGCCCGGTGACGACGCGAAAAAGCACGACGCCGAGCGCGTAGACGTCCGTGCGGGCATCGACCGGCTCGACCAAGATCTGCTCGGGGGCCATGTATTGGGCCGTACCGAGGATGCTGGTCGAGTTTTCGTCGTGATCTTCGTCGGGCATACGCGCCATGCCAAAGTCCAAGACTTTGACGTGCTCCGGGTCGTCGAGCGGACCCACCAAGAACAAGTTGTCGGGCTTGATGTCGCGATGGACGATTCCTGCGGCGTGCACGGCTTCGAGCGCATGGGCGGTCTCGCGAACGAGGCGTAGACCCAGCTCGGGATCGATCTGCTCCTTGCGCTTCAAGTAGTCGCCGAGTGATTCGCCCTTGAGGGCCTCGAGCCACAACCAAGGTGCTTCGTTCTCGGGCTCTTCGATGCCCAAGACGCGCACGACGGCGGGGTGCTGGATGCTGGCGAGAGCTTTGGCTTCCAGCAGGAAGCGCTGGCGGAGCTCGGGGACTTTGGCGCTCTTTTCGTTCAAGCGCTTGATGACGACCAGCTCACTCGTGCGCTCGTCGCGGGCGAGGAACACGTCGGCCGTACCGCCTTGGCCCAGGAAGCCCTCGATGCGGTGGTGCTCGCCGACCCTGTCGCCCACGTGGCGGCTGGGGCGGAGCGAGAAGCCCCGGAGGGATGGGCGGCGGCGGTGTTCCATTGCTGGGG
>JBBQHO010000159.1:0-8769 GCA_038324055.1 Polyangiales bacterium | reverse complement strand
ACCATCACGGCATCCAGCGGCATCAACGAGGCGGACATCGAGCGCATGGTGAAGGACGCCGAGGCTCACGAGGCCGACGACAAGAAGCGCCGCGAAGAAGTCGAGCGGCGCAACAAGCTCGACAACCTCTGCTACAGCCTGGAAAAGCAGATCGGCGAGAGCAAAGACAAGTTGGACGGCGCCGAGGTGCGCGAGTTCGAGGAGCTGATCAAGGACGGTCGCGATGCCGTCGAGAAGCAAGACGACGAGAAGATCACCACCATCAGCGAGAAGCTCGAGAAGAAGGCGCATGAGCTCGCCTCCAAGCTGTACCAAGCAGCTGGTGCGTCGGGACCTGGCGCGCCGCCTGGCGCAGCCCCGGAGCCCGAGGGTGCCAAGAGCGGCGACGTCATCGACGCCGAGTTCGAAGAATCGAACTGAATTCGAATTCGAATGAAAAGGCCGGGGGAGCGTGCTCCTCCGGCTTCTTTTTTGGGGGTGCGCGCTGGTGTAGGGTGCCGCGGATGCAGATCAGGTCTCGGTGGAGCGCGCTTTCGGCGTCCGGTCTCGTCATTTCGGCCCTGGGATGTGGCGGTTCCGCCCAACCAGCCGAGACCGCAACGGATCCGGCTTCGGGCGCTGCCACGGCGTCAGCCTCCCCGGCGCTGCCCGCTCTGGAACCCGCCGCCGCGCCCGCCGGACTCGTGTTCAAGCTGCGGGTGGCGAACGTCGAAAAGCTGATCGATGGCACGCTCGAGGGCGCCAGCATTCCCCTGAACCTCAAAGGTGGCTTGGCCGCGCTCGAACGAACGTTGCACGACGGCTGGCCTCCAGGAGTCGACCTTTCGCTGCCGCTCGAAGCCGTCGTCGCCCTGAACTCCGACGTGCGCCACGAGCCGTATTCCGTGCTGTCCGTCGGCGTGCGTGACGTCTCGGCATTCGCGCGCGAACTCGAGCGACGCAATCTCGATCCCCAAGAAGGTCCGGGCGGCACTTACTATTTCACCTACGAGCGCCAGCCCTGTGCGCTCGGGCGCGCGCTCGGTCCGAGTCCGGCACGCGTCGTTTGCTCAGCCAGCTACGAGGGTCTCCACGAGCTTTTGCCCTACGCGCTCCGCGGCCTGCCAGCCGAGACCCTCTCGAAAGCGGACGTGCACTTCGACTTTGACATGCGTCCAGTGCGTGCCGCCTACGGTCGCCAGGTGCGCAGCCTCAAGCTGCTCGCTTCCGTCGGCGCGCGTCAGTTTCATCTCGACGAGCCGCGCTTCGATCGCGCGCTCAGCGACATCGCCGTCGGTCTGGCGGAGGAGCTGGGCGCGCTCAGCCAGGATCTGGACGAAGCCCATGGTCGGTTGACCGAAGAGCACGGCGATTTTTCCGGTGAACTCAGCGTCCGCTTCGGTGGCGAGAGTTCGTGGACTGTCCACAGCCTGGGTGCTTGGGCGCGTACCGTCGCGCCAGCTCCGCCGCTGTTCGATCAGCTGCCGGCAACGGCGAGCAGCGCCAGTTACGCCCGACCGCTGCCGGCGGAGAAGCTGGGATCCATGCGGCAGATGTTCGTTGATCTGAGCGCGGGCTACGCTTCGAGCGAGAAGCTGTCCGCGCCGTTGGTCAAGCGCATCGAGAAGCTCGCGCAAGACATATTCTACTTGGACACTGCGCCCACCGTGCAGGCCACCGGCCCGCTCGTGCTCCGCAAGTCGGGCAAAGACGACGCACTCTTGCCGGCCTGGCAATTGTGGGGGAGTTCGCGACCGGCGACTCAGGTGACGGGCCTACTGGGCGAAGCCGAGAGTCTTTTTGCTTCGGCCGAGTTCAAGAAGTGGGTCGAAGATCCGCGTTGGGTACCGATGCTGAAGAAGCAGCCTGGGGGCCTGCGCGGGATTGCCGGGGCCACGGTCTACCGCTGGCAGTTGCCCTTGGCTCTCACCGACATCGACCACGGCAAACTACGGCGCGCACTCGATGCCCCCGCCAATCTAGGCGAGTTCGAGGAGCTCGCCGGCGCCGCGTCGCCGTTCGCTTCTTGGGCCGAAGGCTACCTTGCCGTGGCCTCGCTGGACGGCGTGACCTGGGTCGCCTTTGGACAGGATCTCGATCGACTGACCGAGCCCCTGGTGGCGCTGGGCAACAAGCAGACCGCCCGCCTGGGCGACGTTGCCGAGCTGCGCGCCTTTCGTGCACACCCGGCGAACGGTGCAGCGTTCTTTCAGGTGTCTGCTGCCGTCGGCACCCTGGCTCCGTATCTGCCGCAGAGCTTTGTCACGGCGTTCCCCGCGCTGCTCGACAGCACGCCGTACAAAGGCAAGGTTCCCGCGACGTACTTCGTGGACGTGCAGCGCACCTCGACCACTGAGTTCAGGATGACGTGGCAGATGCCCAAAGGCTTCTTGACCGACGCCGCAACTCTGATCGTCCTGGGTGCGGCTGAGTCCAAAGAGAAGAAGTGAGTGGCGGCCCCGGGGGGCCGCACCGCGCGTTCAAATGGGCTCGAAGTGTAGCGGATAGATGACCGTCACGACGCCGTCGCTCGGCGGCGGGAAGGAAAGCGCCTGAATGTCGTCGACGATGCAGGCACCAACGTCGCAATCGCGCAGCGTGAGTTGGTCGAGCCCCGCGTGGGACACCTTGCCGTCCTTGCCGATCAAGAAGCGCACGACCACGTCGCCCGCCAGCTCGCGATTCTTCTTCACGCCTTGGCGGTAGCAGCCTTGAAAGGCAGAGAAGCGCGCACGCACGATGTCCTGCATGACCTGACCGGGCACATGACCAAGCAGCTTGTCGCTCGTGCGTTTGATCTTGCAGGCGTCGATGGCGTGGGTCGGGCGGGGGATGTTGTCGTCGAGCTGGAGGCTGCCGTCTCCCGGCGCGCGGATAGGGACGAGCAGTGTGCGGGACTCGCTTGGCTTGTGTGGCGATTGGTAGCTTTCCACCGACGCCTGGATGCAGCTCACCATCGCGCACTCCGTGAGATCGCCGCCGAGGGTCCCCACGACCTGGGCCACGCCCTCCAGGCTTTCTCGAACCACCAGAGTGATGACGCCGGGCGTCCCCTTGCATTTGCGCTCGGCCGTCAGCTGAAGAGCGAGGCCTGCACGCTCCCGATGCAGCCACTCGTCTTCGTCGCCCGCGTGGGGGAAGTGCGAGGTGCCGAGTTCGACGCCACAGCTCGGTGCGTAGTCACGGGTCGGGTCACTCGGGCTCGGCGGTGCGCTGCCGCCCACCGAGCGGACGCGGGCCTGGGGAGCGCTGGCCGAGCAAGCGAGGGCGAGTGCACCAAGGACGAAGCTTGCGCGGGCAACAGATGTCGACATGCCCAGGATCTGAGCCCGACGGCGCGCGAGAGTGCAAGGCACGCCGAAAACTGGGCCATCACCCCCTGAACCAGCTAACGGCGGTGGGATGTCCGCCCGTCCGCTGCACACCAAACACCTGCGTGGGCTACTGCTAGCGCTGCTACTCGTGTGGCCCAACGCAGCCTTTGGCTGGGTCGAGACGGTGGTGCGCAGCCACCAGGCCCACGTGATCGTGGCGCGCGATGGCAGCGCCGAGATTCGCCACGAACTGGTGGTGAAGCTGCGCGGCGGTCCACTCGAATCGCTCGACGTGGCTGGCGTGGGCGTCGCCGTCGAGCCGCTTTCGGACGGATCGGTCAGCCGTGCCGATCAGGGAACAGCGCTGATTTCACCATTACAGATCACACCTACTGGCGACGGTGGCTTGCGACTCGGCATCCTGATGGAGCGCGGCTTGCGCGGTGGCAGCTACCTGTTCCGCTTTGCGTACAAGCTTTCACTGCGTGAGGCCGGCTGGCTCGAGCCCGACGGCCAGGGTTGGCGCTTGCGTTTCGTTGGGCCCCGGCTGCCGACAGGCGTGGACGCGGCTCACGTCACCTTCGTCGTCCCGCGCGCGTCGATCGAGCCGCGACTGCCCGAGAATGCTCGCGGTCCGGCCGCGGGAATTCTGCTGAGTCAGATTCGCCGGGGCGCCGACAGTGACGAGGTGGAGCTGGTTCGCGCTCACTTGGCGACGGGCGAGCCCGCCGTTTGGGAAATCTTCGTCGATCGAGCTGCCTTGATCTCCGGGAACGATCCGCTCATGCCCGAAATGGGGGGCCCGGTTCCCGTCGTCGAGCGAGCGCTCAGCTCCCGTGGCGTCTCACTCTGGTGGCTTGTGGCAGCCGTCGGCTCGGCCTTGGCGTACGGGCTTCTGGCGTGGCTCAAGGCCCGCGCAGCGGTGGCGGCTGCAGAGCTTGCGGGCGCGAGGGTTCGGGCCTTGCTGCCGGGGGGGCCGGCAACGCGTTCCGCGCTCGCCGGGTTGGCGCTGGGCGGCAGCGTGTTGCTCGTCATTTGGCACCAGCCCATTGGCGCGGCGGTCGTCGCTTGCGTGGCTCTCTTGGCGACCACACACCTCTTGCCGGTGCGTGCGCCGATCGTTCGCGGTCCGGGCACCTGGAGAAAGCTCGAGCCCCAGGCCGCGCCCCCAGCGCGCGTTCTTCCGGGACGCGTCTTCGAGCCGAGCACTTTTTGGGGCTTCACGGCGTTCGCGACTCTTTGGGTCGGCCTGTTGGCAGCGGCTTACCGTCTCTTGGCCATCTCGAACTACGCGTCGCTCATGGTCGCTCTGGCTGCGCTCCTGTTCGTTCCGCTCTTTTGGACCGGACGGCACGGCGATCTGCCCGAAACGCCCTGGGTGCAGGGCCGTCGTTGGTTGGGTTTCCTCCAAAAGCGCATCGAGCCAGGTCTGGGGCAGGTCGAGCTCTGGGGGCGCTGCGCGGATGCCTGGGCCACCAGCGACCCCAACCTCGTCAACCCGGTTCCCGACGAAGTGCGAGTGCGTCTCGTGTTGAACGAGCCGCGAGCGGGCCTGCGTGCCTTCGAAGTCGCCCTCGAAGAAGGGGCCGGTTCGTTCATCATGCCCTGCGTCGTCTTGCGCGTGCTCGAGGATTCCGAGGCTGCCCTGGGCCTGCCCCGCGACCTGTCCTGGGTGCGCGGCCGGAGCCCCGAAGAAAAAGTCGCGCTCGTCCGGCCTGCGGTGCCGACGCCGCGCGCGTTGCTCAGGCTCGTTCGCTCGCTTTCGCGCAACCTCGAGCGCAGCGCCAGTGACGACGCGAGTCAGAAATCGCGGCGCCAAGTTCCTGGCCGGTCGGCTGCGGCCGCACCCCTACCGGTACTCTGAGCCGGCTCAAACTGAAGGGCCCCTCGGCACTTCGGCTCAATCGCCGCTGGCTGCCTGCACGCGCTCGACCGCGACGCCATCGTCGACCAGCAGCTTCACCAGATCCGCAGGCAGCGGCGCGCGTGCGGCAAAACCTGCCCCGACGAGCGTACTCGCGTGCAAGGCGTGTCGTTCGCCGAGGCCCGAGGGCGGGCCGCCATACAGCTCGTCCCCCAGTAGAGGGCTGCCGCGCGATGCCAAGTGAGCGCGGATTTGGTGGCGGTAGGCGGCAGAGGCTCGGACTTCGACCAAAGCGATCGTGGGTCCTCTCAGACGCACCTGGTAGCTCGATTGGCAGCGATGCGCGTGCGCGTCGTTGGCGCCCACGGCACGAACGCGGCGGCGGTTCTTCGGATCGGGAGCGAGAGCGACGTCGATAGCGCCCGCATCGTCGATCGAGGCGGACTGCACGAGCGCCAAGTAGCGCTTGTCGATCTCGCCAGCCTCGAGAGCGCGGCGCAGCGCTTCGAAACTCCGAGCACTGCGGGCCGCCAGAAGTGCGCCGCTGGTGAATGTGTCGAGTCGATGCACGAGGCCCGGATCGCGAGGACTAAATCCGATACCGGCCATTTCCGGATAGCGAGCCAAGAGAGCTCCGGCTGCCGTGGCCCGGGCGTGATCGGGCAAGGCGGCGCTCGGTAGTCCGGCTGGTTTGTCGATCACGACGAGTTCCGGCGTTTCCACCAAGACGCTCAGGTTCACGTCGGGGGCTTCGATGGCGTCGCCCTCGTCCCCCAGCCGGACCTCGATCTTCTGACCCAAAGTCGGGCAATAGCTCTTGCTGTAGCGATGCCCGTCGACCCGAACGCGGCCGCTGGCGATCAGCTCGCCTGCGCGCTTGCGCGCCACACCAGTCAGGTGGTCGGCCAACAAACGGTCGAGTCGCGTTCCCGCCTCCGCGCTCCCAACGGTCATGTTCACGATGCGCGAGGGCTGGTCGGTCATGGCCGCACCGTAGCCGAGTTCAGAACAACACGCTGGCTCGAACGAAGCCGCCGAAACCGAAAGAAGTATCGACCTTGAACCGCCGGCCCGCATCGTTGATGGCCTGGCGGTAGTTGGGATTGGGCAAGCCGGCCGCTTGCCAGACTGGTACCTCGACGTCGTTGGCGTTGGTGGCGCTGCCGACGGGTAACTTGCATGGACCAGAGACCGTGGGGTCGCCGATCAGCGTCGGATTGCAGGCTTGGTCGAAGGTGATGGCGTGAGCCTCGATGACGCGGAAAGTCCCGCCCAAGTCGAACTTCACGTACTCACCCGCTTGCCAAGTGAACTGCGCCTTGAAGTCGTAGTCGCCGTGCTGTTGGACGTCGGTCAGGCCGCTGAAGAACACACGAGCCGAGCCCGGGTCGACGACGGAAGGCACCTGAGGATTGGGCTCCCCGTTGCTGCTCAAGTTGGGCTTGTACGAGGCGAAATTGGCCGAGCGCAATGAGGCTGCGCTGCTCGAGCCCAGCGCGTCGAAGAGTTCCGAGTAGTCGCGGCCCTCGGAGACGTACGTTCCACGAACGCGAAAATCGAAAGAGATGCGCTGGAACTTCTCGACTTGCTCGAACGGAATGACGGCCATGCCCATGGTCACCGTGCCCTTGAAAGGCGGGTGGTTGATCAGCTCGCCCGCCAAGTCGAGCGAACCGAAATCGGAGCTGCGCAGAGGGAATTCGAACAGAGCACTCACGCCGCTGTAGGGCTCGATGTACTTGAGCCGCTTCGAGACATAAGCGTGAGCCTCGAAAGCCGTCGTGCCGCGGCTGACGCCTGGGCCTCGCGTCCCCTTGAAATCGCCCTCGGGCGTGTTCTGCAGGCCCGAGCCGTAGGTTGGACCGAGCGGATCAATCGAGCCGTTGCGGTTGACGTCGGCCGGAAAGGCGCATGCTTGTTGGCCTGCGGCCGGAGCCTTGTTGCAGGCGTGCATGGCTTCCGAAACGTTGAAGCGACCTTCTATGCCGATCACCCAGTTGGGCTGCTGCGGATTGCGGAACTGGCTCATCAGCCCCAGATCGAGGCCCACGGCCAGATATTCGATGCCGCTTCGGGTAGGCGAATCGAAAGGAACCTGAAACAGCTGTTCACCCAAAAGCCCCATGGTGGCGTTCGAGTTGTTCGCGGAGGAGCCGTTGCGGTCCTGCAAACTGCGATTGTGCGCCAAGATGACCGGCATGCGGATCTTGAGAGCCAGCTCAGGCAGGATACCGATGTCGAGTTCGGGAATGAGCCGCTCCGTCGACTCCTGGTACGTGGCGACATCGAGCTGATCGCTGGTGTAACCGCCGGTTGTCAGTCCCGGTTGTTCGATCGACGTCTCACGACGGATCGGCGCGCTTCGCTGCTGGTGGTCGAAGCCGAGCCTCAGATTCAGATCGAAATCGTCCAGCTCGTCGAAGGCGTCTGCAACGTCGAGCAGTTCGACTGCGGTGTCGTTGAGCAACTTGGGCTCGGCGCGCGTCCGTGGCTCGTCCGCCTGGGCCGGGCGACAGAGTGCGACGAGTCCCAACCCCCAAAGGGCCGCGGCGCTCGACTGGAACCACGGGCGAGAGCTTGAAAAAGACACAGCGAGATCCGAACGCTACCGGCGCCCAAGCAAAACTGTCAACCGAGCCACACGGAGCGCCTGTTAGCTCTCAGGGGGTGGCTCGTTGATGATATCCCGCATCTCGTCGTCTGGGCGCGGGGCCACCAAGGTGGGCCGGTCCAGTTCGTCGTCGTCGTCCTCGTCGAAGAGCTCCTCGGTCAGGTCCTCTGCCGCCAGCTCTTCCCGGGCCTGCCCGAGCTCACGGCTGGTTTCCGCTAGGCGATCGGCCACCACACCCAAAAACTGCCACAGCAGCTTCACGGCCAGGGCGTGTTCGTTTCGCAGCAGCTCGAAGAAGTCGCGCCGACGAATGATCATGAGCTCCGAAGGTCCGGCGCTCTTGACGGTGGCAGACCGGGGCTGGTTTCTGACCAGCGCCATCTCGCCGACGTGGGAGCCTTGACCGAGCGTGGCGATCACGGCCTCCCCGCGCTGGATCTTCACTTGACCGTCGAGCACGATGAACAGCTCGTCGCCTGTCTCGCCTTGACGCATGACGGTGTCGCCATCGGCATACTCGATCACGTCGGTGACCTGCAGAACCCGCAGAAGCTCGCGGTCAGACAGCGGTCGGAACAGTCGCATTTTGGCCAGCAAGTCGCGCTTGAGCTGGAGCTTGCGCGCCCGGTCTTCGTCGCGGTGGTCGGCATTGCCGATCGTCAGCAGGACGCCGGTGATGTTGTCCGACCCACCCGCCTCGTTCGAGGCGTCGATCAGACCCTGAGTCGCGGCTTCGAGATCTTGCTGCAACATGCGGTCGCCGAGCGCCGACAGGTTGTCTTCGAAGTACTGGTAGAGGCCGTCGGTGCACAAAAGCAGACGATCGCCGTCCAGCAAATCGAGCACGATGCTCTCCGGCTCGGCGTGTTCGTAGACGCCAACAGCGCGAGTGATGGCGTTCTTTTGCGCCATCTTCTCGACCTTTTCGCGAGGCATCTTCTTGCGCTTCACCAACTCGTTGAAGACGTTGTGGTCTTCGGTGACTTGCTTCAGCTCGCGCG
>JBBQHO010000158.1:0-8840 GCA_038324055.1 Polyangiales bacterium | reverse complement strand
GCTTCTTGCCGACGCTCGCGGTGCCGCTGGGCCAGACCCTCGAGCACGCTCGTGGTCACCGTCACATCGACGCCTTCTCCGGTTTCGATGTCGACAGCTCGGACGTCGCCCCACAGATCGAGGGCAGCTTCGCGCTCGTCGAACAACTGAATGACGCAGGGTTCGAAGCGATTGAAACGGAGCACGTCGATTCCTGCTTGAAAGCCATGGGGATCGAACAAGTCCGTAATCAACACGGCTACGCCGCGACGTTTTTCGCGCAGCGCGAAGGGCACGAGTGTCGCCGCCAAATCGGTTGTACCTGCGGCGCGCAAACCGTCGAGGAAGCGCAAGAGCCGAAAGATGCGCTGTTTGCCGCGCGTCGGCGGCAAGCGCGCTCCGCTCCGATCGCCAAGCCCGACGACACTGACGCGATCGAGTCCCGCCAGCCCGACGTAGCCGAGCGCGGCCGCCAACCGCCGCCCTAACCGCATCTTCGCGCCGTCACCGAAGCCCATCGAAGCCGAGCAGTCGAGCAAAACGTAGAGGCTCCGGTCCTCATCCTCTTCGTAGAGACGAATCAGCAGCTTCCCCAGCCGCTCGTAGGATGCGACATCGAGGAATCGGATATCGTCGCCGGGAACGTAGGCTCGATGATCCGCGAAAGCCACGCCACTGCCTCGCTTCTTGCCCCTCCGCTCGCCGCGTCTTTGACCTGCGAAGGCGCGACGGCTGGCGAGCGCCAAACTGTTCAGACGCCGCAAGAAGTCTTCGTCGAACAGATCGGAGCCTTCGGCAACGACGGCCGCCGGCTGACCGCGAAAGCGGCGAAACAAATCCCCGATGCCCAAGCTGCGTCCTTCAGGCTGCGGTATCGGGCAGCTTCTCGAGCAGCTCGCCAATCACGTCGTCGGCGCTCACGCCCTCGGCCTCACCTTCGAAGTTCAACAACACGCGGTGCCGCAGCGCGGGACGCGCGTGAGCTTTCACGTCTTCGACGCTGGCGGTAATGCGCCCGGCAAGCAACGCGCGAATCTTGGCCGCCAGCAGCAGCGCTTGAGCCCCACGGGGGGATGCGCCGGTGGCCACGAAACGTCGGATGCGCTCGGTGGCGCCTTCGAGATCGGGATGCGTCGCTCGCAGAAGGCGCACGACGTAGTCCAAGACATGCTCGGGCACTGGAACCTCGCGCACCGTACGTTGCAGCTCCAGAATTTGCTCGCGCGTGACGACCGCTCGCGCCTCGTTCTGGACCGCGCCGGTCGTGCGGCCCATGATCTCGATCAGCTCGCGATGACTGGGAAAGGGCACGCGTAGCTTGAAGAAAAACCGATCGAGCTGCGCTTCGGGCAGCGGGTAGGTCCCCTCCATTTCCAGAGGATTTTGCGTGGCAAGCACGAAATAGGGTTCGCCAAGATCGTGCGTGACGTTGCCGAGCGTGACGCGGTGCTCTTGCATGGCTTCGAGCAGGGCGCTCTGCGTCTTGGGGGTCGCGCGATTGATCTCGTCAGCCAACACGATGGGCGCGAAGATTGGGCCCTTCTTGAACTCGAATCGCTTGTCGCCCGATGCGCTATCGACGACGACCGTCGTTCCCAAGATATCCGCGGGCATCAAGTCGGGCGTGAACTGAATGCGCGAGAAGCCGAGTCCCAAGACCTGCGCCAACGTGCGCACCAGCAACGTCTTACCCAGACCTGGCACGCCTTCGAGCAGCACGTGCGAACGCCCTAGCAAGCACGTCAGGACACCTTCGACGATCGGCTCTTGACCGACGATGACGCGCGCCATCTCGCGTTTGACGACACCTGTGATCTCTTCGAACTCGCGCAACCGATTCTCGGCGTCTTGACTCATGGTCGTTCCTTCTGCGCACGGGGGCGTATCAGCTGAAAATAGCGCTGGATGTGCTGCCTGTAGCCGGGCGGAATGCTCTCTCTTTTCATCGTTTCTTCGGCCACGGCTTCGTAGTCGCGATAGATGGTCTCATAGCCCGGACGGGTGAAGCCCGCGCGAGCTGCGGACTGGATGGTTTCGCTTGCGGTGGATCCACGACCCGTGTCCTGTGCCACCGCCGCTACGTCCGTCTGACGGTCGCCGCGAGGAGTCGTTGCGTCGCCCGTGAGTTTCGGATCGTGGCTCGATCCCGGCTCGGTGCCTGGCGCGTTCGAGGGCATCTCCTCGCCCTCGCCTTCGCCAGCTCGTGCCCCCGACTGCCTCCCCTGACCGGGCACCGGAATCGTCGTGGAGCCGTCCGGGCGGCCCTGTTCACCAGAACCCGATTGGGAATTCTCCTGCCCTTCGCCTGACTTTTCCTGGCCTCGGGCGCGCCGCTCGAAATTCTGGCGGGCTTCGCCGGCCGCGCCGCCCTGCTCGCGCCGCTGTCGCAGCTGCTCCTTCAGCTGCTTGAGGCGCTCGATCAGTTGCTTTTTTTCCTCCTCCGTCAGCTTTTGGGCCGCTGTTTGCTCGACTTGATCGGCAGCGTCTTTCAGGTGCTCGGCAGCCTGCTCTCGAAAGTCCCCCGACTTTTCTCGCTCCTTTTCGAGTTCGCGCGCGGCCTCGGCCAGTTGCTGGTCAAGCTCACTGAGGGCTTGTTCCCGCTCACGCTTGTTCCGGTCGAGCCTCGCAAGCTCGCGCTTGGTTCGTTGGAGCTCGGCACGATCTCGAGGTGCGAGCGCTGCGCCCGACTTTTGCTTCTGCTCGAGCAGCCGCTTGCGTTGCTCCAATCGCTCGCGCGCAACAGCCTCAGCGCTCGCCTCGGCGGAATCGCTCTGCTGCTGCTCCGCGCGCGCTCGAGCAGCCGCCTCGAGCGACTTGCGTAGTTCGTCAAGCTCGCGGTCGCTCAATTTTTCGTGCTTGTCGGCCAAGCGCTCGGCCAGTCGTCGAAGCGCCTGGGCCGCATCTTTTTCGGCACCCGCAGCCAATGCAGCGCCCACTTGGCGCGAAAGCGCGGCCTGAATGAGAGCCTTGCCGCGCGCCTCGAGCGCACGGGCGAGCTTGTCGGTTCGAGCGGCATCCGCTTCGAGCTCGTTCTCGAGTTCGAGCAATCGACGAAAAGCTTCGGTCCGATCCCGTTCGGCCAGGAGTTCAGTGACGGCGCGATTGAATTCCCGCGCCGCTTGTTGGCCGGCTGGGGTCGTCATCCGAGCTTCGAGCTTCCGCGCCTCGAGTTCCTGGAGCTCGAGTTCGTCTTCGGAGAACAGCGCCTCTTGCAGCCTCGGCAGGGGCACCGGAGCGACGGCCTGTGGAGCCGTCGTTCGCCACTCGACGCTGGCGAAAAGCACGAACAGACCAAGCGCTCCTCCAGCCAGCGCTGCGCCACGCGGCCACGCGAAGATCACCGCCTCGCGTGGGTCGAGTTCAGGGGTCGTGAGCTGCAAGCGGCTGAGAGCCAAGAGCCAGTAGGAGTCGAGCTCCTGACCCGTTTGGTACTTGCGGTCGAGTTCGAGCGTCGTCGTCACCCCGTCGAACGAGTTGGGGCGGCGGTCGAGCGCCCGCGCAGCTTGGTGGGTGGTCGGTCCGGCAACGTACGACCGCACGAGTACCCCCAGCAATCCGAGAACCGCCAGGGCTAGCACCGGCAAAAACAGCCAAGAAAATAGCACTCGCGCCAGCACCAGCGGGGCCAACAGGCCACCGAAGATCCAGGGCGCCGCCCTCGCACCTGCCCCCATGGCACCTTGAATGCGCAGGCGGCGGCGGGTCATCCGCACCAGCTCGCGCGTCCTGTTCAGGAAGTTGGCGTCGAGAGCGCGAGGCTGCCTTGACCCTCGGGGCCGCTCGCTCGTTCTCTGGGGCTCTGCTGGCTGGGACACCTGACGTGAGTCTACAGGCAATTGCCTCCTTGACCGAACCGCCCAGGCCAGGCGTCAATGGCCGTGCGCGAAACGGATCCGCGGCCCCAAGCCGGACCTTTCACGAGACCCCTTCCTCAGATGACCCCGGAGCACACTACGCGATGTCGACCAATGACAAGCCTCTCATCCTGGTAGCCGACGACGAGCCCAGCACTCTCGCTCTCGTCTCCAACCACCTGCGCGGTAGAGGCTACCGAGTCATCGAAGCGACCGACGGCGACGAAGCCTGGGACTTGGCTTGTCGCGAACTTCCCGATCTCGTCGTCCTGGACGTGATGATGCCTGGCATGAGCGGCTGGGAAGTGTGCCGCAAGATCCGCGAAGCCGTTTCGCTCGCTCACACGGGCGTGGTGATGCTGACCGGCATCGGCGACACTCTCAATGAACTCACTTCGCCGCTCTACGGCGCCGACGCCTACCTCGACAAGCCGTTCCAGTTCACCAAACTTCAAGAGCTCGTCGAAGACACGCTCAAGACCCGCGAGGGCGGCAATTTGGGCCGTCCCGAGCATACGGCGGGTCCGGCCACGCGCCTGTGGAAGACGTCGATGAGCGGCAGCACCGACGATGAATCAAAAGAGAGCGCGCCGCGTTCGCGCAAGACGAAGAAGTCCGAGAGCAAGCCCTTGAACAAGGCCGCCAAGCCGGCACCGGAGAAGCCCGCGAGTTCCGTCAAGAAGGCGAGCCCCAGCGAGAAGCTCACTCTGGTTGGTGCCAAGAAAAAGGCAGTCGAGATTCTCAAGCAGATCTTGCCGGCTAAACCGCCCGTGAAGGCCAAAGCAAAAGCCGAGCTCAAGCCGGCCGTTCCTGCAAAGAAGGCGCCCGTCAAGAAGGCGCCCATCAAGAAGGCGCCCGTCAAGAAGGCGCCAGCCAAGAAGGCGCCCGTCAAGAAGGCGCCAGCCAAGAAGGCGCCCGTCAAGAAGGCGCCAGCCAAGAAGGCGCCCGTCAAGAAGGCGCCCATCAAGAAGGCGCCCGTCAAGAAGGCGCCGACCAAGAAGGCGCCCGTCAAGAAGGCGCCCGTCAAGAAGGCGCCGGCCAAGAAGACGCCCGTCAAGAAGGCGCCGCCAGCAAAGAAGGCGCCGGCCAAGAAGACGCCCGTCAAGAAGGCGCCGCCAGCAAAGAAGGCTGCGGCGAAGAAGCCCACCGCCAAAAAGGCCTCCAAAAAGCGCTAATGTCACGTCGCCCTCAGAGGGCGACGTCCTCATCGAACCATGCGTCGTCAGGTTCGGGGAGACTGGGGCTGGCAACCGGCCCTCCGCTCCGGCTCAAAGTCTTTGCCATCGCGAGAACTTCGTCCCACGACGAGGTGCGCCTGGCGGCCGGCAGAGCGCCCAGGAGGCGCTTGCCGTAGGGCTTGGTCAGGACACGCTCGTCGAGCAACGCCACGATGCCGCGATCATCCTGGCGACGGATCAGTCGGCCAAACCCTTGCTTGAGGGTAATGGCCGCGCTCGGCAACGCCAGATGCGCGAAGGCGCTCAGGCCCTTTTCTTCGAGGGACAGGCCACGCGCCTGGATGACCGGATCAGTCGGCACGGCAAACGGCAGCTTTTCGAGCACGACGAGACGGAGCGACGCGCCAGGGACGTCGACCCCTTCCCAAAAGCTCGACGTTGCGACGAGCACCGCGCGCGAGTTCGCGCGGAATGCAGAGACAAGTGCGTCCTTGGGTCGTTGGCCTTGCATCCACACCGGCCAATCGCGCAGCTCTTGCGACAGCATCTCGTAGAGCTTCTTCATCGACGAAAGCGAGGTGGTGAGAACGAAGGCGCCGCCATCGGTGGCGCGCACCAGCTCCGCGATGCGCGCGCCGGCTGCCGGTAAGAACTCCGCCTGAGCGACGGCGGGTAAGTCATTGGGAAGGTAGAGCAGACACTGCTCTTCGTAGGCGAACGGGGAGGGCACGGACAGTTCGCGCGGCGCCGGTTCGTCGGGCACCCCGAGGCGCGATTTGACGTACGCAAAACCACTCGGACCACTGCGCGCGCTGGTCGAAAGCGTCGCGCTCAACAGACCTACTGCCGGCACGCTCTCGAAAAGGCGCGTGCGCAACGTCATCGACAGATCGACCGGAGTGCTGCTCAGGGTCACGTTGCCCTGGCTCGCGTCCATCCAGGTGACGCGACCCTCGGCGCCGTCGACGATAGATTTGAGTCCTTCCGCTGCGCCTTCGGCGCGCCGCGCGGATTGTTCGAGCAGCTCGCGCACCGTGACGTCTTCGATGAAGTCGGCGCGGCTCCTGAGCGCGATCGCCAGTTCGTCCAAGGCGCGATCGAGTTCGCCGTAAGCCAAGCGTCGTTTGGACGTCCAAGCGCTGGGCCCGAGAGCCGCGCGTCCCCCGCGCTCGAGCGCGCTCGCGTCATCGGCCAAACTGTCGAAGAACTTCGCGATCGCGGCGGCGAACGCTGCGACAACCGGTGCCCCGGCAGTCGTGTCGAGCGGACCACCGAGCGACGCCGCCCGACCGAGGATCCGACTCGCTTCTTTCTGAATGCGCTCGAGCTGCGCGCGCGTCAGGCGAACGCCAAAAAATAGCGCGGCCGTGTCTTCGATCTGGTGGGCTTCGTCGAACAGCACGGCATCGTAGTCCGGAAGGACGCGGCCCGGGTGCGGCCCGCGCAGGGCCAAATCAGCGAAAAACAGGTGATGATTGACGATGACGATCTGCGCGGCCTCGGCTTGCCTCCGCATTTCCGTCACGAAGCAATCGCTGAACTCCGGGCAGTTCGTGCCGACTCGCGTATCACTCGAGGATGCGACTTCGAGCCGGACTCGAGCTCGCTCGTCGAGTGTTGTCAGCTCCGAAAGCGCGCCGGTATGCGTTCGCTTCGTCCAGCTGCGCACCAACTCGAGATCGCGAGCGTAGGTGGGGCGCATCGCCTCCTCACTCAGCACGAACTCCTTGTAGCGCCGTCGGCACAGGTAGTTCGACAGGCCTTTCATGACCGCGTACTCGGCGCGTATGCCCAAAACGTCCAGAACGAGCGGCAAGTCGCGCTCCGCGATCTGGTCTTGGAGGTTCTTGGTGGCGGTCGAAATGACGACTTTGCGACCCGAAAGCAGCGCCGGCACCAGGTAGGCAAACGTCTTCCCAATGCCCGTTCCGGCTTCGCACAAGAGAGTGCCGTCGCCGGCGAGCAAGTCCTCGACCGCGCGCGCCACCTCGAGCTGACCGCTCCTCGCTTCGTAGCCGGGTATGCGCGCCGCGAACGGTCCGCGCGGTCCAAGGAGCTGCGCGGCAGTCTGTCGATCGACGGTCACCGCTCTTACGAGACCGGCGCGTTCGTAGGGGGCTTGGACTGCGGCCCGGGCGGGCGCGAGCCGGGTACCTCGGCACCTTCGACGTCGAGGAACTGCAGGCCGGCAATTTGTCCGTCGCTCTCGTCGCGCACCCAGATGACGCGTGCCGGACGAGGCGGCTGACCGCCGACCACGATCTGATAATCCGAGCCGATGATCACCGGCTGCTCGAGCACCACGCGGAGTCCGCCACGACTCACGTTCAAAGTCCAAGCTTCGGTTTCGAAGCCATCGCTTTGGATCACGACGCGCTCGGTTGCTTCCCGCCGCGCACCCCCCAGACTCCTCCGCTGTGACACGAGCGAGAGCATACACCATGCGCGAGCTGGTCGGGGAAGGTCGATTGCTTGACGCTCCCAAGCCGCTCTGCGACGGTGGAAGTGAAAATGGCGGACCCCCACCTCCTCGAGCTCAAGCGTCGCCTTCGCGCGGAAGGGTTCGAGATCTACCGCACGCAAGACGACCACATCTCGTTGGCCGAGCGGGTCCGTGACAATCTGATTCTGGACAGTGGAGTCGCTGTCGCCCTCGACGGTGGGGGAGGTGAAACCGGCCTGGCGGTGTCGCTGGACGACCCCGCGCAATCGTTGAGCATTCGGGTGACGCTCAAGGCACAGGCCTCGCACTTCCCAGGCGCACCCGCCGAGTTCGTCGCGGTACGCGCCGGCGCGCTGGCCGAATCCTTTCTCGGCCGCGGCTATGACGAGGAGACGAGCCGCACATCGGGCCTGCCCGACCCGGGCGACCCCTCGCGCATCCTCGACACTTCTCACGAGGTCGTCGTCCGCCTCAGCGTGGCTGGGCTTCCGGCCCTGGTCACCGAGCTGCGGGCAGCCTTTTCGAGCCTCCGTTCCAGTAGCGACGAATAGCCGGTCCCCCAGCCATCGGACGACTTTGGGAGCCCCCGGCTGCGTGGTATGGGCGCCGGCGCACCATGCGAGCTTTTCGTGAAAGTGGAATTGGCCAGCTGTTTTTCGGCTTGGTCGTCGTTGCCATCATTCTGGCGTTCGTTCTGTCTGGCAAAGGCGGCCCTGATTTGGGCAGCTTCAAGGAGGATTGCGCGGTCGAAGTGGGAAACCACTGCATCGAGCCGAAGGAATTCTTTGCCGCCTATGGCCTGATTGCCTCGATCGGCTTGAACGAAAAGGCCGCCAAGCAGATGGGGCTGAAAGAGCTGGTGGCGCGCGGCTTGGCCGAACGCGAACTGTTGATCGACGAAGCCACGAAGCTCGGCATCGCGACCAGCCAAGACGCGATGGACGCTGAATTACTCGAAGGCCGCACGCGTGTGTCGTTGCCCGCTCAGGGTGCGGAGCGGTTGGCTGCTAGCCTGGCGCTGTGCGTCGACAACCCGGGCGGGGGCTGCGAACCGGGTACCGTGGGCTTGCGCGCGCTGCCCGTGAAGAAAAACGGAGTCTTCGACATCGAACTGTACAAGCGGATGGTCCGCGTGGCGACGGGCCGCAGCCCCAGCTTGTTCAAGGAGATGCAAGCCCGCGAATTCACCGCGGAACGGATGCGCGAACTCTTGACCAGCTCGGTCCGCGTCTCCGAAGAAGAAGCCTTTTTGAGCTATGCGCGCGTGCGCTCGACCGCCACCGCTCGCCTGGTGACGCTCAAGTCGAGCTGGTTCGAGCGCTTCGTCACTCGACCCCTGGCAGCCGACGTCGACAAGTGGCGCGCCGAGCACACCGATGAACTGAA
>JBBQHO010000157.1:0-8876 GCA_038324055.1 Polyangiales bacterium | reverse complement strand
GAACACGCGACCCGTGCGACCGAGCGCGGCGTTCAATCGTTTGGCCATGCTCACTTCGAGGCCTTGCATGCCGCGCATCAGGGCCTCGCGGTCGTCGGCCTCGACGATGAAGTGCAAGTGATTCGTTTGCACAGAGTAGTGGGTTAGGCGGAAGTGTTCGCGAAGGGCCGAAGTCGCGTTGGCATGTGCGAGTGCCCGCTTGATGGCGCCGAAGCTCTTTTTGGCTCGCAAATTGGGGCAACCGCGAACGACGCGCAGCGTCACATGGAGCGGATGCCTCGCTTCGTGCAGCGGGCGCGGTGCGTGCGCAACTTTCCTGGGGTTCGACCGAGGCCGCCCTGCGCCCCTCCGCGCACCACCCCAGTTGCGCGCGCGCGGAACCGAGGTGAGCGATGCATCTCCGCCTATTCCGAGGCAGCGACGGCTGGAGCGCTCGGTGCGGCTCTGTGCCTTGGAGATCTTGGCGATCGAGGCCTGCGCGATCGAGGCCTGCGTGATCGAGGCCTGCGTGATCGAGATTTGTGTGCGCTGCATGAGAACGGCTGGTTGTAGCGCACCCGGAGCAACGTGTGCTCGAAAAGTGAGAAAGGCGCTGTCTAATTCACATTCGTAAGTTTGCGTCGAGCGACCGTAACTGCGCCAGAACTGCTGAGTTGTTGAGGTTGGCATGGCGCGTCTCAACCGCAACGCCTGCGCGCGCGACTTGAATTCGGCAGAGATTGGCGACGTGACCGCGCGACTTGAATTCGGCAGAGATCGGCGACCTGCGCGCGCGACTTGAATTCGGCAGAGGTCGGCGACGGGACCGCGCGAATTGAATTCGGCAGTGATGGGCGACGTGCGCGCGCGACTTGAATTCGGCAGATAGTGGCGACGTGCGCGCGCGTCTTGCATTCGGCAGAGCTCGGCGACCTGCGCGCGCGACTTGAATTCGGCAAGTCATCGGCGACCTGCGCTTGGGGCTCGAACGGCGCCGCCCGCGCGCGACTTGAATTCGGCAGAGATTGGCGACGTGCGCGCGCGACTTGAATTCGGCAGAGGTCGGCGACGTGCGCGCGCGACTTGAATTCGGCAGAGATCGGCGACGGGACCGCGCGACTTGAATTCGGCAGAGATCGGCGACGTGCGCGCGCGACTTGAATTCGGCAGAGATCGGCGACGGGACCGGCAGGGTGCCGCGAGGGGCCAGCAAAGGTGTCGTCTGGCAAACGATGGTGGCTCGACGCGGTGAACTGGATCAGCCGGCCTTGCGAAAGGTCAGGTTGATGCGCGCGCCGCCGAGGCGGGAGTGCGAGCCGGGCTTCAGCGGCAATACGCCGTGGTAGCTCAGGCGCGCTGGCCCGCCCCACACGACAACGTCGCCGTCGGCCAGGGGAATACGCGACGCTGACTTTCTGCGTGTTAGGCCACCCCAGAGAAATACGGCGGGCAAACCGAGCGAGACCGAGACGATGGGCGCGCTGAAGTCGAGTTCGTCTTTGTCTTGATGCAGCGTCATGCGCGCCCCGACGACGTAGCGATTGATCAAGCACGCATCGGGCACGAAGCCCTCGAAACCGGACTCGCGTGCTGCAAAGGTGGCCAATCGCCGAAAGCAGTCTGGCATGGTCGGCCAAGGCCTACCGCTCAGCGGATCGACCGGGCTGTAGCGGTAGCCCGAGCGGTCGCTGATCCAGCCGAGCGCACCCGCATTGGTCATCCCGACGGACATCACGAAGCCGCCCGGAGTAACCATGTGGCGGAACGGGGCGCGGGGTTCGATATCTTCGAGCAGGGTCTCGATCTCCGCGACATAGGGCAGCGCAAAACCGCGCAACAACGCCGCTCCTTCGGCAAGCGAAACCGGCGCCCCGCCCACGGCGAGGGGCCTTCGGGTCCCGTCCAAGGTCAACTGCTCGGCCATGCCATCACGCTAGCATCGCCTCCCGAGGTTGAGTGGCCTGGACCCGCACTCGGCACCGCCGCCTTGGTTAGCATCGACACACGCGCCGGAGCGACCCGGGCTTGCAATCGTCAGGGTGGCTCGGGCTGGCAATGCGTCAGGGTACCGTTGGCTTGCAATCGTCACCGTGGCGCGAAAGAGTCGCGCGCCATGAAGATCGCGATGTTCGACACGCACAGCTACGACCGCGAGGCCTTCGAGGGAGCCAACGCCAATTTGGGCCACGACTTGCGCTTTTTCGAGCCGCGCCTCACGCGCGAGACGGTGTCGCTCGCGGCGGGTCACGCCGCAGTATGCGCGTTCGTCAATGACAAGATCGACGCGGGGGTGCTAGGCGTCCTGTTTGCGGGTGGGACCGGTCTCCTGGCGCTTCGCTCGGCGGGCTACAATCACGTCGACTTGGTCGCGGCGGAAGAACTGGGGCTGCCCGTCGTACGCGTGCCCGAGTATTCGCCCCACGCGGTGGCCGAGCACGCGGTGGCTCTGTGCTTGACGCTCAATCGCAAGATCCACCGAGCTTCGGCGCGCGTTCGAGAGTGGAACTTCTCGTTGGACGGTCTGGTCGGTTTTGATCTGTACGGCAAGACGGTTGGCATCGTCGGTACGGGCCGCATCGGCCAAGCCACGGCTCGTATATTTCGCGGTTTCGGCTGCAATGTTTTGTGTTTCGACGCGTATCCGAACGCGCAGCTATCCGCCGAGGTCGGCTTCGAGTACGTCCCGCTCGCACGCATCTATCGAGAGTCGGACGTCATCTCGCTGCACATGCCGCTCACGCCCGAAACCCACCATATGATCGACGATGCGGCCTTGGATTCCATGAAACCTGGCGCCATGTTGATCAACACGAGTCGCGGCGCGCTGATCGACAGCCGCGCGCTGGTCGGTGCTTTGAAGAAAGGGCAGCTCGGCTCCGCGGGGCTCGACGTTTACGAAGTAGAAGGCGGCATCTTCTTTCGCGATCTCTCGAACAAAGTCTTGCAAGACGACGTGCTCGCGCGACTGCTCAGCTTTCCGAACGTGCTCGTCACTTCGCATCAGGCGTTCCTGACACGCGATGCACTAGCCAACATCGCCGAGGTCACGCTGTCGAACATCTCCACCTTCGAACGCGGCGAGCCGCTGGTGAACGTAGTGCGGACCGAGCACGTCTTTCATCCTCATTGAGGCGCTCTTCGAGGCGCTCTTCGAGGTGCGTTGGGGAGGGCGGTCGGTTTGTCGAGCTTTGCTCCTTGCGCCGTGTTAGTTCATGAGCATGCGCTGGGGGAGTACGCCGCAAGGCTGGATTCGGTCGCGATCTTGAGGATTGTCGATACCGAACCCAGTGATCGCGTGCGACCTCTGCCGTAGGGAACTCGACAGGGCGATCGCATCCGGCGATTGCACGCGGAGGTTGCATTCTGCGACGCTCCAGCGAGCTCTTCAATCGGCCAACAAGGCCAGAAAAGGCGATCCATGGGCGACAAATCTCCGAAATCGAAGCAGCGCGACAAGAACCAGAAGACGGCCGCAACCGCGCAGACCAAGAAGGCGCAGGATTCCAGGCAAAGCGCCTCCGCCACGCAAGCCACCAAAGACAAAAAATAGCCCAGCTTTGCGGCAGCGTCTCGAGCCTCCGCGCTCGCGCTGGTGTCGAGCCTCAGCTCCAGCGCCGCCGTCGAGCCTCCGCGCTCGCGCTGGTGTCGAGCCTCCGCGCTCGCGCTGGTGTCGAGCCTCAGCTCCAGCGTCGGTGAAGGTGGTCAGCTTGTCATCAGCGACGCTTGGGCAGGCCCGCGCGCGGCGGGGCGTCGAGCATGAGTTCGCTTTCGGGCAAACCGCGCTGGCCGACGCGGTAGGTGCCACTTGGTACGGCGTCCTGTTCCCCGAGCCGTGCGGAGGAGGGCGGAGCGAGATCGGCTTTGCTACGGCCGATTGGCATGTCGTAGCTGCTGGTCGCGCTTTGTTCCGAGCGCGGCGGCTCGACTGCCTGCGAAAGAGCTGAGCGCCGCTCGTCGCTGCGACCGGCTCGCGCAGCGAAGCGCGCCACGAGGCAATTGAATGCGAACTGGAAGGCCTGTTCGTTCGAGGTTTTTTCTATCACACCGAGAGCGCCCGTCGTCATGATCAAGGGGCGCAACTGCTCGGCGGAAAGGCTCGAGTGCAGCACGATGCCGACGTTGCTCGTCGCGGGATGGCGCTTGAGCATCCGCGCCAGATCGTCACCCCGCAGACCAGGCATCATCAAGTCGAGCACGACGATCTCGATGCGTTGCGCCAACATGTCGGCCGCAGTGCCGACGGGACTCGAACGCACGCTGACTTCGTGCCCGGCTTGGCTGAGGCGCTCGCGCAGCACTTCGAGGGCGATCAAGTCGTCGTCGACGACCATCACTCGCAAGCGGCGTTGAATTGAATGCGGTTTCGTCACGCAGTGTCCCACGAGGCGCCAACGGTCACATTGCGAAGCCCTGAAGCCCGAGCGTGAAATTGGTGAACTGCCGGTCGTGGGGCCGGATCAAAACCGGAGGTTTTTCGGGTACCTGGGAGCCGCGCACTCCTCAGGAATAATGCGCGATGAGATAGGTGACGAGAGCGATCAGCAGGAGAACGGGCAGGGCCAGCGCCAGCAGGAACAGGAAGAAAGCGCCGAGCACGATCCACCAGTCCCCGGCCGTAGCTCGTCCGCGCTCGCCGCGCGCTTGGAGCAACTCGAGATTTTTGACGTGCGCGCGGAAGAAAAAATCGCCGATGGCGCCGAGTACGGGGATCGAGCCAATGAAGGAGTCGAGGGCCAAGTTGAGCAGCATGCGAGCCACGACGATCGGGTGTACGCCCAGCCGCAGGGCCACGCCGACGCCGTACAGACCGACCATGGAGCCCACGACGTCACCGACGCCGGGCAGGACCAGACCCAGGATCGGATCGAGGTAGCGTCGATCGAGCCACTCGGCGATGGACTCCAGTGCGGCGAGTTCACGATGCGTTTGCGGTGTTTGAACGAACGAACCGACGCGGGCAGAGCTGGTCATGGTGCTGGAGATGAAGCGGGGTTGGTGTGAGCGACGCGTTCGCTGGGAGCAGCGTCACTCCGCGCTGCGGGTGCCCCTTCGGTCAGATCAACTTCCGCAGGGGGTGCGTCTTCGGACAGAACGACGTCTGGAGTGGGAGAGGCGGACGGACGAGTTTCGGCGGGCTCGTGCTTGGCGGCAAGGGCCTCGACGGAGACCGGTACGAACTTGGCGAAGACGGGCTCTGGTTCGACTGGTTCTGTGGTCATGCGCACGACGCTGGTGGTGATGACGGGCAGAGGCGCAGTGGCGGGTACCGCGCGCGCCTGGCGCGCCCCGATGTACACCGTCACGGGGCGGGCAAGAGGACGGGGGAATGCCTCGTCCCGAGATGCGGCGAGTGCGATTGGGGTGCGCATGCTCTCCGCCAGGGCCAAGCCGTCGTGCGCGAATTCGGGAGCGCTCGGGTAAAGCGCAAGGCCGAGCGCGGCGACCAGGGCGGCCATGCCTACGCGCCAACGGAGACCGCCGCCGCTCCGACCGGGGATGGCGGCAGAAATCAGGGTGGTGTTCACGGGCTGAGGGGTCGGGTAGGGCGACGCCGAACGAGCGCGGTGGGTCGGAGGATCCATCTGCACCTCGGTCGCACCAATGCTGCGTTCGGTGGCGTGAGCGGTGAACCGATCGGCGACGGTGCCGAAGCGCGCCAGATCGCGGGCCAGCTCACCCACGTCAGGGTAGCGGTCTTCGCGATGCTTCATCAGGCAACGGTCGATGACCTTGACCAAGTCCGGGGTCACGTGGGGCGCCAACTCGAGAAGCGAGACCGGCTCTTCTCGCAAAGTTGCGACGTAGGTTTCGGTCGTCGATCGTCCGCCAAACGGCAAGAAACCGGACAGCATTTCGTAGAGCACGACGCCGAGCGAGAAGATGTCGGCGCGACCGTCGACGCTGGCCGAGTCGGCAATTTGCTCGGGCGCCATGTAGCAAGGGGTGCCGACTGGGCTAGAATCGAAGGTGAGAGCGCGTTCACGCTTGGTGTAGAGCCGTTTGGCGACGCCGAAGTCCGTGAGCTTGATGCGGTCGGTACCGTCGGAGCGCCGCTCGATCAGCAAGTTCTCGGGTTTGAGGTCGCGGTGAATCACGCCGCGACCGTGGGCATCGGCGAGAGCGGAGCAGATGTCGAGCGCATAGCGAACGGCCGTTTTTTCGGGCAAGCGCTCGCGCTCACGCAGCTCGATCTCGAGGTCTTGGCCGACTACGAATTCGAGCGCCAAGTAGACTAGGCCGTCCTTGGTGCAGCCGGTGTCGAGGACCCGTGCCACGTTTTCGCTCTTCAGACTCGCGATGGCTCGCGCTTCCTCCAGGAAGCGGGCAGCGACCCACTCGTTGCTCACCAGATGCGGGTGCAGCACCTTGAGCGCAACCTGGGCATCGAGCGAGACGTGATGAGCGCGATACACGGTGCCCATGGCGCCCGTGCCTAGAGTAGCCTCGATCGTGAAGCGCCCTCCTACTGACGTTCCAGGTGTGAGTTCGGTGGTTTCCATGTCGCCGACGAGCTGGACGCGTGGCGTCCGTACTCAAACAAGCACGAAGAGTGCCAAGCGCGAGTCAGCCTCAACTGGCTCGATGCGCAGCATTTTGACGAACCGTTGACGTGACAATCTGCCTCACCGGGGCGTCGTCGCCGCCGCCGCGCCCTACTCGATCAATGCCGGAGCCACGCTTCGCCGACCGAACCTGTCATTGGGGTAAATCCCAAACGTCGCGCTTCGCTTGGTAGAGGGCCTCCGGCAACTGGACGAGGCGCGGTGACGCTGCTTCGTCGAGCCAGACGAGCGTTTCTTCGATGTCGCCCGCAGCCATGGCAGTGCAGCCCGAAGTCCCCTGTCCGGGTCCACGCCAGACATGCAGGAACACGCACGAGCCAGCGCCAATCACGGGTGGCATCTCGTTCTGCCGCACGACCACGCCCCAACGGAACAAACCGTCGGGACGCAGCAGCGGGCTCCAACGCTCCCATGTCTTCTGCTCGACTTCTCGAGCATCGATGATGCGGTTGTAGAGCGTCGATCGCGTGTCCTCGACGCAGTAGGTCTGCGCATCGGCCTGGAGGTACGGAAAACCGCGGGACTTGTCGGGCAAGCTCGGCGCGGAGCCGAAGGCGCGCTCCAGCGCAAAGGAGCCAGCTGGAGTCTTGCCGTCGCCTTCCTTCTTGAGCGGAGCGTCGGCACCGGCGGAGACAGGTTCGTGCAGTCCGCGGCCCCAAGCCATGCCGCGTCGCCCGAGGTTCACGGCAATCGCTGCGCCGACTGCTTGCCAGGGCTGCTCCGAGGCGCGTTCGTACCGTTGCAGCGTGCCCGTTGCGGCCGACCAGTTGCGCGAGCGCACGACCAAGAGTTGCTCGAGCTTCGGCGCCTTGACGGTCGGGGCAGCCCGCGCCGGGACGCGGTCTCGTTCGCCGTCGCGCGGGCCTGCCGACTCCGACAGCGCCTTTTGGGGCGCGCTCTTCGGTGGTGTCGCGCCGACGAGCCCGACGCAAGCGAGAAGTCCCAGGAGAGCGAGCGAGCCGAACCTAAGCAACGAATGAACCTCAGTGCTTTTCGGCTTGGTCGAGAAAATGGAGCGCCATCTGGGCATCGAGACCTAGCTCTTGAGCCGTCGCCGCCAAGAGCGAGACCTCACGCAGCCCGATGCCGCCGTCGACGTGCGCGACTTCGAGAGCCACGGCGAATGCCGTCTGACGCAGCTCGTCGCTTCCCAAGAGTTCACTCAAGGCGACCAGGCGCGCGCTGCGCCAATCGGCTTCGGGTGGCAAGGGCGGGCGCACTTCGCCGATCGTTTGCTTGACCCAGGCGGCGTCGGGAGTCCGTGACGAAATCTCGGCGACTCGCGCGGTGATGATTTCTTCCTCGGCCGGGGCCAGGTTGCCGTCGGCGTATGCGATCAATACGACCACCTCAACGACGGCGCGCACTTGTTCGATGCTGGGAGTGCTGGTGAGCGTCGGTAGGTTCATTTGTGCGTGGTGGTTTCGCAGCGGAGGGCTTGTTTCGAGCGGCAATCGGAACAAAGGCCGAGCAACTCGTGAAAATGGGCCGTGAGCTGGAAACCGTAGCGCGCGGCAATGTCGTGCTGCAAGACCTCGAAAGCCTCGAATTCGAACTCGACGACCTTGTCGCACGAAGTGCAGATCAGGTGGTCGTGGTGCGGACGCTCGAACGCCGGCTCGTAAAAGTGGCGTTCGGTCGACGAAAGCAGCGCCGGCTGAATCAGGCCAGTTTCCACCAGCAGAGGCAGGGTGCGATAGACGGTAGCCAGGTGTGCGTCCTTGACGCCCCGGGCGCGTAGCACACGCATCAAGTCGTTGACCTCGAAGTGACCATCGTAGGTCAACGCGACCCGCGCGATGGCTTCGCGCACCCCCGAGTAGCGGAGGCCGCGCTCGTGCAAGGCGTCGCGAAAGCCGTCCAGAGCGCGCCGAACGGTGTCTTCGCTGCTGAGCGCTTCGCCGACAGACAGTTTGCAGGTGCTCTGACGCATGCTCGCGTGACGATGCGATCTCCGGGCAGGAGGCGTCAAGCCTTCGAAAATAGCCGGTCACGCTGAGCCTGGCCATGCGCGGCGGCGCGGCCGCGTACTGCAGGACGGGGAGAGAACCGAAGAGACGTGCCCGCTCGATAGTCGAGACCGACCACCGAGCACGCGCTCGTGCCGCGCTGCGCGCCGTCATAACTGTCGTAAAAGCCGATGCTGCCTCGGGCGACGTCGGCATTGCGGAGCGCTCCAGGCAGTTCGAACGCGGCGCCAGTTGCAGCGGCGAAAAACGATACGGAGCGGCCTCGCCCCAGCTCGAGTCTCAACTTGCCCAGCCCCGTCGCCTTGCCCAGCCCCGTCGCCTTGCCCAGCCCCGTCGCCTTGCCCCGCCCCGTCGCCGTGCCCAG
>JBBQHO010000156.1:0-8984 GCA_038324055.1 Polyangiales bacterium | reverse complement strand
TTCTTTGGCGTCGTGTGCCAGCGCGAGCTCGATTTGCGCGACGGCTCGTGCCCAGTTGCGCGTCGTCAACTCGTGCTCGCCCTGGCGGTAGAGTGCGTGGGCGAGAGCGGGTGGGTTGCTCTCAGCGCCGGGCGCCGAAACAAAACGGCCCAGCGCGTCGACGGCGCGCTGGGAGTCACCCAGCATGGCCAGAATCTTGTCGAGAGCCGCGAAAGTGCGCCGTGGCCGGTGCTCGGTGAGTTGCGCCCGCTCATACAGGTCGGCGGCTCGCAAGGGGTCGCTACTTTCCAGCTCGGAGCCCAAGCGGAACCACAGATCCCCGGCCACTTCGGGGCGGAGGTGCGAGGCGGCTGCGATTGTCGTGAGATGTGAGGTGAGCGCCTCGATTTCGCCCAGCTGCTCCGCGATCTTCCAGGTCGAGTCCAAAAGCCGAGCGTCGTCGGGTGCGAACGCAATTGCTCGAAGGCGCGAGCTGAAAGCTTCCTCTGCACGCCCGTTGCGCGACAACACCTGGGCCCGTGTCAACAGCACCTGCGCCGCAACGCTCGGCTCCAAGCCGCCACGTAAACGATCGTCGAGCGCCTGCAGAAGCAGGTCGGCTTTGCCTGCCGCTGTGAGTTCGCTCTCGAGGCGGAGCGCCTCTTCGGGATCGCGCGTAGCAATCTCGAGTGCCGAGCCGAGCAATTCACGCGCCCGGTCGGGCTGCCCCTCCTCTTCGGCCAAGCGATAGAGTTCGAACAAAATCGAGCTTTCGCCCACTCGCTCTTCTTCGGGATCGGGCTGCTCGGCTCCACGGCTCACGATCAAAAGCAGAGTTCGATACGCCTGCTCGGCGCGCTCGAGTTGGCCCTTCTGCCGCGCCAGGCGCCCGACCAGCATCAGAATTCCTGGATCGGTGCGCTCAATCTTCGCGGCCGCCTCGGCCTGCTCCAGAGCCTCGTCGATGTCGCCGCTCGCCTGCGCGATCCGCGCGAGCTGCTGGTGGACCATCGCTCGTTCCTTGGTCCGCCGGCGACCGAACTCTTCGAGCATCTCGCTCAGGATATCGCGAGCCCGATCGAACTCTCCTTGGACCCGGAGGGCGTCGGCGAGCAGCAGGCGCAGAGAGCGATCCTCGGGCGCCAGTGCAGCAGCTTCGTCGAGCAACGGAATCGCCGAAGCGACATCTCCGAGACGACGACGCACCACCTGTGCCGCGCTGCGGAGCAGCTGCACGCGGCTCACATCGTCTGGCGCGTACTCGACGCCTTCCGAAAGGATTCGCGCGAGCTGCTCCCAGTTCTCGCTCTGCGTGTACAGCTCGGACAGCAGCGTGCGAGCGAGATGTGCGGCTGGATCGAGCCCCATTTCCGCTTCCAGAAGCGTCCGGGCCGACGCGGCGTCGTCGGAGAGGATCTGGGCGTGAGCCAGACGAACCACCGTACTGCGCCGCATTTCGTCGCTGGCGCGCGCCGGCGTCAGGCCAAGCTGGTGCTGGAGGAAGCCGACTTCGCTGCCAAACTCGCCTTTCTCTTGGGCGATCCGCGCGAGACGATCGAGCACGGGTACGCTGGGCACCAAAGCGACGGCGCTTTTGAAATCGGCAACGAGCCGCGGCACGTCCTTCAGCCGATCGGCCGCCAGGTTGCCGGCTTGCTCGTAGAGTTTGGCAGCCCGCGAGGCTTCCGCGCGCGCCAAAATCTGGGCCTGGGCCTCCAGCAACACGACCGTCTCCTCGAAGCGCTCACGCTCGAGCAGGATGGCCAGCAGAGCGTCGAGCGAAGCTTCGTGGCCCGGCGCCGCTTGGAGATTCTCACGCAATGCGGAAAGCCGTGCCTCGACGTCCTCGTCCAATTGACCCAGTACACGCGCTTGTTCGAGCCTCAAGAAGAGACGGCGCTCGAGTGGACGTTCCAGCAAGAGTTCGCGGCTGCGCAACTCGAGCAACTCGCGCAAACGGCCAGCTTTCTCGTGCAACGCACTGAGCAGCGTGATGGCCCCCTCGTGGACCGGCTGGTCCGCAAGCACGCTCTGACAAAGCCCGACGGCGCGCTCGTCGCTGTCGAGGGCAGCAGCGACCTCGGCCGCACGGAAACGAAAACCGATGCGCTTGTCGAGCGCGAATGGTAGCGCCGCCGCTTGTTCCAACAGTTCGATGGCTCGCGGTTGATCGCTTGCGGCCAGAGCCAGAGCGACCAACTTCTCGAGGCTCCACTCGCTCGTCTGCGCGACCTCGAGCTATTGCGTAGCCGATTCGGCTTCTGCCTCGAAGCGTCCCGCGGCGACAGCTAGGGTGCGCACGAGAAGTCGCTCCGAGAGTTCCTTGTCTTTCACGTCGCGCAGAGCGATCTCGCAGGCTTCGCGCAGCACGACGAGTTCGTCGCCGGTCACGTCGGCAAGAGCTTCGAGCGTGCGCACTAGCTGCTTTCCAGGAGTGCGGCGCTCCAGCTCAGCCAGCATGCGCAGGGTGTCTTCTTGCGGATGGTCGAAGGCGGCGCGCCGCAGCACGAACTCGGCTGCGTCGGCATCGTGGCGTTGATCGCGGTGCCACAGTGCGAGCTGGCGCTTCAGATCATGCGTGAGTTGCGGCTGTAGTCCTTCGGCGCGCGCAATCACTTCGCCCAGTGCTTCGAGCGCGTCGTCCCAAACGGACAGCGGCGAGGCAAGCCCTTCGAAAGCCAAGATCAACTCGGGGCTGAGGGCTTCGAGCGCCTTGGTGTGATCGACGAGTGCCGAGGCGGCCTCGGCAAAGAGCTGGGCGTGGAGCGCTGCGCGCACGAGCGAGAGGGCGACTTCCGGATGCTCGGGACCGAGGCCGAGGGCCAACTTGTAAGCCGCGGCGGCGCCGGCCGGGCGCTCGAGGCGTTCCTCCCACACGCGCCCTTGGGCGAAGTGCAATCGACGCGCCCGCTCGCCTTCGGCCCGCTCCAGCGCCTTCTGGTACGCAGCCACCAAAGTCACGAAGTCCGAAGTGAGCGCGGCAAGACGCTGCGCCTCTGCCTCGACGCTGGGCTCCAGGCCCAGTGCAAACGCTCGACAGGTGGCGCGGAGCGCCGATGCAAGATCGCCGCCGCTCTCCCACAGATTTGCAGCCTCCAGCAAGATGCCACAGCGCGCCAGGTCGTCCGGCGCCGCGCCCAGGCGCGTCTCGAGCAGCTCCAAAATTCCTGCTGCGTCCCCGGTGCGGCGCAACGCATCTGCCAAAACCTCGGCTGCCTGATGTGCGTGCGCGGGACTCGTGAGCAGAGCGAACAGGCCTTGCCGCGCCGCGCCGAACGTCGAATCGAGCGCCAGGCTCGCGGCGTACTCGACAATCGCCTGCTCATACTGCTGCAGCTGCAGCCGAAATGTGTCACCGAGCAGCGCGAGCTGGCGAACGCGCCGCACTCCCGTCGGCTCGTCGCGCACCGCTTCGCGTAGCAGAACGACGACGTCTTCGAAGCGTTCGGCCTTGGCGCTCAGCGCCACCAGAGCATCCAAACTCTCTTCGTTTCGCTCGAACTTCTGCTCGATGTCGTGCCAGGTGCGGATCGCCTGCGGCAGATCGGCGAGCCGCTCTGCGTAGACGGCGGCGGCGCGAACCAGATCCGCACGCTGTTCGATCGCCGAGCTCGAGAGCCGCGCGCGATCTTGCAGGTTCTCGACCAGGCCTTGGTGCCGGCCCAAGCCTTCGAGCAGGGCGATGCGAGCAGTTAGCGCCTCGTGATCGGCTGGATCTCCCTGGAGGCAAGCAGCCCACAAGCCGAGAGATCGGTCTGCATCGCCTAGCTCTGCGGCGAGCGCCGCGGCCTGCCCCAGGACTCGTCGCCGCTCGCCCGCCTTGGTCTCCAGTTCGGCGCGCCGCTCGAGCACCTCGAGCAAGCGCAGGCTCGGACCGGGCGCGAGCAGCAACTCCGACAATTCCTGTGCAGCCAAGAGCTCAGCCGCCTCGTCGGCACTCTCGTCGACGAGCACGCGCGAGAACAGCACGATGGCATCGCTCGGGCTCGCCAGCTCGATTTTGTGCAAGTGACCTGCTTCGATCAACAGTTCGACGCGACGCGTCCCGGTTCGAGCGACGTCGGCGGCCCTCGCGAGTGCGGAGGCATAGAGATCGAGACGACCGATGGCGATGGCGAGCCGCTTGGCCTGGCTCTTGGCCCGGTCGAGGGCAGGATCGAGGCACAACATCTCGATGGCATGGCCAAGCGCCTGGTCGTTCCGACCGAGCGTCTCGAGCAAGGCGCTCACCTTCTGTCGGAAGGCGATGCGGGCAGCATCCGTCTCTGCCAACAACAGGGCACGTTCTAGCGCGACGGCCAGTTCTTCGTTCTTGCCAGCATGGGTATACAGCTCTTCGAGGAAGCCGAGCGCGCGGCGCCGCGTGGGTTCAGGTGCTGAGGCGGCCTGGGCGATCCGTTCCAGAATCGTCGACGCGTCGGCGGGACTGCCGCCCGTAGCCAGCAAGTCCTCGACGGCGCTCAGCGCACTCGCCGCATCGCCCAGCTGATCCAGGTAGCGTGCTGCAATTTGCAGTCGCGTGCGAAAACCAGCTTCTGGCTCGAGAATCGCGGTCCGTGCGAGCCAAATCTCGATCAAGTCTGCGTGACGTCCTTGTTCGTCGAGGCGACGTTCGAGGCCGGCCGCCAGCTGATCGTCGCGGGGGCGCAGCAGGAGCAGGGCCTTGAGGTAGTCGCTGCCGGCCGAGGCTTGCCCAGCAAAATCGCGAGCTACGCGTGCGGCCTCGGCGAGCAGGCTCGCTTTTTCGTCCTCGGTGGGCGCGCCAGCGATGGCCTGATCGTAGACGTGCAGTAGCTTCTCCCAGCTGGACGATGAAGTGAGAAGCACGGTCAGACGCTCGAAGGCCCAGGCTTGCGAACGGTCGAGCGACAACACGCGAGTCAGCAAAGCAACGGTGGGATCGGGTTCTTCGAACCATTCTTCGCAAAAGTCGGCCCCTCGGCGACCCAGCTCGACGAGCACCTCGAGCGGAGCGTTCGACTCGAGAATTTCACGGTAGAGCGCCGCGACTTCCTCGGGCCGATCGAGTTCTCTAGCCACCTCGTCGAGCGCCTCCCAGGCCTCGGCGTCTTGTGGATGTGCCGCCGCATGGGCGAGCGCTGATTCGAGCGCAGCGGGCAGCGAGGGCGTGGTCGAGCGACGGGACTGCTTCGGAGGGCGGCTCGGTGACATGGGCCCTTTCAGTTTAGCCAGTCATCTCGCTTCTTTAGAACCCCGGCCGCCCCCGCGCTGATTCTGGGCTCCAGGCGGCCCGTGAACGGAGGGTCGCCTGGGAAAAAGCCTCCCCTGACCCTCCCTTGCCCCGATTGCGGGGCCTGACCATGCTCGGCCCCGAGCGTGCCGCAGCTCGGCTCCTCCTCCCGGTCCCCCCATGAACGACACCAAGGTCTCCGCACCCACCGCCGAGCGCGACGACAGCGCTGCCCCCAACTTCATCGCCGACATCATCGACGAGGATCTCGGAAGCGGAAAGAACGGCTCGGTTCTGCAGACGCGCTTTCCGCCCGAGCCGAACGGCTTCCTGCACGTCGGGCACGCCAAGGCCATTTACCTCAACTTCACCATGGCGCAGAAGGCGCCCTTCGGCGCCTGCAACCTACGTCTCGACGACACGAACCCGGTCGCCGAAGACGACGTGTTCGTCCAGTCGATTCAAGCCGACGTGCGTTGGCTCGGCTTCGATTGGGGCGAAAGGCTGTTTTTTGCCTCCGACTATTTCGAACGCATCTACCAGTGCGCCGTGACGCTGGTGAACAAAGGTCTGGCCTACGTGGACAGCCAGACGGCCGAAGAAATTCGCGATAACCGGGGAAATTTCTACAAATTGGGCGTCGATAGCCCCTTTCGAAATCGCAGCCCCGAAGAGAACCTGGCTCTGCTCGATCGCATGCGCAGAGGCGAGATGCAGGAGGGTGAAGCCGTGTTGCGCGCCAAGATCGACATGGCGCACCAGAACATGAACCTGCGCGATCCTCTGCTCTATCGGATCCGTCACGCGCACCACCACCGAACCGGCGACAGCTGGTGCATCTACCCGATGTACGATTTCGCCCACCCGCTCTCCGATGCTTTCGAGGGCGTGACGCACTCGCTCTGCACTCTGGAGTTCGAGAACCATCGACCGCTCTACGACTGGCTCCTCGAGAACGTGGGCGGCTTCACGCCGGTACCGCGACAGATCGAATTCGCGCGCCTCAATCTCACTTACACGGTGCTCAGCAAACGCAAGCTGCAGCAGCTCGTGAACGAAGGCCACGTCGCCTCCTGGGACGATCCGCGCATGCCCACCATCGCCGGCATGCGGCGACGTGGCTATTTGCCTGGTTCCCTGCGCAGTTTTGCGGAGCGCATCGGTGTCGCCAAGCGCGACAGCTTGATCGACGTGTCGTTGCTCGAGCACCAGCTGCGCGAAGATCTCAACGCGCACTCCAACCGCACGATGGCCGTGCTTCGCCCTCTCAAGGTCGTGATCGAGAATTTTCCCGACGACGCAGAGGAAACGTTCGAGGTGCCAGTCCACCCCGAGTACCCCGACCGCGGCAACCGCGCCGTTGTGCTGACCCGCGAGATATTCGTCGAGCAAGACGACTACATGGAAGTCGCCGCCAAGAAGTGGTTCCGCCTCGCTCCAGGCCAAGAGGTGCGCTTGCGGGGCGCCTGTCTTTTGACCTGCAAAGAAGCCATCAAGGACGAGGCCGGTCGGATGGTCGAGCTGCGCTGCACGTGGGATCCGGCATCCCGGGGTGGGGCTTCGCCGGATGGCCGCAAAGTCAAAGGCACCCTCCACTGGATCTCGTCGCGCGACGCGGTCCGCGCGAGCGTGCGGCTCTACGATCGCCTGTTCACAGAGGAAGATCCCGAGGGTCACGAGGGCCGTTCGTTCCTCGAGTTCTTCAACCCCAACTCACTCGAGGTCGTCGAAGGCGCTTGGGTGCATCGTGATCTGGCGTCTTCGCCCGTCGAGACGCACCTGCAGTTCGAGCGCCTCGGCTACTTCTGCATCGATGCCGACAGCACAGCGGAGCACGTCGTGCTGAATCGCACGATCGGGCTCAAAGACAGCTGGGCCAAGCTTTCTTCCAGTTCCACTTGAACAGGAAACTGAATTCGTACCCGAAGCGCACGAATCTGATACCGAAGCACCCGATTGTCTCGCCTGTTTGCAAGCCCCACCCTAGGCGCATGTTCGAGATTCGCAGAGCAGACGAGCGCGGCCGCGCCGAACACGGCTGGCTGAGCTCCCACCACACCTTCTCGTTCGGCGGCTATTTCGATCCCCAGCACATGGGGTTTTCGGTGCTGCGCGTCATCAACGACGACCGCGTCGCTCCCGGGCGCGGCTTTGGCACCCATTCGCATAGCGACATGGAGATCTTGAGCTACGTGCTCGAAGGCGAGCTGGAACACAAGGACTCGATGGGCAACGGCTCGGTGCTGCGTCCGGGTCAGATCCAACTGATGAGCGCCGGTCGCGGTGTCACCCACAGCGAGTTCAACCACTCAAAGGACCAGCCCGTTCACTTTCTGCAGATCTGGATCCTGCCCGATCGCCAGGGGCAGCCTTCCGACTACCAGGAGACGCCGTTCAACGCCGCGCTGCCGCCCAACGGGTTACGACTCATCGTATCGCCGGACGGTGACCGAGGGTCGCTGCGCATCAAGCAGGATACCCGCATTCATGCCGGTCGTTTCGCGAGCGGCGACAATGCCGAGCTGCGCCTCAGCCCGGGTCGCTGCGCCTGGATCCATGTGGCGCGTGGAAGCATGGTTTGGCGTGGCACTGCTCTGACCGCCGGCGATGGCGTCGGCTTGCGCGACGAAACGGAGGTCGGCTTTTCCGCCACCTCCGAAAGTGAAGTCTTGGTGTTCGATCTGCCCAAAGTCTGAGCGAGTTCAGCTCTTCTTTTCGTGGTGCCCGCCAAAGCCGAGCCGCATGGCCGACAGGACCTTGTTGGCGAAATCGGCGCGCCCGCGCGACTCGAAGCGATCGAACAACGATGCGCTGAGAACGTGCGCGGGCACCCCTTCGTCGATGGCGGCAATTTGAGTCCAGCGGCCTTCGCCCGAGTCGGAAACCTTGCCCGCAAACTCGCTGAGCTCCGGTGAGCCGACGAGCGCCGAGGCCGTCAAATCCAGGAGCCACGAGGGAATGACGCTGCCGCGGCGCCAGAGCTCTGCCACGCGATCGAGCGGGAAATCGTACTGATAGTACTTTCGATCTTTGAGCGGAGCGGTTTCGGCGTCCGCTGCGTGGTCCTGCTTGCCGATGTTGGCGTGGCGCAAGATGTTGAAGCCTTCGGCGTAGGCAGCCATCAGTCCGTACTCGATGCCGTTGTGGATCATCTTGACGAAATGGCCTGCGCCCGGGGGACCGCAGTGGAGGTAGCCGTGTTCTTCCTGAGCCACGTCGCCTGCGCGCTCGGGTGTGCGGGGCGCGGCTGCAAAGCCGGGAGCCAGGGCCGCCCAGATGGGTTCGAGGCGCTTCACCGGTTCGTCTGCGCCGCCGATCATCAGGCAGTACCCTCGCTCGAGACCGAAGACGCCGCCGCTCGTGCCGACGTCGATGTGGAAGATACCGCGCTGTTCCAAGGTCTCGGCGCGGTCGACGTCGTCCTTGTAGTGGCTGTTGCCACCGTCGATCAGCACGTCTCCGGCTTCGAGCAAAGGGTGGATTTGATCGGCCAGCTGCGGAGTCACCGCAGCCGGAACCATCATCCAGACCGCACGCGGCTTCTCGAGCTTTGACACCAAATCCGCCACCGAAGTGGCAGGCGTGGCACCATCTGCCACGAGCGCTTCGACGGCCGCCGTGTTGGGATCCCAGACCACACAACGGTGCCCCGCGCGCTCGAGGCGGCGCACCATGTTCGCTCCCATACGGCCCAGCCCGATCAACCCGATTTCCATACGCGCACCCTGCCACGACTCGGTGAAGAGCGGCAGCTTGTGGTAGGATCGAGCCTCATGGCCGGGAAGCAGCAGCTGCGAGTGTCGGGCGTGGCGAG
>JBBQHO010000155.1:0-9000 GCA_038324055.1 Polyangiales bacterium | reverse complement strand
CCGTGCCGTGGCCATAGACGACCAGCGGAAACCCAGCTGCCGGCTTGGGTGATTTGGGCACCGTCAGGCCCAGGCACACTGGCTCGGTGCGCACGACGCTGGCGGAGATGCCTCCACCGCTTTCTGCGTACGGAGGCGTGCCTTTCTGGAAGATCGGCAACTCGATCAATGCCTGGTACTCGTCGTAGTCACTCGTGCCGTTGCCGCAGGCGCGCCCCTCGTCTTCGGCGGCTTGCGGACAGGGCGAGAGCGCACCGTCCTCGCAAAGCACCCAGTTGGTGGCAACAGGCAGAGCGGCGGCCGCTACGTCGAGCGCGAGCGCGCGCATGGGCGCGATCGGATCGTGGGTCGTGAACACAGCCGCCACCAAGATCGTGTCCGGATCGATGCTTCGCGCAGCGAGGTAGGCGCGGAGCGGCGCGTAGTGCGCGTGAGCCTTCGCGAGCGCGCTGTTACTGGGCGCCTCGTCTTCGAGCATCGCTTCGAACTGCGGCGCTTTTGCAATGGCCTTGCCGTCGGCAGCGCGGGCGTTCGTGCTGATCCACGCAATGTGGGTGTGGCCAGGCTGGAGTACGCCGCCGCGACCGGTACCCAGGGCGACCCAGTCGTCGCAGACATACGCCGTCGCGGCCCCGCCGCTGCTCCAGGTGAGCCCGAGACCATTCGGCACGCTCGTCGGATCATCGGCGTCAACGAGCACGACCCGCCGATCTTGGCCATCGGGCGTCTTCAAGCTTTCGGCATCGATAGCGCCAGAAAACCGAAAAATCAGGGACGG
The DNA here is from genome assembly GCA_038324055.1 of Polyangiales bacterium. Lineage (GTDB taxonomy): Bacteria > Myxococcota_A > Polyangia > Polyangiales > Polyangiaceae > NIC37A-2. Next base: position 8,222 of record JBBQHO010000155.1, on the reverse strand, counting down.
GTGGGTACTCCAGCCGGTGGTCGCTCGCTCGATGGCGCGCGCGTAGCGGGCGACCATGTCGACACCGAGCAGTTCCGGCCCCGGCGTCGGAAAATCGGTCAGATCGGGGTGACCATCTGCGTCGAGACGGATGTCGTTGGGATACGGCAACTGGAAGAAATCGGCGTCGCTAGCAGTGCCCGGTGCGGCTGGCACCGAAAAGAGCGCCGTCACATCGTCGTCGGTCGGCTCACTGCAAGTGACGCCGTTCCACAGGGGCACACCAGCTGGCGCCTGAGGAAGCGCGCATTGGCCAGCGTCGCAATACAATCCCTGAAAACAGTCGGCGTGCAGGACGCAGTCTTGGCCAAAATCGGCATCGCCGGCTTCGACGCACTCCGAAGAAAGGCCCGAGAGACCACAGCGCAGGCCAGGATCACACTCGGCATCGCTCTGACAGGATCCACCCAGGTCACCCGACGAAGGTGCACAACGTCCGACGACGCAATTGAGGCCGAGACCGCACTCGGGGCCGATGACGCAGCTGGACCCGGGCGCGAGCGAGCCGCCGGGTTCACATCGTTCGTCGACGCACTCGAGTCCCGGACGACAGCGTTCGAGCGAACAGTCCTCGCCCACTCCCAGTCCCGTCGGGCCCTCGGGGACGGCGTCGAGCGTGCCATTGTAGCAGCGCGGGTTGTTGGCCGAGAAGTCCGTGTCCTTCAGATCGACGCACTCGGGCTCGCGACCATCCGGAAACGCACTACAGGCGACCATGGTCACTACCACGCCCAAACCCAGCCAGGTCGCGGCAACCACCCGACCCCACCCCGCATTGAGAGCCCGCATCAGGGCGCCATGGTAACTCGGAAAGCAGGAGGCGCACTAGATGCTGACCCCGCGCTCGCAGGGCTGGCTGCACTAGCTCATTTCTGCGGGCGCCAGCCGCCGCCCAGAGCTTGGTAGACGTTGACCACCGCGGTCCTGAGCCGTTTCTTGGTTTCGAGCAGCTCCATCTGCGCGTCGAGCGAATCGCGGCGCGTGAGCAGTACCTCCATGTAGTCGGCTCGGGCTGCCTGAAAAAGAATCGTGGAGGCCTCGACCGATTCGGCCAGGATGGCGACCTGCTGGGACTGCAGCTCGACCGCTTTGCGCAGATTCGAAAGGGCTGCCAGCTGGTTGGCTACGTCGGTAAATGCTTGCAGCAGCGTGCGCTCGAACGAGAACACTGCCTGGATTTGCCGAGCATTGGCGGAGCGATAAGCGGCTTCGATACCGCGTCGATTGAGCAACGGCATCACCAGGTGCCCCGCTGTATTGTAGAAGACCGACTCGGGTGTCGTGACGATGTGTTTGACGTTGAAGGCTTCGTAACCGATGCCCGCATCGATCGTGAGCGACGGATAAAACGCCGCCTTCGCCGCGGACGCGTCGAGCTTCGACGCTTCGAGTTCCAGTTCGGCCTGTTTGACGTCGGGGCGATTTTCCAAGAGGCGCGAGGGCACCCCCAACGGCACGCTCTCGGGCACGATGACGTCCAACTGCGCCGGATCGCGTGTCACTTGCTGCGGGTAGCGCCCCACCAGGAAATTGATGCGATTTTCGGCCTGCACCCGTGCCTGTTCCAGATCAAAGCGGCGGCTCCTGTTCTTGAGCACCTCGGCCTCGAAGCGCTGGACCGCCAGCTGCGTCACGCGCGCCGCTTCCTTCTCGGCCTTGACGACTTCGAGCGCGTCCGTCTGGGTAGCGATGTTGCGCTCCAGGATCTCGATGCGCCGATCCAGACCGATCAGCTCGTAGTAGGAGCGCGCGATCTCGGCCACGAGTTGTGTGACGAAGAAGTTCCTGCCTTCTATGCTGGCGAGGTAGCGGTAGTCGGCCGACTTTGCCGCGTTGCGGAGCTTGCTCCAGACGTCCACTTCCCAAGAGCCCATGAGGCCGAATGTGAAGTTGCCCACCGGATCCGACAAGCCGTTCGCCTCGTCGACGATCCCGTTGCGCGTGAACCTACCTGCCTTTTCCATGCCGACGCCTGCACCGGCGTTGACCTGGGGCAAGTAAGCCCCCTGCCGCGCGGACACCTCCGTCTGAGCGATGATGATTTCCTGGAGTTTGACGTTCAATTCCTGGTTGTTGGCGACTGCACTCTCGATCAGTTTGCGCAAGTTGGGATCGTCGAAAAACTTGCTCCAAGTCTGCTGCGCGATGCTGTTTCCAACCGTGCTCTGGACCCCGGACGCGGCCGAGTAGTCCTTGGGAACCGCGCGACGGGCGTCGCGCGGCTTGTTGCCGTCGAGCGATGGCGCACAGGCCAGGGTCATGCCGAGCAGAACCAGCGCGGCGCCCAAGAGCGCTTCCAGCTGCTGCCCGCGAAGCTTCTCATTCATGGTGGGCGAACTCCTCGGTCAACGGCTCGTCGTCCTCGTCGCGGACCAGCGACTTGCCGTCGGCCAACGTGCCGAAGATGTAGTAGAGGCCTGGCACGATGATCACGCCAAAGACGGTGCCGAACAGCATGCCGCCCAAGGCCGAAGTACCGATCGTGCGGTTACCCACGGCTCCAGGACCGGTCGCGACCACCAGCGGCAGCAGGCCGGCGATGAAGGCGAACGAAGTCATCAAGATCGGTCGGAAACGCACCCGGGCGCCTTCGACCGCGGCGTCGGTGATCGTGGCGCCTTCTCTGCGTTTTTGCACCGCGAACTCCACGATCAGGACCGCGTTCTTGCCCAGCAGACCGACCAACATGACCAACCCCACTTGCGCGTAGATGTCGTTTGCCAGCCCCATGGCCTTGAGCAAGAAGAACGAGCCAAACACGCCGGCGGGCAGCGAAAGCACGACAGCCAGCGGGATGATGAAGCTCTCGTACTGCGCCGCCAACACCAGGTAGACGAAGGCCAGAACCACCAAGAAGATGTAGAGCGCCTCGTTGCCCCGCTTGGCCTCGTCGAATGACAGCCCTTCCCAGGCAATGTCATAGCCGCGCGGTAGCGTAGCAGTGGCGACCTCCTTCACCGCGTCGATGGCGTCGCTGCTGGTGTAACCCTTGGCTGGCCCACCGCGAATCGCCGCCGAATTGTACAAATTGTAGCGAGTGATCTCGTTGGGGCCCTGCTTCTTTTCCATGGTCATGAACGCGGAGTACGGCACTTGCTCGCCGCGGTCATTTTTGACGTAGAGGTTCAAAACGTCTGACGGCAAGCGTCGAAATTCGGGCGAAGCTTGGGTGTAAACCTTGAAAAAGTTGCCAAAACGAATGAAGCCCTGCTCGTAGGTACTGCCAATCAAGATGTCCAAGTTGTCCATGGCGTTCTTGATTGACACGCCCTTCTGCATGGCCAGTTCGTTGTCGATGTGCAGCTCGTACTGGGGATAGTTCGCTGCAAAGAACGTGAAGAGCCCCGTGAGTTCTTTGCGCTTGCGCAGCGCGTCCATGAACTCGCCATTGATGCGATCGAACTCGTGGTAATCCGTACCGTTGGTCTTGTCCAAGAGTCGCAGAGCAAAACCGCTGGCTGCGCCGTAGCCGGGCACCGCCGGCGGCTCGAAAAACTCGACGATAGCGCCCATGTTTTTGGCCTTCTCTTCGAGCTCCTCGATGATTTGGGTGACGTTGTGCTTGCGGTCCGACCAGCTCTTGAGGTTGATCAGGCACGTTCCGGCGTTCGAGCCGCGACCTTCGGTGAGCACTTCGTAGCCCGCGAGCGAAGACACGGATTGGATCCCTTCGACCTTTTCGGCAATGCCTTGCAGCTTGCGAGCCACGTCGTTCGTCTGCTCGAGCGTGGACCCAGGAGGCGTCTGGATGATGGCGTAGATCATCCCTTGGTCTTCGTTGGGCACGAAGCCCGCAGGCAAGATCTTGTTGACGCCCACGATGCCGATGCCAAACGCGAGCAGCAAGCCGAACGTGACGAGGCGGCGGTTGACGATCAAACGCAGCAGCCCCACGTACTTGTCGGTTCCGAACTCGAAGGCGCGATTGAAGGCGTCGAGCAGGATGCTGATCGGCGTGCGCTTCTTCGGTAGGCCGTGCTCGTTCTTCAGAATCATCGCGCACAGGACGGGCGTGAGCGTGAGGGCGACAACGCCCGACAACACGATGGACGAGGCCATGGTGACGGAAAATTGCCTGTAGAAGATGCCCACCGGGCCCGTCATGAAGGCCACGGGGACGAACACGGCCGTCATCAGCAGCGTGATGGCGACCACAGCGCCACTGATCTCAACCATCACCAACTTGACTGCGTTGTACGGAGACGCGTGCGTCTCTGCCATTTTCGCGTGGACGGCCTCCACCACCACGATGGCGTCATCCACCACGACGCCGATCGCCAGCACCAAGGCAAACAGCGTAATCAGGTTGATGCTGATGCCGAACATCTGCATGAACGTGAAAGCTCCGATCAGCGAAACCGGCACCGCCAAGGTGGGGATCAGCGTCGAACGCCAGTCGCCCAGGAAGAGGAAGACCACGAGCGCCACCAGCACGAAAGCCTCGCCCAGGGTGTGGATGACCTTTTCAATCGAGGCATCGAGGAAGGTCGAGACATCGTAGCTGATCTGATAATCCATTCCTGCGGGGAACGTCTCCTTCAGCTCGTCCAGCTTGGTCTTCACATTTTCGATCACGTCGCTGGCGTTGCTGCCGTAGGTCTGTTTCAGCACGATGGCCGCCGAAGGGTGGCCGTCCATGTTCGAGTAAATGTCGAAGAACTCGCTGCCCAACTCGACGTTCGCAACGTCCTTGAGATGAAGACTCTCTCCGTCGGCATTCGCCCGAATGACGATGTTCTCGTACTGCTCGGGCTTGTTGTAGCGGTCCTGGTAGACCAGCACGTACTCGAGCGCCTGCGCCTCTTTGCCCGACGCCTGGCCGATGCGCCCCGGGCGCGCGATGACGCTCTGTTCGTTCACCGCTTCCATCACCTCGTCGGTCGAGACGTTGTAGGCGCGCATGCGGTCTGGGTTGAGCCAGATGCGCATGGCGTACTGCCGCGAACCCAAGATGCGCGTCTGAGCGATTCCTTTGATGCGCGCGATTTCAGGAAGCAGGTTCACGTTGGCGTAGTTGTACAAAAACTTCTGGTCAGCGGTCTTGTCCGTGCTGAACAGGTTGACGTACATCAACATGCTGGGCTGAACGAAGTTCACGATCACGCCCTCGAGCTGCACGAGGGCAGGCAGGCGGCTCATCACCTGATCAACGCGGTTCTTCACGTTGACCATGGCCTGATTGGGATCGGTTCCCAGCTCGAACACCACCTGGATGGTGGCCTCACCCGCGCTGGTCGCGTCGGACATGATGTAACTCATGCCTTGAACGCCGTTGATGGCGCGCTCGAGTGTGATCAGTGAGGACTTGACCAGCACGTCGGCGCTGGCGCCCGGAAAGTCCAAAGTCACGATCACGCGCGGCGGAGAAATCTCCGGAAACTGCGAGATGGGACGCGAACTCATGGCCAAAAGGCCCAGGAAGACCACGACAACCGACAGGACGATGGCGAGCACCGGCCTGCGGATGAAGGTGCCGGTCATTCTGCAACGACCTCGAGATGCGAATAGATCTCTTCGGGCTTCTTGTAGTCGGGCGAGATGACGTTGCCCTCACGCACCTTGCGCAACCCGTCCAACAAGATCCTGTCCTTTTCGTCCAGTCCACTCTCCAAAACGAAGAGCTGCGGCAGCTCGGCTGCAACGACGATGGCGCGCGCATGAACGACGTTCTTTTCGTCGACCACGAACACGAACTTCTTGTCCAGAATCTCGAAGGTGGCCTTTTGCGGGATCAACAGAGCGTTGTCGAGCGGCAACTTCATGCGGATCTTCCCCGTCTCGCCGTGCCGCAGCAGGCCGTCGGGGTTCAAGAAGGTCGCGCGAAAAGCAATGTTGCCGGTCTCGTTGTTGAAGTCGGCTTCAATCGTTTGGACGTTGCCGGGCTGGTCAAAGACGCGGCCGTTGGCCATGACCAGCTGCACGGGCTCGTTCCCCGCCCCGCCATGCTTCATCTTGTAGTCGAGGTACTCGGCCTCGGTGACGTTGAAATAGACCCAGACCGTGCTGTTGTCGGCCATGGTGGTGAGCGGATCGCCCTCGTCCAGCAAGCTGCCTTTCCGCACCAGAAAGCGGCCGATGATGCCGTTGAAAGGCGCTCGGATTTCGGTCAGGCCCTTGTGCGTGGCAGCCAGATGGAGCTGCGCCTGGGCCTTGCCCACCTTGGCCTTGCCCAACGCAAGTTCGCTGGACGAGACGATGTTCTTGTCAGCCAAGAGCTTGGTATTGCTGTACTCGACGTCGACCAGGTCGGCTTCGGCTTGTGCCTTCTGCACCTCGGCCTGGTAGATGAGCGGCATGAGCTGGAACATCTTGGCGCCTTTGGTCACGCGCTGGCCTTCGTCGATGAAGATGTCTTGCAGGTAACCGCGCTCCAGCGCTCGCAGCTCGATGTGCTGGATGGCGCGTATCTGAGCCACGTATTCCCGGGTCAGCTCGGTCGACTTACGCAGCGGGCTGGTGACCAGATACTTTGGCTTCTCGACGGCTTCTTCGTGGTGACGGTTGCAGCCAAGTGTCGTGAGAGCGGCAAGCAAGATGAGGAGCAACGGGGTTCGGAGCATGTGCAGAGGCCTTGTCGGGGAAGCCATTGGAACGGACGGGGACGATCTGGTCGTGCGCGCCCGGGTCCGCCGGGCGATAGAGCGCGTCGGAGCCGCGAAAGAAGCGAGCTTCGTTCAAGCCCAAAGCTAGTTTCTCTAGGAACGCGGGGGCGAGCCGACGCGAACTTGCATTGCGGCAAGGCGAGAAGTCGGAAATCGCGGAGCGATCCTCGAGACGAGTCTTTGATCGGGCTGGATGCTCGACCGGTCAGCCACGCAGCGGAGGGCCGCGCACCGAGCGACTTCCGAGGCCGAGACGCGAGGTATCGCGCTGCTCGTCCGCGGGACTCGGCTGCTCGTTGGGCACGAAGGCCAGCTCGACGACCAAGAGGCCGTTCACGCGCGGCTGGAAGACTTCGACGACCGGAACTGGGGGGCCAGCGTCGGCTGCCGCATGGTCGAACTCGCGGCTGGTGAGTTCGAGAGTCGTCTCGGTCTCGTCCCCCCGCTGCGCTTCCGCCTCGGCCAGCGAGGCGACCAACGCCTCCGAGAGTCCGAAAAGCCCCGTAACGAGGGCAAAAACCAGCGGCAAAAGTCGCGCTGCCAGCGAACGGGCCGTGGTCGGCCTGCGCTCATCGAGCTCCGGGGCGCTCACGCTACGACTCCACGCTTCATCACGACGCGCTCGGTAGAGCATCAGTCTGGCATACGCGCAATGTCGAACCGAAAGATGTCCCCTTCGTTTCGTCAGCAATGAACCTGGAGCGGAACATGCGGCGGGTGCAGCTCGACACGCGATCGGCGATCAAGCCGCTCCGTAGCGCACGACCGAGACGACAGGGTGACCTTCGAGACGAGCGCGTCCACCCAGCTCGGTGAGCTCGACGATGAACGCAATGGCCAAGACCGAGGCGCCTTGCCGCTCGACCAGCTCCGCCGACGCAGCCGCCGTGCCGCCGGTGGCCAAGAGATCGTCCACGATCAACACCTGCGCGCCTTCGGCGAGAGCATCGCGGTGCATCTCGAGTTCAGCCTCGCCGTACTCGAGCGAATACGAGACGCGATCGGTCTTGCCCGGCAGCTTCCCGCCTTTGCGCACTGGCACGAAGCTGGCGTTCAGGCGCGCAGCCAGCGCGCCTCCAAAGATGAAGCCGCGGGATTCGACACCAACGACGGCGTCGACCCGTTGCCCGACGAACTGATGAGCCAAGGCGTCCAGCACGATGTGGAAGCCACGCGGCGAGGCCAAGAGCGGGGTGATGTCCCGAAACAGGATACCCGGCTGCGGAAAATCGGGGATGGAACGGATGAGCGAGGTGACGAAACCGAGGGCATCGAAGTCGCGGGCGCCGACGAGCGAGACCCCGGCTTGGACCTGATCCCTCTCCATCTGCACGACGCCGCGTGGCGTGGGTTGGGTGCGAGCCGGAAGGACACCGCTGGGACGCTTGCGCTGGGCCATGGCTTTGAGGACTACTCGACGAGCGAGGATCGAGCAATCTCGCCCGCTTGTCGGCTGTCCACGACCATTTGTGCGTCGCCTTCGAGCGAACTCGACCAGAGATCGAGCAAGAGCGGCGTGATGCCAATCGCTCCCTGATCGTAGGCTTCGGTGTCGCTGCCCGGCGCGTCGCCATGCGTCAC
>JBBQHO010000154.1:0-9011 GCA_038324055.1 Polyangiales bacterium | reverse complement strand
GCCGAGCGAGCTGATCGAGTACTCGATCAACGCCGTCACCGAGGGCATCGACGCGCTGGGTGAAGCGAGTGTTCGCATTCGTCTCAAGAGCGAAGCTCTGGGCGAGAATGCACAAATGGGGACGGCTCGTTCCCCTGTTTTTCACGGCCATGCCGCCGACACGGACGTGATCGTGGCAAGCACCAAGGCCTACCTTTCGGCCATCAATCGCCTGCTCGCCATGGTGGACGCCAAGAGCGCCCGCCCCGAAGGCGAGAGTTCACCGCCGGCCGCGGCGCTCCACGGAGTGTAAGCGTGACGGCCGCCGACGACGCACGCAAGATCGCCATCTACGACACGACGCTGCGTGACGGCAGTCAGGGCGAAGGCGTTTCTTACACCGTCACCGACAAGCTACGGATCGCGGAGCGACTCGATCAGTTCGGCGTCGCTTTCATCGAAGGTGGTTGGCCAAGCTCCAACCCCAAGGACGCCGAGTTCTTCGAGCGCGCCCGCGACCGCCAGTGGAGAACGGCACAACTGGCGGCTTTTGGCTCGACGCGCCGTGCCAACAAGCTGCCGGAAGAAGATGCCAATCTGCTCGGGTTGATCGCGTCGGGAGCCCCCGTGTGCACGATTTTTGGCAAGACGTGGAACCTGCACGTCACCGACGTGTTGCGCATCTCACTCGACAAAAATTTGGAGATGATCGAAGAGAGCGTGCGCTTCCTGGTCAGCCACGATCGTCGCGTCATTTACGACGCCGAGCACTTCTTCGACGGCTACAAGGCCGACGCGGGCTACGCGATCGAGACGCTCGAAGCCGCCAAACGCGGCGGGGCAGTCAATCTGACGCTGTGCGAAACCAACGGCGGCGGCTTGCCGTGGGAGATAGAGCAGGTGGTGCGCGACGTCATGGCGCGGGTGAATCACCCCCTGGGCATTCACGCCCACGACGATACGGGCTGCGCGGTAGCCAACAGTCTCGCGGCCGTACGCGCGGGCGCGCAGCTCGTTCAAGGCACCTTGAACGGAGTCGGCGAGCGCTGCGGAAACGCCAATCTCAGCGTGATCATCCCCAATTTGGAGTTGAAGCTGGGTCTGTTGGCGCTGCCACCCGGACAACTGCGCGAAGTCAGCGAAGTCTCGCGCTTCGCCGCCGAGGTCGCGAATCTGTCGCCGCACAAGGGCATGGCCTACGTGGGACGATCGGCCTTCGCTCACAAAGGGGGCATGCACGTTGCGGCGATGCGCAGGCACGTCGACGCGTACCAGCACGTCGATCCGGCTCTGGTTGGCAACGAGATGCGGGTGGTGGTCAGCGAGCTCTCCGGGCGCGCCAACGTGCTGAGCAAGGCTGAGGAAATGGGCCTCGACGTGGGCGAGGGTGCAGACGTCGTTGCGCTAGAAGAGATCAAGGACGCCGAGGCGCGCGGCGTATCGTTCGAGGGTGCAGAGGCTTCGGTTTCGCTTTTGCTCACGCGCAAGAAGCCAGGCTACTCGCCGCCGTTTCTGGTGGTCGACTACCAAGTCATGGTCGGTCAGCGCAAAGGCATCGAGTTCGTCGAGGCCACGGTACGCCTCGAAATCAATGGCGAGCTGGTCCATACGGCCGGCGACGGCGACGGCCCCGTCGGCGCGCTCGACTCCGCCCTGCGCAAGGGTCTCTTGCCCAAATACCCAGCCGTGGCGGGGTTGCATCTCGCCGACTTCAAGGTTCGTATCCTCGACGGTCGCTCGGGTACTGCCGCTATCACTCGTGTATTGATCGACACCAGCGACGAGCGCGGCACGTGGAGCACCGTGGGTGCTTCGGCAAACATCATCGAGGCCTCGATGCGGGCGCTCGTGGATTCGATAGAATATGGCATCGGGCGAACTCCGTAAGCGCTGGGCCTAGGCGATCCCAACTCACCGGGCCCAGTGCGTTGGGCCCTGCGAATCGAAGTCAGTGACTCGGTGACTCGAAGTCAGTGCGCGAAGCTCTTCTCTTCGCGCTCGAGCAACTCTTTGTACTCGAGGCTGTACCGCGCCCACGGCCGGGCCTGGAGCCGACGCGGCTCGATGGGCTCGCCTGTGCCCTCGCACATGCCAAAGGTACCGTCTCCGAACTTGGTCAACGCGTGCTCGAGTTCGCGCAAGAGCTTGCGCTCTTTGTCCAAGATGCGCAGCGTGAGGCCCTGGTCGGCGTCGTGACTTGCCTGATCCATTTCGTCGGCCATGGCTTCGGCGGGTTCACGTGCGGGCTTCTCATGCTGCTCAACGCGAGCCAGTACCTCCGCGCGCTGCTCTTCCAGCATTTTGCGAAACTGCGCGAGCTCTGCCGCATCGAAGCCACTCTTCTTCTTGGGATTCTGAGACATGAATGGTCACTCCTGCCCTCGCTCGGGCCAAAAGACCACTCGCACAGAACGGGCCTGAATTTTCTGCGGCTTCTGCGCGGGGCTCGCGCGACCTGAACGAGGCTAGGCTAGACTGGCCCTCGATGAATGCCCGGAATGCGCTGCTCTGTTTGTCCGCCGTCCTGCTGGTACTCGCGACCTCTTGCGGCGAGCAAATCGGTGCCGTCGTCATCGTTCCGCCATTGCCGGCGCCGGTGGACATGTTGCGCGTCGTCGGCACGAGCATTCAGAACGGTCGTGGAGAGCCGGTGGTGTTGCGCGGCGTGGCTTTCGGCAACGAAGTCTACACGGGCGTGCGCGTGCCACTCGCCCATCATTCCGAGCAGGACTTCGAGCGCCTGAACGACATGGGCATGAACTCCGTGCGCTTCTACATGAACTACCTCACGTTCGAAGAAGACCGGAAGCCTGGCGAGTACAAGCAAGCGGGCTGGGATTGGCTCGATCGCAACGTCGCTTGGGCCAAAGCGCACGGCATCTACCTGGTGCTCAACATGCACGCGCCGCCCGGCGGCTACCAGTCGCTCGGCAAGGGCGTGGCGCTCTGGAATGATCCCGCGATGCAAGATCGTTTCATCGCGCTCTGGCAAGCCATCGCCGCCCGCTACGCCTTCGAACCGACCATCGCTGGCTTCGATCTCCTCAACGAACCCGTTCCCACGCAAAACAAGCAACAGTGGCGCGATCTGGCCACGCGGACCATCGCGGCCGTTCGGCAAGTCGACGCGCACCACATGATCTTCGTCGAACGCGTCAACGCTATCGGCAAGGACTGGAGCGAAGACCGCGATCGCAATTTCTTTCGCGTCGACGATCCCAACGTCGTCTACGAGTTTCACTTCTACAAGCCGTTCCACTTCACGCACCAGGGCGCGCCTTGGGTCGACTTCGCCGCCGACGACGGCCGCTATCCCGATCCAACCGTCGCCGAAGTGGAGTGGTTCTTGGTCCGCTCCGAGAAACAGATTCAAAGCGCGCCTTTGCCGGCGGGCGATTCCACCTGGACGGAGTACTCGACGCCAGCGCTGAAAGTCGAAGACGAGCGCTGGATGGTCGGCAAGCCCGTACTGGGCTGCGACGCCAACGCGGGTCGGGCCTGGTTCGATCAGCTTACCCTCGAACGAACGGGCAGCGACGGTCTCACCAAAGTCCTGTGGACGCGGGACTTGAGCACGCGACGCGGCTGGTACTTCTGGAGCCAAGACGGTCGAGGCCGGGCCGTCGCCGACGCGAACGGCCACGGCGATCAGACGTCGCTCCTGGTGGAAGGCACGCTCGGGCCCGCCAACCTGGGCGCTGATCCGCTCCGCTTCATTCCCGAACGGGGCGCGAGCTATCGGCTGCGCGGTTTCATGAAGGGCCAGGCCGTTTCCGCTCAAGCGCGCTGCACGGTTGGCCTCGAGTTCTTCTCGGCCAGTACGGCCGTGTTGCCACGCGGCAAGGCGTACTTGGCAGCCGAACTCGATGCCTACCTCGACTGGGGACGGCGCGAAGGCGTGCCGCTTTATCTGGGGGAGTTCGGCACCATCCGCAAGAGTTTTCAGCAAGACCGCGGGGGCCTCGTGTGGGTGAGCGACATGCTCGACTTGGCGCGGGAAAAGGAGCTGAGTTTCGCTTATCACGCCTATCACGAGGACTATTTCGCGCTCTACTACGGTGGCGGCGTCCCCCGAGCCGAGCAGTCCAATCAGCCGCTCATCCAGCTTTTCACCGACAAGCTGCGCGACTACGTTCCAGCTGAAAGCGAAGCGATCGAACCACCAAGTGCCGTGTCCGGAACCAGCGCGGTTCCCGCAAAGCCCGCCGAGAAAAGCCCATGACCGCTGCAACACAACCCGCCGCGCCCGCGACAGCGCCCGTCGAGAAGCCTCGTCCTTTCAAGCAACGTGCGCTGCTTTGGACGTGCGGTTTCCTCGTGATTTTGATCGTTCTGTTCTTCACCTACCAGTGGGCGGGCACCAGTCACTACCGCGGCACGGTGCAGCGAGTTTACGAGCAGAGCAACGACTACCGCGCCGAGATCGTCGACTTGGAAGGGAAGGTGCACGTCGTCGGCAACCAAGAGATCAAGTTCCCGTACTTCAAGCTCAACACAGCAGATCTGCACGCCGAACTGAATCGCTTGAGCCAGACTCGCGACATCGTCGACGTGAAGGTTTGGGGCTTTCGGATGTCCTGGTTCAGCACGTTCCCCAACCTGATCGAGACGGAGTTCGTCATGTCGCGTCAGGATCGCGATCAGAAGCGCGCCGAGCGCATCGCCGACGCCGTGCTGCGGAGTCTTCTGGACAAGGGTCTGATCAAGGGCGGCGACGGCATCAAGCCCGCCGTCGTGCAAGCCGTGAAAGACTCGCTCGATCCTGGACCCGATTGACCCACGCGGGGGCTTTGTTATGCCCCCTGCCCCTTCGAACCGAGTTACGGAAAAACAGATGCAAGCCAAGATTGTCGTCCTCCCCGGTGATGGAATCGGACCGGAGATCACCAGCGTCGCCCAGAAGCTCCTCGGAGCCGTGGCGCAGAAGTTCGGCCACGGCTTCTCGTTCGAAGAGAAGCTGATCGGTGGCGCTGCCATCGACGCCAACGGGACGGCTCTGCCCGACGACACTCTGAGCGCCTGCAAGAGCGCCGACGCGGTGTTGCTCGGCGCCGTGGGTGGCCCCAAGTGGGACGACCCCACCGCCAAAGTGCGACCCGAGCAAGGACTGCTCGCCATCCGCAAGGGCCTGGGTCTGTACGCCAACTTGCGCCCCGTGCGCGGCTCGAAGCACCTGCTGGATTCTTCGCCGCTCAAGCGCGAGCTGGTCGAAGGCGTCGATCTGTTGGTCGTGCGCGAGCTGACGGGAGGCGTCTACTTTGGCAAGCGTGGCGAGCCCCAGGGCACGGGTAACGACGCCTATGCCTTCGACACGATGGAATACACCGGTAGCGAGATTCGGCGCGTCGTGGAGCTGAGCTTCCGTTTGGCCCAAGGTCGGCGAGACAACGAAGGCCGTCCGGGCAAGGTGACGTCGGTCGACAAGGCCAACGTACTGGCTTCTTCTCGACTCTGGCGGGGCATCGCCACGGAGATCGGCCGCGAGCATCCTGGCATCGAGCTCGAACACCAGCTGGTGGATTCATGCGCCATGCGCCTGGTGACCAATCCGGGCAGCTTCGACGTGATCGTGACCGAAAATATGTTCGGCGATATCCTTTCGGACGAGGCCGCGGTCTTGACGGGGTCGCTCGGCATGCTGCCCAGTGCGTCGCTGGGCGAAGGCCGCATGGGTCTGTACGAGCCCATCCACGGCTCGGCACCAGACATCGCCGGCAAGGGGGTTGCCAATCCGCTCGGCACCGTGCTCAGCGCTGCTCTGCTCTTGCGCCTCAGTCTCGGCCTGGAGACCGAGGCACGAGCCATCGAACTCGCGGTCGAAAAGGCGCTGGAGAGCGGCGTGCGTTCGGGCGATCTGGGCGGTCAGGCCACGACAGTCGACGTCGAAAAAGCACTTCTGCACAACCTCTGAAGGAGCAGTGCTGGCCGCCTGACCGGCAAGCACGAAGCGCGCGCTTTGCTTTCGCGTTCGAGTCCGTATCCTGGGAACCTTCCATGAGTTCCACCCTGGTACTTTCGGCCTACGATCTCAGCGACGAGGGCCCGGCGCGCGCTTTCAACGAAGATGCCACCCTGGTCCGCGATGATCTAGGCCTGTTTGCCGTGGCGGACGGTGCCGGCGGCAAAGGTAAGGGCGACGTGGCCTCGACCTTGGCCCTCCGCACGATCGAGAACTACGTTGGTGCGACGGTCCGCCGCACGCACGAACGCCCCGACTACGATCGCCTGGGCAATCCCGAACAAGCACGACGCCTCTCGCGCGCGGTGCACCAGGCCCACAAGAACCTGCGCGACGCACAGCAGGGGTCGAGCGAGCGGGCGGGGATGGCGACGACCGTAACTGCACTTTTGCTCGCTCCACGCACGGGGCATCTGCACATCGCTCATGTGGGCGACAGTCGCTGCTACCGCGTCCGTCATGGCCGGATGGAGCTCTTGACCGAGGACCACAGCATCGCGCGCGACGTGTTGGAGCGACGCCCGGATGTACCAGACGAAGTCCTCGCCCGCTTGCCGCGCAACTCGGTCGTGCGGGCGCTGGGCATGCAGCCCGACCTTCGTGTGTCGATTCGTAGCGTGCACCTGGCACCGGGCGATCGCTTCTTGCTCTGCACCGACGGCTTGGCCGCAGCCGTACACTTCGACAAGATCTGGCGGATTTTGCGCGAATCCGACCCACCCAGCGTCGTGGCGTCCGAGCTGTTGAGCCAGGCTTTGGCCGCGGATAGCCAAGACAACATCTCGCTCATCGTAATCGACTGTGACGAACGCGGCGTCGACGACAATTTACCGACCATGCCGTACAACCGCGCCCCGCAGTCGTCGCGGCCGGTCACGGCCCTTCACGAGCTAGCCGACTACGAGGACGACCCGCCGAGTGCTGGTATGCTCGACTTTGGACCGGAGCTCGCGACCGATGAGTTCCTCGAAGCCATCGACAGCTGGGAGGACGAAGTCGAACAGCCCACCATCGCGCTCGAAGAAACGTCGGGCATCGAGGTCAATCCCGTGCTGCTCAGTCCGGCCATCGAAATCCCGCGACACGAGCGGGGCTTCCGCGCCGGCGAAGGCGCCGAGAGTGAGCCTTCCGGTTGGGACGAGGAGCCCCCGCCCAGCTACAACGTCGCGGACGACGACATCGAGCTGGAGTCCGAGGGTGACCTCGACGTCGCCGACGCTCCGGGCCTCGCCGATAAAGATTGACCGCATGCAGCCATTTCAGCCTCCGCTCAGCACAGCATCGCTTCCTCCGTCGGGGGGTAGCCTAGGCCCACTCCCCACGCATTTCGTCGTGGAAGAAATCCCGGCGTACCTGCCCTCGGGTGAAGGCGACCATGTCTACGTGTTCGTGCAGAAGACTCTGCAGAACACGGTCGACGTCGCACGCCGCATCGCTCAAGTGGCTGGCGTCCAGCAACGCGACGTCGGCTACGCGGGACTCAAGGACCGCAAAGCGGTCACGCGGCAGTGGTTCAGCTTACCGCTCCGCAGCAAGCCCGTGGCCGAGTGGGAACTCGGGCCCGACATCGTGGTGCTCGAGTCGAGCCGCCACAAGAACAAGCTGCGCACGGGCCACTTGAACGGCAATCGTTTCATCCTGACGCTGGAGGGCGTGACGGAAGGTGGCCTCGAACGAGCGCAGACCATCGCCGAGCGCCTGCGCGATCCAGGCATTCCCAACTACTTCGGGCCGCAACGGTTCGGCCGAGGCGGCAGCAATCTGGACGCTGGCTTGGCTTGGCTGCAAAGCATGCAAAATCGACCTGAACCGCCCGAAGGCGAGCCCGGCGTCAGGCGCGGCGACAGGCGCGGTCCGCGTTCGCGCTTCGACGACAAGATGCTGCCCAGCGTCCTGCAATCGGAGATCTTCAACCGCTACGTGGCTGCGCGCTTGGCGCGTTCGGAGCCGTTGCTCGTTGGCGAAGTCGTGCGCCTCGACGGCTCATCGCGTTGCTTCGTCGTCGAGGACGCGGAGAAGGAACTCCCACGGCTCCAAAGCGGTGACATCCACCTTACCGGACCGATGATTGGCCCCAAGACGGTCCAGGCCCAGGCGCTGGCCGGCGAACTGGAAGCCGAGATCGTGAGGGATTTCGGGCTCGATGAAGGCGCGCTCGAGCAGCTGGGGAAGAACGCGCCGGGAGCGCGCCGCGATCTGTTTCTGAAACCGACCGATTTGTTGGTGCGCGCGCTGTCGGAAGACAGCCTCGAACTCGCCTTCAGCCTGCCCGCAGGCAGTTATGCAACTCAGGTTCTACGCGAAATGACGCACGGCGATTGGCTGGAGCCGCGCTGACGGGCGAAAATCTTTCCCCGCGTCCCTTTCTTGCAGGAAACTGCCGAGATGTTCGGTTTCTTGCGAAGGACGAAGCCTGAGGTCTTTGGCCTTGGACTTTTACTGATCGGCTGCGGCGGCGCCACGGGGCCGATTCGCACGATCGAGTCCCCACGCCCGACGGTCACCGCTCAGTCGATCCCGAGCGCTGGACGAGGTGGGGGTCGACCGCCGCCGAACGAGCCCGCCACTTCACGAGCCAAAGCCGTAGTTGCGGAGCTAGGACGCACTGATCTCGGAAGCTCCGAGTGCCTCGCGGAGCTCGAAAGATGGGCCGTGCCGTTTCGGACTCTCGGCGAACTGCGCGGCGTCGAAACACCTGTCGAGATCCGTGGGCCCATCGGCCCCGTCACCTTCTGGGTGAATGGCGGTGGACCGATTCGCATGGACTGTCGGCTGGCTCTGACTTTGCGAAAGCTCGGCCCGCTGTTCGAGGCGCACCAGCTGACGCGAGCGCGCTTTTCGGGCGCGTACGTCTTTCGCAACACTCGCGGGGGACGTCTCAGCCACCACGCGCACGGCTTGGCCCTGGACGTGCACGAGGTCGTCCTCGCCGGCCAACAATTTTCGGTCAGCCACGACTTCTTGCGACGCGCCGAGTGCACGCCGGACGCGCCCGCCATCAATCGCCTCGCCTGCGCCTTGCGCGAAAGCCACGCCTTCGAGGAACTGCTGACCCCGGACTACGACGCGGACC
>JBBQHO010000153.1:0-9046 GCA_038324055.1 Polyangiales bacterium | reverse complement strand
CGCCTGTCCCCTCGCCGCCTTGGCCGCCGCCTCCCACGTCCACTTCACCATCGCCACAAGCGGTAGTGACGGCACCTAGACTCAAGAGAACACCAGCAACGGAGAGTAAGCGATTGCGAATCATGAATTCGGTTCCTTCGTAATTTTAGATGTGGCCCACCCCGGTACCACATCTGGAGATCGTACAGGCTTTGGCTACAAACAGGAGTGGGGGGATTTGACACGCCCGTGCTCTTGCGTGCCTTGGCTCCAACGGCCGCGCCGCCCAAAACCTAAATCCCCCCCAATCAATCGAAAATACGGTGTCGCCAATGCTGAAACAGCAGCGACATCGGCGACCCCTGACCATAAATCGAGGTCAATTCGTCCTGCTCCGGAAAGAGACCACGCCCGAGGGCTCGCGGCAACCGAGCCGGATCCGCCACCAGAACGGCGACCAGGCCACGCGCCGAGCCGCGCGGGTGCGACTCCAGCCAACGTCGTCCGAAACACCGAAGTGCCAGCCGAGCGCGAGCCGAACCGAAATCTGGCCTCGGCCCGTGCACGAAGCCGTAGTCTGCGGCGAGCCCCAGCGCGTACTCGAGAGCGGCCAAGCCACTCGTCCGCTCCGCAACCTCGACGAGTTCCGCGCGGTCGAGCTCTCGACCGAAGCGGTCCCAGGCCCAACCCATGTGCTGGAGCTGTGAGACCTCGAGCAAATGCTGGAAGAAGTGCGCCACCATGTGAGTCAGAGCGAGCGGCGCGTCGAAGGTCCGGATCGCGCGACCGTGCATGTCGACGACCTCGAGTCTGGACCACAGGTAGCCTTCGTCGACCTGGAAGAAGTTGCGCGAGAACGGCTCGACATGCAGATCGAGCGACGGTGCGTCGAAATCGCCCTCTGGAAAAAGCGCGACCTGGCCCGTGCGCGCCAAAGCACGCGCGGCATCGAGCCCCGCCGCCGACTGGTAGCCGTGGGCGAGCAAGCGAGCGAGCGCCTTCTCGGCGTCGCGGCGGCGCACCATCAGATCGTTGTCTGCAGAGGCGCGTTTCCGGAGGTCGCCGTACAGACGTCGTGTCAGCGCGCCACCTTTGAACACGACAATCGGGATGTCGGAGAGGACGTCGAGGCCTGCGAGCAGCCCTCGCTCGACGCGGAGGTTCTGGGCCAGACGTTCCCAGTCCGGCGCACCGTCGGCTGCAGCCACTTGCGTTCCTCAACCCGCGCCGGGCGGGACGGGCTCGAGGGGAGGCGGGACCTCGACCTGGAGCGAAGCGGTGCCCGTCGCTTGATCGACGATTCGGTAGCGCGTCTCGGTCGCGGTGCGCAGGGTGACCGTGAAGGTCACGCCCTGCTTGGTGCCGTCGAGCTTGGCCGAAAGCACGTTGGCGGAAAAGTACTCCGCACGGAGCGGATTCTCGTTGTTGCGGATGCGGATTTTGGCGCCTTCGATCAGATAGACCAGCGACATGCCTTTCTGCGTGACTCGCACATTGCATCGCTCGGTCATGTCGACCCAGAGCTGCGAGCTGCCGTCTGCGTGCGCCTGAAAGCCGGCGAAGGTGACGAGCGCCGCTTTGGACGCTGTGGCGGACGAAGCGGACGCGCGCGCCGACCCCGGTGTGCCGAGTCCTATCGCCAGTCCCAAGCCGATGCCCAGCGCAAGCGCGCACCTTGCGGACAACGGAGAACGGTGTGGAAGCGAGGCCTGGTCTGCCATGCGAGAGTCCATTGGACCCCAGTTTTTGACCGCCCGCAAAGAATTTCCGCAGGCGGTCAGCCGGGCCAGGCACCACGCTCGGGCGCGAACACGACCAAACGCGCTGCCAACTGGGCGGGACAGCGGCGCTTCAATATCTCTCTCACCTCCGCCGGTTGATAGAGCTGACTGAAATGCATGAGTACCAAATGCTCGTTTCGAAAGCGCTCGGCCCGTTCCACGATCTCGTCGAGATGGACGTGGCACTTTTCGCGCGTCTCGCTGCGCCCCTTCCGATCGTCGAGGAAGGTGCATTCCAGGACAAGAACGCGCGTTTCGAAAAGCTTTGGGTTCTGATCGAGCACGTCGATCAGCGTGTCGGTTGCGTAGGCCAACTCGCTCCGCTCGACGCTGACGAACAGCGGCTCACCGGCCTGGCGCCGGTTGCGGATCTCCAGCGGACCCAAGCCTAGATATTCCGGCTTGAGCTTTTCAACGCGACGAAATAGCTCGTAACCGAGCGATGGGACGGTGTGCAGCGTCCGGAACGCGCGGACCCACAGTCCGGGCGAGAGTTCACGCTCGTCGCCCGGTGCAAGCGCAACGAAGGTCGGCACCACGGCGCGCCGCTGCGCTCGATTGAGTGCCGCGACAGCCTCACTCACGTCCGCGGCAATCTCGATCGGCAGGTAGATAGTCGGCGGCGGCGTCTTGGACAGGCCGCGAACGCCCAGGAGCGAAACGAGCGACCCGACGTGGTCGGCGTGTCCGTGTGAGATCAACAGCTGCCGCGCGCCGACGAACGAGCGCGGCGCGATACCGATATCGAGAATCACGTCGAGTTCGGGCACGCTCAGGCTGGTGTAGACGCCACCCACCGAGACACCCACGATCGACAACGCGCCGGCGCGGACACGAGTCAGCACGGCACACTTCGGGCGCTGAACGCCAAGAAATCCGTGTCTTCTCCGGGCGCTCGAGTGGTGAAATCGCCGTACATGCGCGCCTTGTCGAAGCCCAAATAGTCGAGCCACATCAGGATTTCTTGCGGCTGGTACCAGCGCTGCGTCAAGAGTTCGGGCCCTTCGGGGCCGTCCATCTCCGTGATGCACACCTGCGACAGGGCGTCGTAGCCGGCGGCGTCGATACGCGGCACCGGTACGTCGAATGCGAGCGTACCGCCGGGCACGAGGTGGGCGCGCACGCGGGTCAAGAAGGAAGCCACGTCGGCTCGACTGTAGAGGTGACAGAAGGTGTGAAAACCAACGATCACCAAGTCGAAGCGGCGACGCGTCCGAAAGGAACGCATGTCCGCTTGTTGCACGACGACGCGCCTGCGCACTTCGGAGGGCTCATGCGCGAGCCGCGCGCCAAGACCCTCGAGCATCGAAGCCGAGAGGTCGACGGCCAAGACCGAACAGCCCGCGCGAGCGAGCGGCAAGGTGAGGCGACCAGTTCCGGCGCCATATTCTAGCACGGTTTCCGCTCGCCGTCCGAGCCGGCAGTAGAAGGCGACGTCTTCGCTCCGACCTTCGTAGCGACGATCGTAGGCGTCGCCATCCATGTAGTGTTCGATTGCACCAGGATGCAGGCGAAGGGGTGCTTTGTGCTCGAGCGACGAGCCCAGCTTGCTCTTCATGCTAGAGCGCCTACCACAAGGCGTCCGGTCAGCCGATGGCGAAGCCGCTTGACGGTGGGCTCCGCTGCCGCGAGCGTACATGCCGGTTTCCGAGACCACTCGATGCAGGACCTCTTTGCAGCTGTCAAAGCCGCTTCTCTCTCCGCCATCTGGTCGCAGGGCGTCAAGCTCTCACGCGGCGACGCAGTCACGCTCGAAGAGCAAACACCGAGCGAACACGTCTATCGCGTCAAGACGCCAGGCAAGCCCGTAGCGCCGCACGCAATCCTCTACGTCAAGGACCACGAGTGGACCTGCGACTGCGCCTCGGACAACGATCCGTGCGAGCACGTCATCGCCGCGGTGATAGTCGCCAAGGAAGCCGCGAACGCCGGCGTCGAGGTGCGCGTGAACTCGGAAGTTCATCCGCAACTCGGCTACCGCTTGCGGCGCGTGCCTGGACCAAGCCTGGTCGTCGATCGCGTCGTGGTTGCGCCCGGCGGCGCCGAGGAACCGCTCCGCGAGCCCTTGTCGCGCCTGATCGCGGCGCGAAAGTGCCCCGTCGAGCCGAGCCACGACGACCTGGAGATCGACCGTTTGCTGGTGCAGACGGGAAAGAAGGAAAACCGCGCGGGCAGCAGCCAGGGCTTGAGCGCCGAGGGCTACGACCGCGTGCTGCGAGCGCTCAGCATTTCCAAGGACGTGAAACTCGACGGTGTTCCGATTGCCGTTTCGCTCGACCCTGTGTTGCCGCAAGCTCGCGCCGTCGATCGCGAGGGACGAGGCGTCACACTGGTCGAGCTGTCGATTTTACCGCCGGACGAAAAAGTCACGGTCCTCGATCGTGGCGTGGGTCTCGTAGGTCAAGTCATTCGACCGCTGGGCGCGGTCGATCTGGTGGGGCAACGCTGGGAACGCCTGCCGCTGCGGCGCGCGCTGCGCTCGGACGATCTGGGCGACTTGGTCACCAAGATGCTGCCGGAGATCGAAAAGCACCTGACGGTGCAGATCGATTCCAAGGTTCTTCCGCAACGTGGCGGCCTGGACGTGCCCCGCATTTCGTTCGACATGACGCCGCAGGGACACACGCTCAGCGTGTTGCCCACCCTGATCTACGGCAACCCACCGACGATTCGCCTCGACGGCGAGAAGCTGGTGCATTTGCAGGGTCTGATCCCCCGCCGCAACCCGGCGGCCGAGCAGAAGCTGGTCAAGCGCTTGCGCGAGGAGTTGCAGCTGGTGCCCGGGCGCCTCGTCCACTTCGACGGCAACGACGCCGGTCGTTTTGCCAAGCGGCTCCAAGAGTTCCAAGCCACGTCGACGACGACCTTCTCGCGCGAGGTGATGAGTCGCGCTCGTCTCCTGCCCAACGTGAAGATCGAAGGCGACAAGTTCGAGGTTTCGTTCGCCACGGACGAGGGCGATCCGCGCGAAGCCTCGGTCGAGGCCGTGTATCGCGCCTTCCGCGACGGCCTCGACGTCGTGCCTCTGGGCGACGGCGGTTGGGCTCCCCTGCCCCTCGATTGGCTGCGGCGGTACGGCGAGAAGGTAGCCGACATTCTCGCGGCCCGGCGCACCAACGGCGAGGTTCCCGCTTACGCTGCCGCGCCACTTGCCGAGCTGTGCGCCGAACTGGGCCAACCTCCGCCACCTTCGTTTGCCCACCTCGAGCCTCTATTTGCCAACTTCGATGGGCTACCGACCGCAGAGCTGCCCGCCGATCTGCCAGCGACGCTGCGCCCCTACCAGGCGGCAGGCGTCAACTGGCTGGTCTTCTTGCAGCGGTCCGGTCTGGGCGGCGTGCTCGCCGACGATATGGGTCTCGGCAAGACGCTGCAGACCCTTTGCGCCATCAACGGCGCGACCCTCGTCGTGTGTCCCAAGAGCGTCGTCTTCAACTGGGCGAAGGAAATTGCGCGTTTTCGGCCTTCGCTCAGCGTGAATGTCTACCACGGCCCCGGCCGCAAGCTGGACAAGTCGGATGTGACGCTCACGACTTACGCCGTACTCAGGCTCGATCAGGACGGGCTGAGCACTCATCCGTGGGAGAGCGTCGTGCTGGACGAAGCGCAGGCGATCAAGAACCCCGACAGTCAGGCGGCGCGCGCGTTGTTCGCCCTCTCCGACAGCCTGCCTTCATCCTGCTTCCGCCTGGCCCTGAGCGGTACACCGCTCGAGAACCGGCTCGACGAACTGTGGAGCCTTTTCCGCTTCACGCATCCTGGGTTGCTCGGAACCCGTGCCCACTTCTCCTCACGCCACGTGCGCCCGATCTTGGAGGGCTCGCTGGAAGCTGGCGCCCGTTTGCGCCAACTCATCAAGCCGTTCCTACTCCGCCGTCTCAAGCGGGACGTCGCGCGCGACTTGCCGCCGCGCACTGACGTCATCTTGACGGTCGAGCTCGAAGAAGAGCAGCGCAAGCTGTACGAGGCGATCTACGCAGCCAAAAATCAAGAAGTGGTCGACGCGCTCGAAGGCGGCGGCAGCGTCATGGCTGCACTCGAGGCGCTGCTGCGGTTGCGCCAGGCAGCTTGCCATCCAGCGCTCGTTCCCGGACAGACGGGCGGCGTCTCGGCCAAGGTCGATGCCCTGCTGGAGGCGCTCGAAGACGCGGCTGCGGACGACCACAAGTGCATCGTCTTCAGTCAGTGGACGAGTTTGCTCGATTTGGTGGAGCCCGAATTGCACCGCAAGAACCTGGGTTTCGTGCGCCTCGACGGCAGCACGCGCGATCGCGCGGCCGTGGTTGAGGCATTCCAGGCGCCCGGCGGGCCGCCCGTGTTCCTATCGTCGCTCAAGGCCGGTGGCACGGGCCTCAACCTAACTGCCGCCGATCACGTCTTCTTGCTCGATCCTTGGTGGAACCCGGCCGCAGAGGATCAGGCTGCCGATCGCGCGCATCGCATCGGCCAGGAGCGCCCGGTCACGGTCTATCGACTGATCGCCAAGGACACGATCGAGGAAGGCATCCTTGCGCTCCAAGACAAGAAGCGCGCGCTAGCCGACGTGGCGCTCGAAGAGGGCGGCGCGGCGCAGGGCGTCACGCGCGAGGATCTGTTGGAACTGTTGCGCCGCTGAAGCGGCGGCTGGCCCCAGGGAGTTGCAAGCGTCCCGCGTCAGAAGGTCGCGGCCAAACCGGCACCCAGCTCGACCGTGAAGCGCTGCAAGAACACCTCTTGGCCGGAACCGACGTGCAGCTGACCCGGACCGAATGCGTAGCCGGCGCCACCCGCGAAATCGATACCGAGCGAGCCGGGCAACAACCAGACGAGCGCTCCGAGCTCGGCTTTGCCCTGTGGCAAGAGCGTCGTCAGCGTGCCGCTGCTCGTGTTCGTGGCGATGAATCGACCATCGAAGAAGAGCCCGCCGACGCCGACAGTGAGTTGTGGAACGCCCCACGCCGGGTGCCACGGCGTCAGTCGCAACTGAGCTTCGAGCTCAACGAGCACCGACGTCTTCTGGGTCGTGCCACCGTCCAAGTCTTCGGAGGTGAAACCGCCGCCGAGCTGCCCGCCCCAGGCCAACCAATCGTTGATCGGAGTCCACAAACGGATCGCCGGCACGGCCAGGGGACCGAGGTCCAGGTTGGTTTTCAGCTGCTCGCTCCCATCCGAGCCAGCGCTGCGCCGTCGATCGTAGCGCCCCAGGGGCAGCCGCACTTCGATCGTCCACTTGGTCTGGAGCGCTTCGGTGTGGACCGGCGCTAGGGGCGCATTTTCCGGAGGGGGTTCCGGCGCGGCTTGGACCACGGGCGCAGGAGCTGGTGCCACCTCGGGTTCGGGCGCGGCTTCGACGGGCACGGGCTCGGGCGGCGGCGCTTTCGTCTTCTTCTTGGGGGCCGCCGCAGCGGATGCCGTCATGGAGCAGATGGTCAGGGCGAGTGCCCACTGAGAAAGCTGCATAGAAGTCGAGCGTAACCTGCGCGTTCGGCCAGAAGCCATGAGCAGTTCGTCAGCACCCGCGCGATGGCTTCGGCTCCAGTGTGAGTTCAGGTGAGCTCGCGGAGGGTCACCTCCGACGTCGACCCTCCTCGGCGCGGGCGTGCTAGAGCACGGAAGCGAGCCATGACTGAGGGCGAGGCCTTTCACTTCCATCCTGCGACTTGGGGGTGGTTCCAAGAGCGCTACGGCACGCCGACCCCGGCGCAGCGCGACGCCTGGCCGGCGATCCACCAAGGCCGACCAGTTCTTGTCGCAGCTCCGACGGGCTCGGGCAAAACGTTGGCCGCGTTCTTGTCGGCCATCGATGGCTTGATGCAAAAAGGACTCGCCGGCCCGCTGCCCGATCGAACCGAGGTGCTCTACGTGTCGCCCCTCAAGGCGCTGTCCAGCGACATAGCCAAGAACCTGGTCGAACCTCTGGCAGGCATCTCGGCGGCGCTCCGCGCTCTCGGTCTCACGCCGCCTGAGGTGCGCACGGCCGTCCGGACTGGTGACACGACGGCCTACGAGCGCGCGCAGGCAACAAAACGCCCGCCGCACATCCAAGTGACCACGCCCGAGTCACTTTATATCTTGCTCACGAGCGAAGGCGGCAGGCGACAGCTCGCCAACGTACGGGTGGTCATCATCGATGAAATCCACGCCATGTTGCGGGACAAGCGAGGGGCGCACCTCGCCCTGTCGCTCGAGCGCTTGGACGCGCTCGTGGCGCAACATGGCGGACGCACAGTCCAGCGCATCGGCCTGTCCGCGACCCAAAAACCGATTGAAGAGGTCGCGCGCTACCTCTTGGGCACAAAGGCGTCGCCGAGCTGCGCCATCGTGGACACTGGTCACAGACGGGCTCTCGATCTCTCACTGTGGGTGCCAGATTCGCCGCTCGAACCCGTGCTTTCGAACGAAGCGTGGCTCGAAGTCTACGATCAGCTGGCCGAGCTCACTCGGGCCCACAAGACGACGCTCATCTTCACAAACACCCGGCGCCAATCCGAGCGGGTCACTCGTTTCTTGGCCGAACGCATCGGCAGCGACGTCGTCACGAGTCACCATGGCAGCCTCTCTCGCGAACTGCGGCAAGACGCCGAGATGCGCCTCAAAGCGGGTCGGCTTCGCGCGCTCGTAGCCACCGCGTCGCTCGAACTGGGCATCGACGTCGGTGACGTCGATTTGGTGTGCCAACTCGGCTCGCCTGGCAGCATCGCGACCTTCTTGCAACGCGTCGGGCGCTCAGGCCACTTCGTGCGGGGCACGCCCAAGGGCCGCCTTTTTCCGCTGAGCCGCGATGACTTGGTCGAGTGCGCCGCCTTGCTGGATGCCACCCGCCGCGGCGAGCTGGACGAGGTGCGGCTGCGCGAAGCCCCGCTCGACATCTTGGCTCAGCAGATCGTGGCTAGCTTGGTGCCCGAAGACCTGCTCGCAGACGAGCTCTACGAGCGCGTCCTTGGCGCCTATCCTTACCGCAACCTCACCCGGGCAAGCTTCGATCGCGTCGTCGACATGCTGACAGAAGGCTTCACGACGGCGCGAGGCCGGCGTGCGGCCCACGTGCACCACGACACGGTCGGCAAACGACTCAAGGCTCGACGCGGGGCGCGCATGGCGGCCATCACGAACGGCGGCGCCATTCCCGACAACTTCGACTACGAAGTGCTGCTGGCCCCCACCGACGTGCGTGTGGGCTCTCTGCACGAAGATTTCGCGATCGAATCGTCGGCCGGCGACATCTTCCAGCTCGGAAATCAGAGCTACCAGATCCTCAAGGTCGGCGCCGGAGTCGTCCATGTCGCCGACGCCCACGGCGCGCCGCC
>JBBQHO010000152.1:0-9128 GCA_038324055.1 Polyangiales bacterium | reverse complement strand
CTCGCTGGAACCAGCCTGACATCGTCCTCGAGCACCCGGTGGCAAAGGCGACCTACGTGAAGGCGACCTCGACGTGCCGCGTGTTCTGGCGGCGCCGCGACTTGAAGTGGCACCGCTACGGGCCCGCGCCCGAGGTGCAATATCTAGAGGACTTTCTTCAGCTCGTGGGAGAGGACGCGCACGCGTGTTTTTGGGGTTAGGTAGCGCGACCTAGCGAGACGCCGCCATCGCATACCGACGGCAGCCAACCTCCGCTGTAGCGGCTCCGCCCCGCCAAAACAGCGGCGCGAAACTTGGCGCGTCTAGCTCGGGTTGTTCTGCTGCGCAGCAGGGCTCAGACTCACTTGCGCGTGGCGAACACTTCGATCTGGTCGGCGCTGCTGTTTTCGAACCGAACCTCACTGGTCTAGGGTGGCCCCGAGTGTTGAGCAACCGATTTTTCCGCAAGTTCTCGGAATCCGGTGTCGAGTTCGTCCTGGAGGTTGGTCTGGTCGTGCTGAGCCTGGGCTTGGCCTACTGGCGGACGCTGCTGCCCGGGATCCACTCCTGGGGCGACGTGCCAAGGCTCAGTTTTTTGGCCATCTCTTGGGGACAACGCACCCGACCGGCTACCCGCTGTATGCGCTATTGACGTTCGTGTTCTCCCATTTGCCGTTCGGGTCGCTCGCCTTCCGCGGCAACCTATTTTCGGCAGCTTGCGCGATCGGCGCAGCGGTGGTGATGCAACGTACCCTGCGCCTCCTCGGCGTGCACGGCGTCGCTGCAGTAGCGACTTCGGTTGCATTCGGTTTGACCCGCATCCACTGGGGTCAAAGCGTGATCGCCGAGGTGTATAGCCTCAACATACTTCTAGTCGCGCTCGCCATTTTTCTCTTTCTTCGTTGGGAGCGCCTCCGCACGGACAGCACGTTGATTTCAGCTTGCTGCGCGTATGCGCTCGGTTTCGGCAATCACCTGACGGTCATTACCTTTCTGCCGGCGTTGGTTTGGCTGACGCTTGCAGTGGACGTGCGCGTTCTTGCTCGACCCCGGACGCTGCTCGCTATTCTGTCGGCTATCGTTTGCTGCGCGCTGCTCTACCTCTATCCGATTTGGCGCACGAAGGCCGACTCAGTCTTTCTGGAATACCAGGTTCACACATTTGCGGATCTCATCAACTACGTCTCCGGAGACCACTATCGAAGGGCGATGTTCGGGTTCTCACCAGCGCAGCTGCTCACCGAGCGCTTGCCTCGTCTCGCCAGCCTGTTGATCGGCGAGTGGGGTGTCTTCGGGCTGCTTGCGACGGTTGGTCTCTGGCGCCTCGAGGGCTGGACTCGCCGAGTTTTCTTGCTGCTGAGCTGTCTCAGTCCCTTCGTTTGGACGCTGAACTACAACATCCCCGACATCGAGATCTATCTGATTCCTTGCGTGTACATCCTCGGCCTCTTCGTTGGTCTGGGTTTGAACGCGCTCGGCGAGCTCGCTCTGCGCGCAAAAAGACTGCGCGCGCCTGGCCTCGTGTTCGTTGCGGTGCTGAGTCTTGCGCTCCCGGCGACGCTGTTCAGGGACAACATCAAAGAGTGCGATCAGTCGCGAAACACCAAGTTCAGCCGACAGATTGACAAGCTCGTGCGCGTCATGGGTGATGGTGCGCTCGTCCTTTGGTTCCGCAACTACGGCGAACGAATGGCGCTGGTTTACTGGCTGTACGGCGAAGACCAGGCGGATGCTCGCCGGCTCTTCATGCGAACACCTCTTTCGGCAAAGCTGACGGTTCGGTATTTGGAGGGGCGGGAACGGGCTGTTCGCGACGACTACGCACACCGCCTCGTGCCTGTCGGCCTCCGCGTAGTTACCAATCACAAGCCGCTTGCGAGAGCCCTCAAGAGCCGCGGCTACAAATCTCGGGCACTCGGCATGGGCCTCTACGAGATCCTGCCCAAATCGGCAGTGGTCGGCTCCGAAAGCCTCGAGTAGCTCCGCATCTTCGCTGCGGTCAACGGCACATCGGCTCAGCGAGGTGGGCTAGTGAAGAGCCCGGTCCTGCCACTGGAAGAGTGGATTCAGGCGAGGGACAGGAGTGGACACCAAGGGACAGGCAAACGGACCGAAGGGCAGTGCTCGCCTGGAAGGACTGCGATAGACCGTGCGCATGTCCGAGCCGCTGAAAGCCGACCTGCTGGAACAGGCTCTTGAGCTCGAGCCTGCCAAGCGTCTCGATCTGGCCAATCGTTTGCTCGACAGTGTTGAAGGCGTCGAGGACGAGGCGTGGGCGGATGCTTGGGCGCACGAACTCGACCGACGGGTCAAGGCGGTCGAAGGCGGCCAAGACGCTGGCAGCAGCTGGGCGGACGTCCGGGCCCGCGCGCTTTCTGAACTCTCCACGCTGTGACCGTTCGCTGGGGTTCTGACACTGAGGCCGAGCTGATTGCTGCAGCCAGATGGTACGAGGCTCGGCAACCGGGACTCGGCAGCGAATTTCTAGGTCGATCGGCTGGTTGGGGTGCTCGCGCGTTCGCCCGCCTCATTTCCGTTTTGGCCTAGGTATCCGGCGCTGCGCAAAGCGGTCGTTGGTCGTCGTTTCCCGTACCTCCTCTTTTACTCCGAGATCGAATCTGGAGTGTTCGTCTACGCATTGGCGCACACGCGACGGAAGCCGGGCTACCGGATGGGGCGGGTTGTGGGCCTCAAGGTTCAATGACTGGCGTCGAATTCCATGGGGCGAGAGGGAATTTGCGCTCGCTGGCCCTCGGCGAACGAGGTAGCCTCACCGCATGAAGGTCGAGCTGAACGAGGCTCTCGTCGCGCAGCTGACGGAGCGAGCCAAGCACTTGGGTGTCGCGCCTGAGGCGCTGCTTCGCGCAGTTGTGGCTGACCTCGTTGCGCAGCCGGCCGATGACTTCGAGGCGGCGGCTCAGGACGTCCTCGCCCGCAACGCTGAACTCTACCGGCGACTGGCCTAGTGCGCCGGCTAACGCTGAGCGAGGTCCTACGGCTTCACCAGCGGCTGTTGGCCAGTTCTGGTGGTGCCGCAGGCCTTCGAGACCTTGGTCGGCTCGAGTCTGCCGTGGCTCAACCGGCCCCGCGAGGGCGAGGGTGGGTGTGTAACATCGGGGCAACGACGGGACCGCCGTCGACTGCGGCGGGTCTTGCCGTCGCGGCGCTTTGGCCGACACCTGCTCGAGCGGAAAGGACTATCAGAGCGGCATCTGCGCGGGTGGAGCCTGCCAATAACCTCCAAGGAGTACCGCTCGGAGGCAACGATCCCAAGCACGATCTGGTGTGGTAGTAGACGTGCACCATGACCGGACTTGCGGAGTTGCTCGGTAAGAACGAGCTTTTCCTTCTTTTCTTCACCGTCCTCGCCGGCCTCGTCCTCGGCCGCCTCCGATTCAAAGGGGTGACGCTCGGGGTGGCAGGCGTGCTGTTCGCAGGTCTCGGACTGAGCGCCGCCTTCGGGACCAAAGCTTCCGACCTTCGGATCGCGCCGGAGCTCAAGGAGCTCGGCCTCGTCTTGTTCGTCTACATGGTTGGCCTGACGAGCGCGCCCGGCTTCTTCACTGCATTTCGCAAGAGCGGCGTGCGCTTCAACACGGCCGCCCTCGCCGCGCTCGCCTCCGCTGCGCTCCTCACCTTCGGCGCCGGACAGGTCTTCGGTCTCGGTCCGGGGATGCAAGCCGGCCTCTTCGCGGGCGCGCTCACCAACACGCCCGCCCTCGCCGCTGCCTCCGATCGGCTGGCTGGGACGAAGGAGGCGCTCGATCCGATCCTCGCCTACTCCATCACCTATCCCTTTGGCGTCATAGCCGGCCTCCTCGCCTTTCGCGGGTTCTGGGCGCTGTCGAAGCGCCGCCAGACCGATGGCACAGGCCCGGTCGAGCGCCAGAAGATCGCCTCGGCGACCTGCGTAGTCGACACGCCGGAGGCCATCGCGGCCGCCATCGGCGAGCTCAAGGTACGCGATGCGCTCGGCGTTCTCATCTCCCGGGTTCGGCGCGGGACTGCCCTCACGGTACCGACCAAGTACACACGCCTCGCGGTCGGGGACGTGATCACCATCGTCGGCGAGGCAGGCGCCGTCGAGCGCGCGGTCGCCTACTTCGGGGCCCTAGTCGAAGACCACCTCGACGACTCACGACGCGACGTCGATATGCGACGCATCCTCGTCTCGCGTCGCAAATTCGTGGGTAAGAGGATCGAGGGTCTCGACCTGCCGGGGCGCTTCAACGCTCAGGTGACACGACTGCGTCGCGCCGACATCGATCTCGTGCCCTCGGACGACATGCGGCTCGAGCTCGGCGACCGCCTGCGCATCGTCGCGCCGCGCGCGAACCTCCCCGCGGTCGCGCAGTACTTCGGCGACTCGGAGCGCGAGCTGGCGGCCGTCGACTTCATCGCGCTCTCGCTCGGGCTCTCGCTCGGGCTCCTGGTAGCGAAGATCCCCATCCCCCTCTTCGGGACGACGGTCTCGCTGGGAATCGCGGGCGGCCCACTGCTCGTCGCGCTCCTCTTGGGCTGGCTCGGCCGGACGGGGCCGCTCGCCTGGTCGATCCCCTACGAGACGAACACAGCCCTCCGTGAGCTCGGTATCCTGCTCTTTCTGGCTGGCGTGGGAGTGAGCGCTGGGTCCGAGCTCGATCGAGTCAGCGGGCTCGCTGCACTCCGCCTATTCGGTATCGGCGCCGTAATCACGCTGACTTCTACTGCGGTCGCGCTCGGGGTGCTGCGCAAGTTCGCCCGGGCAACCGTGATTTCGGCGCTCGGGGCCACGAGCGGCGTCCAGACACAGCCCGCCATTCTTGCAGCCGCCTACGAAATGGTGGGGCGCCGTGAGGAGATCTACGTCGCCTATGCGATCACCTATCCCGTCGCGATGATCGGGAAGATCCTGCTGGCGCAGGTGCTCGCCTCCGGCTGAGGCCTCCCGCTGGAAGCGCGGTGAGCCGCAACAGACGCTGCGTTGAACTCGTGCATGATCCTGTGGACGAGCCATTCAGGCATGAAGCGACGAAGGGATCGCGGGTCGACCAGGCCCTGTTGCGCTTCCTCCAGCGAAAGAGCCAGCTCTTCACCAGCCGCGTGTAGCGAGGCATGACCACGTAAACCATCAACGAGACGATGGTGGCGGTCACGAATAGCGCGTCCACGTACGGCCCGAGAGAGACACCCAGCCGGCGAAGCAACGGCAGGGCGAGGAGCGGCACGAGCTTTGGCGGCGACATGTTGGTCCTCAGCAGCGACCTGCGACACGTCGTGGCCGTCGCTCCACGAGCGGACCTGCGGCTGGACGGAAAGCTCCTTCGCGGCGGGATCGCCCCGTGGCCGCTGGACGCGACGCTGCGCATCGATCGGAAACGCTGCAAGGAGCGCTTCGTTCCCGCCGGGCAGTTCTAGGGCTCTGCTGCGGCTCCACTGGTTCGGTCGGGTTCCTCTAGGAGCGCTTCGACGGAAATGGGGGGGCGCCCGTCACTTGCGCGCATGAATCTCCAAGGTCGCGACGACTACTCCCTGGAAGCAAGTTCCTTGGAGGCTCTATGTCGCAATTGTCGCCCCGTCTGTGCGTTGTTGGTTTTTTGAGCTTGGGTGTGGCCTCCGGTTGCGGTGGCTCAGGGGTCGGCGACGGCTCGGGCGGAGCGGTATCGGAGGGTGCTGGCGGTACCGCGAGCGGCACGGGCGGCTCAGGCGGACCCGGGGGCGGAGGTTCTCCTGGTTCGGGTTCGGGGGGAACGGGCAGTGGCACTCCGCTTGGCGAATGCGATCCGTATGTGTTCCCGGGCTACGAACCCAACCTCGATTGGGAGTTCGCAGGGACCAATATCGACCCGACGACGCTGACTTCGCATCCCGGGTGTAGCTCCGCCGAGATCGCGGGCAGCAAGACGTCGGGTTGGTGGACGCTCTATTGGGGCCACGATCGCAATCCCCAAATTACCGACCAACAGATCCAGCAGGTGCTCGACGGACTCAACGCGGATATGGGCTACATTCGCGACGAACTGGGCTGGCCGCCCGACAAGCTGCCTCAAGACGGGTACACGAGTTCGGTCTATCTCTACGGCTCGGGGCTGTGCACCGACGACGCGTCGAATACCCAGCAGGGAGGCTGGCAGTCGAACGTAGGAGGCTACCCGATGGTGCTCCTCTCGTGGGCACCGATCGTCAACTACGATCGTGGGGGAATCACCCAC
Source organism: Polyangiales bacterium (assembly GCA_038324055.1). Lineage (GTDB taxonomy): Bacteria > Myxococcota_A > Polyangia > Polyangiales > Polyangiaceae > NIC37A-2. The sequence continues at coordinate 2,958 of JBBQHO010000152.1, read as the reverse complement.
GAGGCCATCCATGCGATGGTGAAGGGCACTCCGGGCGGAGACAACAAGGCCCACTGGTTCAACGAGGGCGGCAACACATGGATCCAGCAGCAGCTCCATGCAGCGCGAGATGGTACCTATGGCGTCGGCTTCCTGGATGGAGCGCCCTTCGTGGCGCCGCATCAGCCCATCGAGTCCTATAGCGGCTGGCTGCTCGATGGAAGTTTTGGGGGACCCGACGCGCAAGGGGTCGGGGACTGCAATTGGCGGCGCTACTTGGGTGGCACCCAGTACAACTCGATTCTCTCGCATTTCTTGGCAGAGCACGTGTCCAAAGGAGCGAACGCTTGGGTGTGGCAGCAGGGCAACCCGCGCAACGTCCTGGAGACTTTGGCGAGCGGACTCGGCGAAGAGCAAACGCGCCACCTGGTCATGAAGTATCGCGCGCGACAAGCCCTCGTGGACTTCGGGCCGTGGCGTGACTCGATCATCAATACCGGCATCAACTACACCTGGGGGCAGACCCTCAATCGTGAGTGCGCTGGCGCGGGGGGAAGTCCTGCTGACTACCTCGCCACCGCCTACGCGCCGACGACGACGAGCGGAAGCACGATTACGCCTGACGAATACACCCTACCCGGCTGGTCGGGCGCCAATCAGATCCCGCTCAACGTGAACGGCGACCAAGTACGGCTCGACTTCGAGCCCAGCAGCGCCAACATGCGCATGCAGCTTGCCTATTGGGCAGAGGATGGCACCGCTGTTTACAGTCAAGCCGTCGAAAGCGGAGAACTCTGCCTGAACCTCGACAAGACCCCCAAAAACGGCGTGGTCATTGCGGTCGTGAGCAACACGGACCACGTCTATCAGGGCGACTCGAGTCGGACGACCAAGTACGACTACAGGGTGGAGATGATCAAAGGCGTTACCGACACCGCCGATCGAGAGACCAAGTGGTTCCTGAACGACTGAGCTAGGAAGCGGCTTCCTTCGCAGCCGCTCGCCCGGCGCCGCGATTCGGTGTTATTTTGGCGCCCATGAAGCTCGACCCATGCGTAGGAGCGTACATCGCCAAGGCTCGTTGGTCAGGCTGCAGGACGCGCGCTTGAATCACCGCTTCGAGGTCACCGCCGGTGTGCTCTCGGAAGAGTCCATCGAGCGCTTGCAGCGCTTCTTCAAGCGGTTGCGGGCCGAGGGTCAGAAGTAGCCAGCGCGCGCTTGGCGTCGCCCACGGCTTGGAGAACCCGTCGCGCATGAGCCAGGAAGGTGGCGCCAGCAGGTAGCAGCGTCATGCCGTGGCGCGTGCGCACGAACAACGGGGCGCCGAGCTCCTCCTCCAGACTTCTGATCTGGCGAGTGAGGGGCGGCTGACTCACGCACAGGCGTGCGGCCGCTCGGGTCAGCTGGCCCTCTTCGGCGACGGCCACGAAGTATTCGATCTGAGCCAGACTCATGAGCAAAGGTAGCACAGCGGTCACCACGAAAAAGGCGCATAGTCCCGCGCATGGAGATGCGAAGGGCCTCCCCCAGCCTCGTGCTCGCGCTGGCAGCCCTTCTGCTGCCCCAGGAGGCGTGGGGGCAGGCGACCGAAAAGACAATCACCGAACAAGCTCAGCTCTGGCTCGGGCTCATGACACAGACCCGCGTCTCGAAGCCGATCTCGCTCTGGAACGACGTGCACTTCGTTCCGCAGGGCTTCTTCCTGGCGCGCACCGGTGTCACCTGGCACTTCACCGAGTCCATGAGCGGCACGGGTGGCTACGCGTTTGGACTGCTTCCAGTAGGCACACCGGTTGCGCTCGAGCGCGTGGAGCACCGACCTTGGCTCCAGCTGCTCTACGTCGCGACGTTTGCTGGCAGCTGGAGCTTGTCCGAGCGCATCCGCTATGAAGCGCGCTTTCGGGAAAACGTCAGCGACGGCGAGCTCGCAGACGGCTTCGGGTTCACGAGCCGGGTTCGCTTCGCCCTCAACATCCGTCGGAACTTCGAGGAACTCACGTTCTTTCGCGACTTGGTACCCTACGCAACCGTGGGCGATGAGGTGCTCCTGCAGTTCGGGGAGTCTGTCGTCTACAACACCCTCGATCAGAACCGCGTCATCGCCGGGCTCGGAGTCACGCGCGACAAGACCTCTTTCCAACTGTCCTATGTCAATCGCCTCGTCCAGGGCGCGACCGGTAGTGACTACACGATGAATCACATGTTGGCGCTTTGGGTCATGCAGACCTTCGACTGCAGCGGCGAGTGACGCAGCCGCCATACCCAAATGGTATTGGCCGCTGAGCCGCACTTTCGGCATGGCCGTGCCATGATCTCGATCCTCAGTCCTGCCGAGCAGCGGGGCATGCGCCGAGCGGGGCAGGTGGCGCGAGCGACCCTGGAGGCCGTGCGTTCGGCTTTGCCGCGGCTCCGCACGACGGCTGAAGTTGCCGAGGTCGTGGCGCGCGATACGGCGGCTCGGGGAGCCCGGCCGAGTCAGCTCGGCTACCATGGCTTTCCGGCAGTCTGCTGCACCAGCAAGAATCACGTCGTCTGGGGACTAGGAAAACCAAAGGCTTTCAGGCTGGTCGAGGCAGCCTGCGCAAGTCGACAGACTGTGCATTATGCGCGTTTGGTCGACGGGTCGGATCGGTTGGCCGCGCCAGCGAACGGCTCGACATAGGTCTTGTGCGCAGGGATGAGCGGCACGATGCGCTTGGCGTAGTGGAACGAGCCGCCGAAGGTGCCGAAGGGCTGGGCCTTCTCAAGCTCGTCCGCATCGGCGTCGACGACGCCGTCCCAGTCCTCGATGACGACGCTCTCGTCGAGCCCCTTGAGCGTGGGCTCGTAGTTCGCGACGAGCAGCTGCGTGAGCACCGACGAGCCGCCGACGCCGCGCATGGCGGCGATGGTGCGCGGGGTGCGGATCCGCTTCGTCCAGAAGCCGGAGTCCTTCACCATCGCGGGGAACTTCCCGCGGATGCCGTAGGTGATGAGGAA
>JBBQHO010000151.1:0-9264 GCA_038324055.1 Polyangiales bacterium | reverse complement strand
CACGTTCTTCTTTCACTCACTTTCTTCGCCGATGCAGAGAGCGAGCAGGTCATGCCCCGCGGCCTTACGGTGACGAAGTGGACGACGATCAAGGACTTCTTTCGAGAACACGCCCCGCCGCTCATCAAGAAGCTGGCGCGGGAGACCCAGGGTGAGAAGGAGCGATGAGCGTGGTGTGGAGAGTAAGACGCACTCGCGACTCGCTGACAGCGCCCGCCCCCTGAAAGCGCAGCCTCGACCAGTGCGCGAAAAGGGCAGTCTCTGTGGAACGAAATGGCGCATTCGACGTGTTTGGGCTTTCAACCAGAGAAGAAACCACAATGTCGCTCGCCGACCCCGGTGATACCTCAGTGGAGCAAAATGCTTTCCAACGAGGTTTCAATGAAGTGGTTGCTGCGCTCTTTGTCTTTGGCGGGTTTGGTTTCGGCCGTGGTTGCTTGCTCGACGACTCCAGGTGGCGACGACGCCACGGGTGATCTGTCGGGCGCCGGAGGCAACGGGGTGGTCGATGGCGCAGGTACTGGCGGCGGCGCAGCTGCCACGGGTGGCGGCTCCGGTGTGACGCCCAGCCCGATCACGACCGATGCGCTCGAGACGGTCGACGTGGCGCATTGGCCCACGAATCAGGCTTGCGCGACCGAGTTCGAGGCGGGGCCTGTGGACGACGGCACGGGCAATACCGTCATGCACCTCAAGGCCAACGCGACGGCGGCGCCCTGCGACGCGGGCAGCCCCAGCGTGAGCTTGTCCATTCCCGGCGCGGAGCTCACGGGTGACGTGTCGCGATCCAAGGGCGTGAAGTTCGTCATCAGGGCGGCCTCGCCTTTGGCCATTCGCTTCTTGGCGCAGTCGGCACTCGTGGTGCCGAGCGGGGAGGGCGGCGGATCGTGCGACGACGCCGTTTACACCTGCTGGAACGCTCACGAGGATCCCGCGTTGGCCGTGACGACCGAGTGGACCGAAGTCACGGTGCTCTGGGACGATCTGACCCAGACCTACGGCACCGAGGATTCGCCCGGCAACCTTGGCAACCTCGTCGTTTTGTATCCTTCCGACATTCTGCTGCTGAGCTGGGCCGTGCCGAGTGACACCGGTGGCGAAATTTGGATCGACGGCATCACGCTCATTCCCGATGACGGCACGGGCGTGCAGAGTGGCGTGGGCGCGCTCATCAGCAAGGCCGAGTTCAACGCTATCGTGGGCGCTTCGGGGTCCTACACTTACGAGGGCTTTTTGACTTCTGCCGCGGCTTTTCCGGCATTTGCAGGCGACAGCGACCCGGCCTGGGCCAAGCGCGAGATCGCCATGTTCTTGGCCAACGCCAAGTGGGAGACCGGGAACTTCCAGTTCGTGAAGGAGCAGAACCCCGGCACCTACTGCGATATGAGCAAGCCCTATGGTTGTCCGGCTGGCGCCAGCAACTACTACGGTCGCGGCGCGCTGCAGCTGTCGTGGAACTACAACTACAAAGAGTGTGGCGACTACCTGGGCGTCGACCTCTTGAACAACCCGAACATCGTCGAGACCGATCCGGCGTTTCTCTGGGAGGCCGCGATGTGGTTCTGGATGAGGCCCGGCGTGGGCGGTAGTCCGCACACCATTTTCAAAGGCGGATTGGGAGCGACCATTCAGGCCATCAACGGCCTGGAGTGCAATGGCGGTCGACCTGACGCGATTGCCGGCCGCCTCGAGCACTACAACTCGGCTCTGGGTGTGCTGGCGGTGGACGCAGCTGGGACCGCTGGCGGCTGCTGAGTTCGTAGCCTGTGAGGGCGACGGGTCACCTCGAAAGAGGTGACCCGTTTTGCGTTCAGCGCTGCCAGATCTTGATGGTTTTGTCGCCTGAAGCCGTCACCAGGCGATCGCCGCGCGCGTTGAGTCCCAGGGCATAGACGTTGGCCGTGCCGTTGTGATGCAGCAGCTGCTTGGCTCCCAGCTCGCCGTCCTTCATGACGAAGCTCCGCGCACGACCATCGTACGCGCTGACCAGCAGCAGTGCGCCGTCGGGCGTGAAGCACGCCTCGTGGATGTTGTTGTTGAAGCTGGCGTCCTCGCTGACCAGGTTGCCGGTGGCGGCGTCGTAGAGCCGGAGCACGGCGCCGCCGACAGCGACCAGTTTGCCGTCGGGTGAGAGCGCTAGGCCGCGCGAGTATTGGGGCGCGGTCACGACCAAACGCACGGCGTGGCTCTGGAGGTCGACGACTTCGAGTTGGTTGGAAGGATAGAAGAGCGTGAGCAGCGTCTTGCCATCGCGCGATAGTGCCCAGTTGTCGGGGCGCTCTTCGAACATGAAGCGCGCTGCCAGTTCGGGTTGGTCGGGGCGATCGAACCAAACCAGTTCGAGCGAGCCGGATTGAGGTTCAATCAGCTGTACCGCCAAGCCGAGTAGATGCGGGCGGCCGCTGAACCGCAGCTCGGTCGAGTACGGGTAGACGAAGCTGAACTTGCCGGATTCCAGATCCAGCGCACCACTGGCGCGCGGTCCGGAGACGAGGACTCGCGTGGGTACCGGACTGCCGGGAAAGAGCGTGAACGAAACGGAGTCGAACTCCTTGAACTCGGGGAACGGGTAGCTCTTGAGGAGCTTGCCGGATTTGACGTCGTAGCGGCGCAGCGCTCCCTCGGCCTCGCTGAGCACGAACACTTGGCTGCCGTCTTCGGACAGTTCGGCGTCACTCAAATAGCCGAAGCCAACTTGGATGGTGCGGAGCAGGCGCCACTGCGTGCCGAGCGGCTTTGCGTCGGGCACCGCTGCCGGCTCTTCTTGGTTCAGCGCGCCCCACGGCGGGTGAGCGCTCACCAGCATATGCGCGCGACCGAGGGTGACGGGCGCAGGCTCTGTTGCGCGCTCCGGGGTCGGCTGGGCCGGGGCCGTATCGGTGGGCTGTGGGGACTTCGAAGCTGGCTCGTTCGAGCCCGTAACCGCTGGCGACGCGACGGGAGGCTCGCTCTTGCCGCTACAGCCGAGCGTGGCTGTGAGCAGCTGCAAGCCGACGAGAGAAGGAGTCAGCTTGCGCCGGAGGCTCATGCTGCAGCATCGGTCAGGAAGGCGCCGCTGACAATCGTTCCGCTGATTCGGGAGTAGCCAGCGTGTCCTCTGGCTCGTCGTGCGAGTGCTCTTCTGGGGCCTCGAGCCCGCGGGCGCGCAGCAAGCGATCACGCGCGTCTACGTCGATCCAACTCTTGAACCGCGCGCGATGGCTGGGCCTACGGATGTCAGACGCCAAACCCAAGAAACCCAAGGTCCGAATCACGTAGTAGCTGATGTCGATCTCCCACCAGAAGAAGCCCTGGTTGGCGGTGGATGCGTAATAGTGGTGGTTGTTGTGCCAGCCTTCGCCCAAGGTGATCAGCGCCAAGAAGAGAGAATTTTTGCTGCTATCTGGCGTGTGGTAGCGCGGCTTGCCCCATTTGTGGGTCAGCGAGTTGATGCTGAAGGTGCCGTGATAGAGCAAGACGGTCGACAAGAAGAAGCCGCAAAACAGCGCGCTGTAGCCGCCCCAAAAGTACACCGCGACACCCAACAAGACGGGCGGCACTAGGTGGTGCTCGTTCAGCCACACCAGCTCGGGGTACTTGGCGTAGTCTTTGATGCCCTTGTAATCCGTGGCGTTGTACTTGTCGCACAGGATCCACAGCACGTGGCTCCACCAAAACCCGCGACCGGAATTGTGCGGATCACGCTCGGTGTCCGAAAAGCGATGATGCACGCGGTGGTTGCCGGCCCACCACAACGCGCCCTTTTGCGCCGAGGTGCCGCCGCCAAAGGCCATCAAGAACTGCATGACCCGGCCGAGCTTGTAAGCGCGATGCGCGAAGTAGCGATGGAAGCCGGCCGTGATGAAGAACATGCGCACGACGTAGAGCGCCACGCACAGGGCGACGTCGCCCCAGCTGGGCGGAAACCAAATCATCCCGAACGGCGCCACGTGCAGCAGGAAAAACGGGACGGAAGGCTTCCAGTTCAGCCGCTCGAGGGGATCGCGCTCGCGCGAAATGGGGGCAGTTGCCGCGGAACTCATGGCGAAAATCTAGCGGACGCTGGCCGACGATTCTCGTCACGAACGGGTCATTTCAACGCGAATTTCGCTAAAATTCTGCGTACGCGCGCAAAAAATGGCCGGATGCGCTGCGCGCGGTCCGTCGTACGTATGCTTGTGTGCGCGGATTTCCCACTGCCCGCCGAGCTGCGCTAGTGCGCCGGGCGATGCGCCACTGCGCGCGGCGAAAGAGCTATCGATGGTGCTACCAGCTTGGCCGCAACGGGCTCGGCTTGGGGCTGCGTGGCGAAAACGGTATCACCACCGATAGCTCTTTTGCTCCACGAAAAGGCAACATGGCTCGTCAGGGTCGCCTGGGCCCCAAGTCGACCTGAGGCGGCGACCCCAAGGACCCTCACTTGTCCGAGAGAGCCGCCACGCCAGGCAGGTTCTTGCCTTCGAGCAACTCGAGCGAAGCGCCGCCGCCGGTCGAGCAGTGGCTGACCTTCTCTTCGACGCCGAACTTGGCGGCGGCCGTGGCCGTATCGCCGCCACCGATGATGGTGATGGCGCCGCCCTCGGTCGCCTCGACCACTGCGTGCGCGACGGCCTTGGTGCCCTCGGCGAAGATGTCGAACTCGAACACGCCAACCGGGCCGTTCCAAACGATCGTCTTGGAGCGCTTGACCGCGTCTACGAACAGCGCGCGGCTCTTGGGGCCGCAATCGAAGCCCTCGAGGTCGTCCGGAATGCCCGTCTCGTCGTCGGCTGCGCCTACGCTCGAATCAGCCGAGAACTTGTCGCCTGTCACGTAGTCGACGGGGAATACGAGCTCGACTCCCTTGTCTTTGGCTTTCTGGACCAAGCCTTCGACGATCTTGGCGCCTTCGGGATCGAACAGCGATTTGCCGATCTTCTTGCCGTACACGATCTTCTTGAAGGTGTAGGCCATGCCGCCGCCGATGATCATGATGTTGACCTTGTCGAGCAGGTTCTCGATCAGCTGGATCTTGTCGGCCACCTTGGCGCCGCCCAAAATGGCCAGGAACGGACGCTCGGGGTTGGACAGAGCCTTGCCAAAGTACTCCAGCTCCTTCTGCATCAAGAAGCCGGCGGCTCGCTGCTCGTGGTTGACGCCGACCATCGACGAGTGGGCGCGATGCGCTGTGCCGAACGCGTCGTTGATGTAGACGTCGCCCAGCTTGGTCAGCGACTCACGGAACGCGGTGACGTTCTCGGGCGTGGCTTTCACGCTGGTGCCGTCTTCCTTCTTGGCTTTGCCCTCTTCTTCGATGTGAAAACGCAGGTTCTCGAGCAGGACCACGGTGCCGGGTGCGAGCTTGGCGCAGGCAGCTTCGACCTCGGGGCCCACGCAGTCGCTGAGGAACGTGATGGACTTGCCGAGCAGCTTCTCCAGCTCCACGGCTACCGGCTTCATCGAGTACTTGGCGATTTTCTCGCCGTCGGGGCGGCCCAAATGGCTCATCAGGACGACGCTGGCGCCCTTGTCGAGCGCGTACTTGATGGACGGCAAGGCGGCGACGATGCGCGCGTTGTTGGTGATGACGCCTTCTTTGAGGGGGACGTTGAAGTCGACGCGCATGAGGACGCGCTTACCGGCGAGATCGAGATCGGTGATGCTCAGCTTGTTGAACGACATGGGGAATTTCCTTTTGCTCGGGCGCCGGTGTTACACCAACTCGCGCTGGCCTAGAAGTCTGGTCGGGGCAGAGGTCGAAATGGCCCTGTCTCCCGCGAAGTCTCCGCGAAACACCGCGGGTTCTCGCGGAGACGCGGGTTCTCGCGGAGACGCGGGCTCTCGCGGAGACGCGGGTGGAGAGTGCTCGAGTTCGCCAACGCGAAACTGCTATCGCATGTGATACCAGTCGCGATGCGGACAGGCCGATTGCGACGCGCACACGCCATCCTGAGTCGGTCGAATTGAGCATTTCTGACGCCGAGTCGCGCCGTGCTAGGATGGCAGCGTGACTGTTTCAGTCCCGAAGGTAGCGGCCTACGAGGAGCTGCTCGCTCTCCCCTCGAATGTGGTGGGTGAGATCCTAGCGGGGCAGCTCCACGCGTCTCCTCGTCCCGCTGCAAGGCATGCCGTGGCTGCCTCGAGTCTCGGAGAGGAGTTGGGCCCGCCCTTTCGCCGCGGTCGCGGCGGACCTGGAGGCTGGGTGTTGCTCGACGAGCCGGAGATCCATCTGGGAGCCGATGTCGTCGTCCCCGATCTCGCTGGTTGGAGGCGCGAACGCCTGCCCGAAGTTCCGGACGCGCCGTTTCTCGAACTCGGTCCCGACTGGGTCTGCGAAGTGCTCTCGCCGAGCACGAGTCGCATCGACCGCGTTCTCAAGCGGCGCATCTACGCGCGCGAGACCGTTGCGCACTTCTGGATCATCGATCCCGCGGCGAAGACGCTCGAGGTGGAACGGTTGGACGGAGACGCCTACCGCATCATCCTTTCGGCATCCGAAGACGAAAGAGTCCGCGCCGAACCGTTCGACGCCATCGAGCTCGATTTGGCACTTTTGTGGAGAGGGTAATCATGGCGACTCGTCGGCGGGAGGATTCGCTTCATTGTTTCGCTGGATGACCATGAGCGTCCGTTCCTTCGACGAAAAATTCGGCGGCGAGTTTCTCGCTAGCGTCCCCACTGGCCCCGGCGTGTAGCGCTCTTGCGTGAGGGCGAGCTGATCCGCAGCTTGCGGCCGCCTCACAACGTCGATGGCGCCTATTCCTTCCTTTACCCGTCCGTTGGTCTCGGGACCTGGGACAAGCACCTGGTGCTTTGCCTCACCAGCGAGCCCGAAGCGTACGCCTCGGCCGACTTGCACTTCTACGGGTGCTTCCGCTCACGCCTCCGCGTCGCGGCCGCCTTCAGCGCGCTGGTGGAGATCCTCGGCATCCTCGGCCATCGCGAGAAGTCGACGCGCCTCGGGTCCGTCCCGCGTCCGCGGGGTTCGCGCATTCTGGGCTTCCGTCAGGTTCCGACGGACGTGATCCAAGCGCTGCCGGCCTTCCTCACTGGAGACGAGCGAGCCTTGCCTGGCCTGATGGCCCGTCTGTTGCTGGCTCACCCGCGCGCTCGGCGCGACGCCGCCGCCGTGCAAGAGCAACTCCAGGCTCTGCGGTCTTTCTTCGAGCAGGATGCCGTTCGCCTGCGAAATACGCTGCAGCGCTTGGGTCTACCGGCGTGCCACGGAGAGCGCGAGGAGCGCGACGCCCTGTTCATTCGCGCCGGATTCGCAACGAGTCCGACGCAATGAGGGCCGGAATGCGTCGGCTCGCCAAGCCGCCAGACTCGCGATAAGTGCGGCGACGTGCCTTGGCCCGACGAATGGATCCCGACTGCGCCCAGCTTTTCGGAGCGCTTGCGTGGCCACTCCAACACCCTGAAGCCGTTTCTTTCGCGTACGCTCCGGCCGCTCGCGCGCCCGACCACGCAGCCTTGGAGCACCGAGTTCGAAGATCCGGACGTGGGCCCCGTTCGGCTGAGCGGCAGGCTACTCGACCGGCCGAGCGACGATCTTTTGATCGTCGTGCACGGCCTGGGTGGCAGCACGGACAGCGGCTACATGGCGTTGGCGCTGCAAGCAGCAGACGCGGTCGGGCGCAAATGCCTCTTGCTCAACGCGCGCGGCGCCGATCGGCTCGGCTTCGATTTCAATCATGCGGGCCTCGTCGCCGATCTCGAAGCGACCATCGCTAGCCCAGAGTTCAGGGACGTGCGTCACATCGACGTGTTTGGCTACTCGCTGGGGGGGCATTTGGTACTCTGCTACGCCAGCGGAAAGGTCGACCCGCGAGTCAGGCGCGTGGCGGCCGTGGGTTCGCCTCTCGACTTGGACGCCTCGGCCAGCGCCTTCGATTCACCTGGTTTCAGCCTGTATCGCGGGCACGTCATGCGCTCGCTCCACCAAATCTACACGGCCTCGTACCAGCGCCGGCCCACGGCGCTGGAGCCCCACGCGGCTCGCAAAATCATGCGGATCCGCGAGTGGGACGAGCGCGTCGTGGCACCGCGCTTCGGCTTTACGGGCGCGCGCGACTATTATGAGAAGGTGAGCGCGGGCCCGAAGCTCAGCGGTCTTTCGGTCCCGGCCCTTTACGTGGGGGCCCCCGCCGATCCGATGATCCCTCTTGGCGCGGTCCTGTCGGCCGCGCCGAGCCCAAGGCTACGCGTGGCTTGGAGTCGAACCGCGGGGCACCTCGGTTTTCCCGAGGGCCTCGATCTGGGCGAGCCGGGCCCCCTCGGTCTGGAGAACCAGGTACTCGCCTGGCTCCGTCGTCCCGTGGGCTAGGTCGACCGTCCTGTGGTCGGCTGCCGCCCTCGGAGCGCGAATCGCCATCGGCGCGAGGCTTTCGCGGCACAGGACCAGGTCGCAGGATCACGACGTGCTCTTGGCGAGGCGTGTTGCCGAAGGCTTCTGCCGCGCCGTAGAGGAACAGCGGGCGCTCTTGCGAGGCCACGGCCGTGATCTTCATGCCAGCGAACTCTGCGGCTTTTTGGATCTGCTCGTCGGCGTAGAGCGCCTGCCGGTCCACCACCGAGTCTGCGATGATCATCACCGCGCGTCCGTCTCGTGTCAGCATGCGTCGCATATCGCGCAGCACGTGTCCGATCTCGTACTGCCAGCGCTCGGCCGCCTCTTCGAGTCGCAACCTGCGGTACTCGCGTTTGGCGCCGATCTCGTGCTCGGCCAAGCGGCTCTCCTTGAGCCCGAGCCAACGCAAACGGTGCATGTGGTGCTCGAGGTAATCGTAGACGCCGGGGTAGGGCGGGGACGTGACGATCAGATCGATCGATTCGTCCTCGACGAACTCGACATTGCGCGCGTCAGCATGGGTGACGTGGGCGCGCGGCGTGCGCGCGGGCACGCGGGCACTCAAGGCGTTGAGCCGTTCACCCAGTTCGTTGGCCTTGTCCGCGAACAGCTGAATGGCAAAGCCGCCCGGCAAGCGTCGGGGCGCCTTCTGGCGCGTCGTGTCGCCTTCGGAAAAGGCCAACTTGGTCAAAGTCGACGAGACGACCAAGCGCAACATGCGCGACAGTTCGTTCTTGGGCAGCTGCTCGATGCTGGTCATGATGCTGTCCAGTTCGAGCAAGATGTGGATCGGATAGCGACTCCGCATCTCGTCATCGTAGCGCTTGTGCGGCTCGGCCTTGTCGAGGCGGCGCTCTTCGGCCACCTCTGCGATGTGGTAAGCGGTCTGAATCAGATCACTGACGAACTTTTCGGTCGGACCGCGTGATTTGAGCCAAGACAGCTCGACGGCCAGT
>JBBQHO010000150.1:0-9327 GCA_038324055.1 Polyangiales bacterium | reverse complement strand
AGGCGCTGATCCGCGCCGTGCCGAACAGGACCTGCTCCTCGGCCAAGGTGACGCCGTAGCTCGTGGAGCCGAACTCGGCAGCCGAGCGAGCGACGAAAGTCCCCCAGCCGCAGCCGATGTCCAGCAGGGTCTGGCCGGGCGCAAGCCGCAGCTTCTGGCAAGCGCGATCGATCTTGCGATACTGCGCGCCTTCAAGCGACATACTCGGGTTCTCGAATGAAGCGGCTGTGTAGACCATCGCTTCGCCCAAGAACCAACCGAAGAAATCGTTGCCGCGGTTGTAGTGCTCACCAACGATGCGCTTGTCCTGACCACGCGTGTGGAGCGAGACCTCGGGCAAGAAGTTGGTCAGCGCCCATGTGAAATGCGACTCGGTGAGTCTGAACGACATGGTTTCGCGCCGGCTGGCGAAAAAGTCGCCCCAGCGCTCGGCAGGGATGTCGACCCGACCGTCGATAAAGGCCTCGTAGACCTCGGAGATCGGAACCCGCTTGCCAGACCATTTTCGGGCCAGATTCGCGTCTTGGTATTTGAGCAAGTTGTCGAGCTGCGGTGTCATTCGCCTTCTGTACCAGTGGTTGTACTGGCGGTACAATGCAAAAATAGCTACGCATCGGGCGTCGGCGGTCGGCTTGCGATCGGCCGGACCCGCCAGCCCCTGCTTACCGCTGTCCCTGATCGTCCCCTCCCGTGCCTCGCAACAGCTTCGCCCAACTCGCGCCCGAGAGGCGCCGGCAGATCCTCGACGTCGCCGCCGAGGAGTTCGCGCGCTCGGGCTTCGCTGCCACCAGTTACAACAAGCTGCTCGATCGCCTCGGTCTAGGAAAGAGCTCGGCCTACTACTACTTCGAAAACAAGCGCGACCTCTTTCTCACCGTCGTGGTCGACTGCTACGCAACCTTCTTCGAAAGCTTGGCGTCTCTCACGGTTCCTTGCAGCGTCGACGAGTTCTGGCGCAGTGCACTCGACGCCTCGGTGCTCGGCTTCGAATTCATCCTGCGCGATCCACGCGCGTCCGCCATCTTGCAGTGCCTGCAAAGAGACCCGGCGCTGCTTTCCGAGCTCGCGTCAGATCAAGTGCTTTCGAGCGGCACTGCCTACTACTCCGACATGCTGACGCTCGGCCAAGCGTTGGGCGCGGTCCGCGCCGATCTCCCCTTGGAGATCCTGATCGAAGCCGTAGGCGGCCTGGCTGTGGCCTTTGACCAATGGTTCGTCAAAACCATCTCGGCCGGCGCGTCGCCCGATCCGCGTCTGGCCGCTGAGCGCTGGACCGACCTGATTCGACGCATGATCGAAGCGCGCGTCTGACCCGAGATTCCAGTGTCGCTTGACTACCAGCCCTGATCCGTGGTCGGCCGTGTTCATGATTCGTCGCCTTCTCGGCCTTGCCGCAGCTCTGTCCCTCCTCGCAGCCTGTGGAGGCTCGGCCCCGCCAGCGGAGGAGGCCGTGGCGAGCGCGGACGAAGAACCCGTGGCTGCTACCAAGCCCGCCGCATCGCCGTCAGCAGCAGAAGAGCCGGAGGCTGCCGGCCCCAGCGCTATCCCGACGACCTGTCACAAGGACGGCTCGGTCTGCACGGCCAGTCCCAAGTGGGTCAAGAAGGTCTGCGCGGACGTGTATCCCGACGTCGCGCTGGTGTTGTTTAGCCCCAAGTCGCCGTTCACGCGCGGCTACCTGACGCGCAAGACCAAAGCCGTGAATGCGTCCGGCGGTGTGACGAGCGGCGATGAATTCTTGGCCTTCGACGAGGAGGTCGTGCTCGTTTACGAACGCGCGGGACCTGCTGGCGGCATGCAGATCAGCGGAGCGGAGGGCGGCTACGACGCCATTCGCTGGGACGGCTCCTGTGTGACCTTGGACGCGACCGAGGTCAGCACCCACAAGGCGCCCAGCCCCAAGCGGGGTCGCATCGACTGGCGCTACTTGGGTGAAGATATGCAGGAGGCGCTCAAGGCAGTACCTGCCGTGCGCGACGCCTTCATCGCTCGTAAGAAGGAGTGCAAAGGGGCGTACAGCGGCGACGTCTCCAAGGCCTGCATCCAAAAGGATGACGGGCTGACCAAGGCCATCGTGGACGCCGTACAGAGCGGCAAGGCGGCGTTGCCCGAGCCTGCCAAGCGGCCGTGAGCCTCGCAGCGCCACTAGCGAGAACGCCATGATCGGGGCCCGGCCACCTTTCCAACCTTTGGCGTCGAAGGCTCCCTCTAGGCCGCGCCGGAGCGATAGCAGGTTGACTCAAAACTTCCGGTGCCCAGGGGCGCTTTCTCGCCTCTCGCGAAGAGCTCCAGCAAGGGCCAAGACAGCTCTTCGAACATGCAAAGCATTCCGCATTGGCCGCTCTCCACCGCAGCGCTTCTCAGCGCACTCTTGGCGTCTGCCTGCTCCGGTTCGTCGAGCAACGATTTAGGTAGCGGGGGCGTTGCCACGGGCTGTGACGGGAGTCCAACTGGAGGCAGCGGCGGGACCGGCGGCGGCTCGACCGGCGGCGGCTCGACGGGTGGCGGCTCGACGGGTGGAGCCGCGAGCGGCGGTCGGTCCTCGACCGACAGCGCCGGCTGTGACATTCCCACCACCCAGCAAACCGACGCTTGGGTCGAGACGAGCGTCAGCGTGGGCGGCCAGGACCGCCCCTACTCAACGTGGCTCCCGCAAAACTATGAGCCGGCGCGCGCCTATCCCGTTATCTTCGTCCTGCACGGTTGCGGCAGCGTCACGAACAATCTGCCGATGGAAACGGGCACAGACTCGGACGCGATCATCGTCCGCGGTCAGGGCTCGCGCGACGATGGTTGCTGGCATGACACGCCTGGCGGCGCGGAATCGGACATGCCGTTCATCGACGCCATGGTCGAAGACGTGCAAGCTCGCTTTTGCACCGACAAGAGTTCGTTCTTTGCTGTCGGGTACAGCAGCGGTTCGTGGGTAGTGAATCAGCTCGCGTGTGTTCGCTCCGCCGTGTTTCGCGGCCTCGCCAGCGTGACCGGCGGCGAGCCTCCGCTGCCTGAAGACTGCGGCGGGCCCGTGGCGCGCATGTTCGTGCATGACGCCAACGACCCGGTAAACCTAATTCCTTGGAGTCGCTCCGCCCGCGACCGGATGCTCGCGACGAACGAGTGTGACGACCCTGCTGTGTCCGATCCCGTCGATCCATCACCGTGCGTCAGCTACCGCGGCTGTCTACCCGACTATCCGGTCGTCTGGTGCGAGACGACCGGTGAGGAGCACGCTCGACAGGACCAGTTCGCCACGCCAGCCTTCTGGCACTTTTTCCAGGGCTTGCGAGCAGAGCCCTGACGGTGGCCCTCCCGTTTCGGGCGGTGAGCGAAGCCTGCGCTTCAGTCCTCGAACGCTTGCACGATGGCGACGCGCTGTTCCCACAGGCGCTCGAAAGCGGCGCCGTAGACGTCGACCACTTCTGCAGGTTGCGCGATGAGCGGGCACGACTGCGTGAAAAGCAAGAACGAGTGATCGAGCAGTGCCTGGGTAGCCGGAAACGCCGCGTGATAGTTGGCGAGCACGTGAGCCGGCAGATCGGTCCGCTTGGCGAACACCGATTGCGCCGTTTGGGTCGTGCGCTCCCAAAGCGTGGTTTCGAAGCCGGTGGCTTTCAGGGCCGCCACGAGCGCGTTGCGGATGCGCAGGGCGCTGAACTCTTCCAGACCGGCGGCCTTCGAATCGATACGAACGCGGTATTTGTGGTGGACCGACGTGCGGTCGGCGCGACTCTCGGGGGGCAGCACTCCCGGCAGCGCGCGCAGGCGTGCGCTGAGGCGCTCGGCGTTGTCTTGGGCGGCCCGCGTGCGTGCGGGCAGCTTCTTCAACAGGGCGCGCGCGACGGCGGCCAGCAACTCGTTGCCGCGGTACATGCTGCCGGGGCGCAAGCTCTCCATCGAACGCCAACCATCGAGCGGACGCGAAGCGTCACCCCGGCCAGCTTCATTCATATGCAAGTCTTGGCCAAAGTTGCGGATCTGGTTGGCCAGCTCTGCTTGGTCGTAGTCGTTGGTGACGTACACGCCGCCTTCGCCTGCGCCCAGGTTCTTGCTCGATTGGAGCGAGAAGCCGCCGCCGGCCGCAAGAGCCCCCACCTTTTGGCCCTTGTAGGTCGCGCCATGAGCTTGGGCCGCGTCTTCGACCACGACCGCGCCCATGCTCGCGGCCAATGCTTTTAGCTCGTCCACGTCGAACGGGTTGCCGTGAACGTGCACCGGCATCAGCGCGCGCGTGCGGGGGCTGAGCCAAGGTCGCACGGTCTCCGCCGTCACGTTGCCGGTTAGCGGATCCACGTCGGCGAATACGGGGACACCGCCGCACGCCACCACAGCCAGGGGCGTAGCGACGAACGTGTAGGCGGGCACAATCACTTCGTCACCGGGACCTACGCCGGCTGCGGCCAGCGCGACGATCAAGGCGCTCGTTCCCGAGTGGGTCAAGAGGGCGTGCTTGGCGCCGACGAAGTCGGCGAACTCCTCCTGAAAAGCCATGGATTCGGGAGCGAAGCTGCCCGACAGCACGCCGCGATCGAGCACGCCGAGTACGGCTTTCTTGCACTCGTCGTCGAGGATCGGCCACAGCGTGTGGGAGTTCTTGTCGACGAGCTGCACGGGACCTTCAGGTCCGAGGAGTGATGCGGGGAGAGCCATAGGTATTTCTTGGAGACTTCCGAATGCGAGGCGCCTCTATAGCGCCAAATCCAGGCTGGTCGCCCCTCAAAAAAAGAAGAAGCCGCGGGGTCTTTCGACCGCGCGGCTCGTTCTGTCGTCCCCGAACGGGACTTGGACGACTCAGTCGTCTTTGCGCTGTTGGGTGGCGCCCAGGCTCGCCGTGCCACCGCCGTTGCTCGGGCGAGCTTGGGCGTTCTTCTGCTTGGCAGCCGTCTCACGAGCCCAAGCAAACAGGATGCGCTCTTGAACGAACGGATCGTGTTGGGGCTGCTCGCCGTCGACCGCGTAGGGCGACTTGAAGTAGACGCTCATCTGGCGCTGGATGCCCTTGTCGCCGTTCTCTTGAGCCACGTCGAGGATGCGCACCATGTCGATGCACAACGGAGCTGCCAAGATGGAGTCCTTGCAGAGGAAGTTGATCTTCATCTGCATGGGCTGACCACAGAAGCCGGAAATGTCGATGTTGTCCCAAGCTTCCTTGGCGTCGCCGCGAGGCTTGTAATAGTGGATGTGCACTTGGTGGTTCTCCACCTTGTGACCCACCACGCTGTCCAGAACGCTGGCCTTGGAACGAACCTTGGTCTCGTTCGAAGCCGGGTCGTCGAGAACGAGACCGTCGTTGTTGCCCAAGAAGTTGACCGAGTACCAGCCGTCCACCATGAGGCGACGCAGGCGCAGCATCGAGGCCATGGCCGTCTTGACCAAGGTCTGGCCGGTCTTGCCGTCCATGCCGCAGTAGGGGACGCCGTGGTTTTCTGCCTGGATGCGCAAAGCCGGAACGTTGGCCAGGCTGGGCGCGAAGTTGGCGTGGGGCACGCCGAGCGAGTTGGCGGCGTACATGTAACGCATCGTCGGCGAGACGCCGGGATCGTTGCTGTCGATGCCCTTCTCGAAACCCTCGAGCGTCTCGTGGGTGGCCGTACGGTCCATCCATTTCTCGGTCGAAGCCAAGTTGACGAGCACGATACGACGCAGGCCGGCCTTTTCCTTGAAGGTCGTGAGGTCCTTCTTGATGGCTTCGATCTGTCCGCGGTGACCGCCGTCGGTGCCCACCACGTGGCGCCCCGAGAGGTTCTTGGCGTACTCCCGAGAGAAAACGGCCGGCCAAGGCTTGATGGCCTCGAGCTCCGTCTTCACCGTTGCCAGCTCGTCGGCACGGAACACGCCGTGTTTGAGCGCTGCGGTGTAGAGATTGTCGTCGTTCAGGTCCCAGCCGCCAAAGACGAGGTCTTCGAGCGAAGCGAATTGAAGCAGATCGGTCAGCTTCTCGGCGCTGATGGCGTCGTCGGGCTCGGTGAGCATCGCACGGCGTGGCACCACACCCTTCTTCATCAGGGCTACGCCTGCAACCAGTGTGGAGGCAACTGCCCCGTTCAAACCAATGATGACTACACCTAAGCGTCCCATATGTTCCTCGTTTTGCGCGAAACTATCCTGCTTACCAAATTGACTGTCCGACAAGGCGATCTCGATTCGAATGAGTGGCCAATCCCGAACCTTTACGCTGTGAGCACGGTGGATCTGCCACCGTAAGACCGAAGAATGTCGCGCCGCTCGTCGTCGACGATTCTTGGAAACTTGCTTTGAACGCTTACGTTTCCAATGTCCTTCATGAACCGCGCGACGGAGCCCTCCGGGAGCACCACGAATTCGGGTGGGAGGATGGCCGTATTGTCGTGTCGGTGCTCGCGGTAGACGCGATTGACTTCGCAGAGCTTTGCGTCGAAGGCCGACGCGAAGCGCCGGGGATCTTGAGGCGACGCCTCCGAGAACTCGGCGAACAGCACGTATCGTGACTTTGCCGAGCCGTCCACCCCAACATCCGCTCCGGCGGTGAAGTCGAGGAGCTTTCCGCCTGCCTGAGCCACCGCCGCCGCAACCGACTCCTGGATTTCAACGTGTGTTGTCAGCTCCTGCGTCGTCGACAGGCAGCCGCTCAAGCGACCGGCGAATTCGATACGCGGTGGGTCAACACTCGGAAATCGCACGAGATCTCCCAGCGTGTACGCATAGAGACCAGCAACTGTGGTGACGACGATGGCGTAGACGCGGTCCTTTTGTACTTCCCACAAGGGCAGACGCGTAGGCCTTTTTGCAGTCAGTTCTTCGACCGGCACGAACTCGAAGTACGTTCCCTGGTGCGGCAGCATCAGCATGCCAGCGCCCGGGTTGGCGTGATCGCTCGACGCGTAGATGCCGCCCTCGGTGGCGTTGTAAGTGTCGACGAGGGGCACGTCGCCGCCCACGCGATCCCGAATCACATCCAGGTAAGGAGCAGCAGCGACGCCTCCACCCATGAGCACCGTCAGGTTCGGCCACAGATCGGTGACCACGTCGGCCTTCCTGCCGCGCTTGCGCGCCTCGCTCAGCAGCTTGTCGAAAAGCAGTGAGAACCAACAGGTGGTGCCGCTGATCAGACGGACGTCGTGATCCAGGTAGCGCGCCGCGATGGCGCCGAGCTTCTGGTCGTAGTCCGTCATGTTGAGGATGTCGTCCTCGGGCAGGTAGACGAGCTTGCTGGCCTTGGGCAGTGTCGCGATCATCAGCGCCGGATTCGACGTGATCTTGACGGGCCCTTCGTCGCGCATGGTCGTGGGCGGGAACAAACCCAGGCTGAAACCCTGGGTGAAACCCTTCATGCCGCGGTGCTTGAGGAAACGGAACAGCACGTCGGCGCCGCTGGAGCGCTGGAATTTGATCTGGCGCTCATTGATGGGCAGGAACTTGCTACGTCCCTTGGTCGAGCTGCCCGACGAGTTGCCAAAGTGGCGCACGAACTCGGGTACGAGCAGGCCGCTTTCGCCCAGCCGCATGCGTTCGATGTAGGGAGAGAACGAATCGTAGTCACCGATCGGAACCGCCTGGCGAAAATCGATCTCGCTGCGTATGTCGGAAAAGCCGTGCTTGCGACCGAACTCGGTGAAGCGAGCGTGCTCGGTGATTGCGCGGAGTTGCGCCAGCTGCGTCTTGCGCACGTTCTTGAGCGCGTAATCCCAGCGAGCCATCGACGCGTGAGCAGCCAATTCGAACGCGCTACCGAAGACACGCGGAATGGGCGTGTGCTTGAGCTGTGTTGCGGATGAAAACGGGGTCATCGTGGCTTCGAAGGCGCCCGGTCGGCGTCTAGGGGCTGGCTATGTACCTGCCGCTGGCTCCTGTCCACACGAGCCGTGTTTCGGCCATCTCTCTGCGAAAAGATGAGGGCGAACGGACTTTCGCAGGCTCCCAGCGAAGTACCTGATTTGGCGTCTTCCGCGTAGTCTCGTTTGCGGAAGAGCGCTGGCGCAGCCCAGGCCCGGCGACCATGATGCCGCGCCGTGAACGCCTCGTCCGAGCGTGACCCCCAACTCAGCAGCGCTCGCCAAGACCTCTGGGCCCGGGGCAAGCGATTCTTCTCCAAGTACGGCCGTTGGGTCCTGCTCGTCGCCGGCCTAGTCGCACTCGTTCTGCTCGTGCGAGCGGTTGGTGCGGCTCAGCTCTTGCGGGTGCTCTTGGACGCTGGCCCATGGCTGCCGTTCATCCTGGTTTGTGATCTCTCCTGGGTCGCATTCGAGGGGCTCGCGGTTTTGGTGCTCTATGGCCCGCCTGCTCGTTCGATCCCCGCGCGTGCTTGGATCGAAACAACGCTCGTGCACTACACGACCATGGCGATTTTGCCCGTGGGTCGAGCAGGGGCGGAGGTGGCTCGGGCCACGATGATGGCCCCGTTCGTCGGCAAGACGCGTGCCGCGGCTGGTGCTGCGATTATGCAGACGCTGACGTTGATCGCCAACACGGTCATGAGCTTGGTGTGCCTGTGCGGTGTGTATGCGCTGCTCGGCAGCGACAAGCTCATGTGGCTGCTCTTGGTCAACGGGCTGGGGACACTGGTGCTGGGTGGCGGCATCTACCTGGTCATGCTGCGTGCCAATCCAGGCGGAGTTTTGGGCAAGAAGTTCGAGAGCTTGGCGCGCTTCGGCCCCGAGCTGGACGAGCACTTTCGCGAGAGCCGGCCGCGTCACGTGCTGGCGCTGTCGTTCAGCGTCGTCGGGCGCACTTTGCAGACGGTGCAGTACGGTCTCTTGCTCCTGGCCGTTTCCGGAACCTTCACCCTGACGTCCACTCTGACGGCGCAGGGCATTCACTTGGTGAGTGCGGCTTTCGGCGACCTGGTGCCGAACCAAGTCGGCGTCACCGAGGGCGTGTACCGCATTTTCGCCCCGGCCTTGGGACTTGCCGAGCATCCCGAAAAGGCCGTGGCCATCGCGGTCTTGGCCCGCATCAGCAGCCTCACGCTCTGCGGCCTGAGCGTGCTTGGCGTGCAGTTCATGCCCAAGACCCGGGCTTCGTGATAGGGCAGTTGCCGCCATGTCGAGTTCAGCCCAGCGAAACGATCCAAACGGCCAGACCTCCGCCCCCAGCGGCTTTCTCGGTGGCGTCGACCCGCGGAGCGGCTCGCGGCTCGATCCGGTCCCAGTCTCCACTGTCGCGGACGTGAGCGCGGCCACAGCGAGGGCGCGCGCAGCGCAACCAGCTTTTGCCGCCTTGTCGTTCGACCAGCGCGTGCGTCTGCTCAAGAAGGCGGCGCGACGCATGTTGGCTGAGCGGCGCGATTGCTTGGCCATTGTCGAGCAAGAGCTCGGCAAGGTGCCCGCCGATGCGCTCTTCACGGAGGGGCTC